>JAIRYA010000027.1 GCA_031268005.1 Puniceicoccales bacterium | reverse complement strand
ACCCAGGCTCGCAACAACAATTCCAATGCAGCAAAATCTCAACCCAAAGCGAAGTTACGTTTTTCTCGAAAAAATAAATTAGATTAATGAAAATTTAAGTGAAAAATTTCTATGATTTTTAGACACAAGCTTTAAAAAAATGTTTGCTGGCATTATATGCCTTTGTAAAGGCTTGTCACCAATATTAGCTATTAGACATGTATGTGTATAATATAGGCCAAGCCAATTGCATTCGTTGTTTAGACTTCGTCGCTTTTGGCGAGGTTCAGTTATTTTTCATTCCCAAAATCGACGCCCTCATCGGGATGATTCCATGCGATTCAAAATTTTTTTGTGGCGAGATAAGAGGGGTTGAACGTTCTAAACTTTAGGTGAGGATTTCGCCACAATTGAGGATTATTTGCTATTTGGTTTAAATTTTCCTAAAAAAAATTGACAGAAGGCATGATGGTTCTAGATATCTTATCCGTTGCGGCGAGATAGCTCAGTCGGTAGAGCAGAGGACTGAAAATCCTTGTGTCGGCGGTTCGATTCCGCCTCTCGCCACCATTTCCAAGCTAATGCGTAAAAATTTTTCCCATGCGCCGATGAAAAAAATAAATTTTTACTTTAAATTAATGTTTGACTATTTCATCGATTGCACAATTTCTAGTTTCATTAAAAAAATTAACTCGAATTTAAAAATCGGATTTGTGATATTTTTTTTAAAATTGATTGTTTTCTATGAAAGAGAATTAGACTATGAAAAAGTGTGGACTCATTTTTACCTACGGTTTCGCGTTATTTGGAATGTTCTTTGGGGCAGGGAATTTAGTATTTCCACTCAAAATAGGGCAAATTGCAGGGGAGAATTGGCTATGTGGATTTTTAGGATTAGCCGTAACGGGCGTCATTTTGCCATTTCTCGGACTTTTTGTCATAAAACTTCAAAAAGGAAATTACCATTTGTTTTTTGGTGGAGCGGGAGACCTGGTGAAATTATTTTTGCCCCTATTTTCTCTATCGCTCATGGCCGCTTTTGGGGGTATGCCGAGGTGCATCACCGTTGCCTATGGAGGTCTAAGCCACGCCATACCGGAGCTTTCAATTAATATTTTTAGCCTTATATTTTGTGCGGTGGCTTTTTTTGTTTGTCTGAAGGAGCAGCGCATCATTCATATGTTGGGAAAATGGATGACACCCATTTTATTGGTTTTTTTTGTTACTTTAATCGCGTTGGGAATGATACATCACGGTAAATTGGAGGAGGTAGCTACTGTTCCCGGTGAACTCTTTTTAAGTGGGCTTGTAACCGGTTACCAGACCATGGATTTACTGGCAGCTTTTTTCTTTTCCGCTCTTATTTTTACCCAAATACGAAAAACAATCCCGGCGGAAACTTCCGATGGAGATGCCATAAAAATTGCCATAAAATCGAGTATTTTGGCCGCATTTCTTTTGATGGTTGTCTACGCCGGAATGACTTTTTTAGGGGCAAGTTTTTCCAATTTGATCAAAGAGGTTAAACCGGCATCGATGTTGGTGACCATATCAAAGCATGTTCTAGGAAATTATGCGGCATTATTTGTGAGTGTAGCGATAATCATTGCATGCTTTACGACGGTTGTGGCACTCAATAATATCTATGCCCAATATCTATGTTCCCTATTTAAATTGAAGCAAAACAAATTTGAATTTGTTTTACTTGCGACGACGACAATTGCCTTTGTCGTATCTCTGTTTGATTTCGATGGAATAGCGAAGTTCTTACTTCCCATATTAGAGGTTTCCTATCCCAGTCTCATCGCTTTGACGGTGGTGAGTCTCTTTTCCAAAAAACAGTCCAAATTAAAAATCACATTGTTTTATGGAATGCTTTTGGTGGTTTTGGTGCATAAAATTACGGCCTAGGAATAGGATTTAAAAAATTTTATTAAACAGAGGAGGCTGATGCTTCGCAATTTTTAAAATATTATGGGAGAAAATGATTCTTTTCTCTCAATTTTTGAAATTTGAGAAATATTACCGTAATTTTCTGGCGGAGAGGGAGGGATGGTACCTCGCCTGCGGCTCAGGGGGCTTCGCGGAACGAACCCTCTACTCGGGTTCTCATCCCCACGCTAAATCCTTCGAAATTTGAGAAATATTACCGTAATTTTCCGGCGGAGAGGGAGGGATGGTACCTCGCCTACGGCTCAGGGGGCTTCGCGGAACGAACCCTCCACTCGGGTTCTCATCCCCACGCTAAATCCTTTGAAATTTGAGAAATATTACCGTAATTTTCCGGCGGAGAGGGAGGGATTCGAACCCTCGGTACCGTTACCGGTACACAACATTTCCAGTGTTGCACAATCGGCCACTCTGTCACCTCTCCCAATAGTCGTCCAACAAAAAAGTTTCCCTACATTTGTCCATATCAAAATGTAAACTATAACGGAAATGGCAAGATTGCCGCGGGGCTTCGTCGGTTATTTGAGGTTGCTTGAGGATTCGCCTCAGGTTTCCGCAGGACGTTGTCCTGCACCCTGAAGGAGTCATTAGCTCCTTGACCGCTTTCAGCCAAAACCGGGGAGAATTTCCCCTGGTTTTGGCACGGAGGAGAGATTCGTTTGGGAAAAAAGAATTTTTCCTAAAAGGAAATAAAACCCCCGCGGCGTAGCCGCGGGCTCTTACTTAAAGAAGAGCCCCCTTTGCCCAATGGCATTGCAGATTGCAAAGCCATTGGGCTAGGTAGAGGTCCAGGAGGCGGGGATCCTAGGGGCGAGCAGCCCTTAGATTAATTTCCAGCCCCGCGGCGTAGCCGCGGGGGTTTTATTTGAAAAAAGTTTTATTTGAATAGGGGATTTTTTTTTTAAAATTTGGCGTTGCCATGAAAAACTACATTTTAGCTCACGGTTTTGGTTTTACCAATGATTATTGGCAACATTTAGCGCCACTGTTGGATGGAAATATCTATTATTTTGGTGGCGAGGATATTGATTCCAAACGGGAATATATTGCCGTTGGCCATTCTTTGGGATTCCTAAAATTGAATAATGCGACGCTTAATTTTTCCCATTTGATTGGTTTGCAAGGATTCCTAAATTTCTGCGGCGGTGACAATTCACTGCGAAAAATAATCGAACCGCGGCTGGATGAAGCGATGGAAAATTTTAGCTCCAATCCTAAAACTGCTTTGAAAATTTTCTATGAAATGTGCGGATATTTCGGCGATGTTCCTGAAAATATTTCAAGGGAAACCTTACTTTTTGAGTTGAAAATGATGAAAAAATTCTATCCCCATTGTGGGGTGAAAACGCTTGTTTTAGGTACCCAAAATGACGCAATTGTATGCGATGCAGTTATTGGTGATAATTTTTCGAAAATCGATGGTGTCACCGTAAAAATATTGAATTTGGAAATTAATCACACCCTAGGGTTTCACAGCCCGGAAATTGTTGCCAATGAAATTGAACAATTTACAAATTAAAAATAGTTTCGATGGGGCCGCAAGGACCTATGACCGATACGCTTCCGTGCAGGAGAAATCTTCCGAACATCTGGCTTGCCTGTGTACACCGTCGATTAAAAATCCAAAAACAATTCTCGACATTGGTTGTGGAACGGGTTTCACGGCCCTCGCCTTCCAAAAATATTATCCCCACGCGGCCTATACGCTGTGTGATCTCTCTAAAAATATGATTCGAGCGGCTAAAAATAAAGTTCATGCTTCAAATTATATCATTTGTGATGCCGAAAATTATGAATTTAGTGGCCCATATGATCTCGAAATTTCCAATTTAACCCTCCAATGGTTCGAAAATATTGAATCATTTCTAGGGAAAACTCTCCCGAGGTGCAAATATTTCGCCCTTTCAATTCTGACGGAGGGGAGTTTCTCCGCCTACGAGTATTTATTTTCCAAGGAAAATATTCCCATTCTGATCCACCGATATCGCCATAGGGATGAGCTTTTAGCCCTATTTTCAAAGGTGGGCAATGTTATCGCCTCCGATTTTAGGCGCTACGATCTCTTTTTCGAAAACGCACTTGAGGCGGCAAAACATTTCAAATACATCGGCGCAAATGTAATAGCAACTCAGCAAAATCGAGCCAAAATAGTTGCCAAACTTCTATCGAGTCGATCAAAAATGAATTTAAATTATAACGTGCTTTTTGTCCTATTGGAAAGAAAATAGAGTGAATATTTTTGTGACAGGAACCGACACCGGCGTTGGGAAAACAATTGTTTCCGCTTGGATTTGTAGGCAAAGCGGTGCTTCCTATTGGAAACCCATTCAAACGGGCAGTGGCAGTGATTCCGATCGCAAAACGGTGAAGCAACTTTCCGAAAAAACATCCATCATTGGCGAAGTTTACAAATTGCGAGCGCCACTTTCGCCCTACGATGCGGCGAATCGGGAAAAAATAAGCCTAGATATCGACAAATTGGAAGAAAATATTCCCCAAAAAACCGTCATTGAAGGGGCGGGTGGCATACTCGTTCCCATCGCCGAAAAATTTCAAATGATCGACTTTGCGGCAAAGATGAATGCAAAGGTATTAATTGTGGCAAAATTCAAATTGGGCTTTCTGAATCACATTTTTTTAACCGTCGAGGTTCTAAAAAGTAGAGCCATTCCCATTGCAGGAATTGTCATTAGCGGAGAGAGCGACGATTTCCTTCTCCGAACGATCGAGCGATTTTCTGGCGAAAAAATTTTAAAGATCCTTCCCCATGCCAAAAATATTCAAAAAATGATTGAAAAGGAAAGCATCCCCGGAGAAATAGAGAAGATACTTGCCACATAATTTTTGAAATTCACACATTAAAAATAGCTTTAATCCTTAGTCGTTTGAGCAAATGTGGCGGCGTTAATATTCGAAAATCCATATTTTTGAAGTACTTTGCAGCATTCATTGATCGTCGATCCCGTAGTTAAAACGTCATCGAAGACAACCAATTTAGTATCCAGGGGAATTTTTATTTTTGCATTCATACGGAAAGCGTGTCGCATATTATCGTGGCGTTCGGAGGCATGAAGTTCCACCTGGGGACGCGTGTAGCGGATACGTTTCAATAGGGGTAAAACTTGGATAGGAATGGGGAATTTTTCCAATGTTTTGGCGAGTAGTTCGCTCTGATTGTATTCGCGGAAGAATTGTCGCCGCCAGTGTAGGGGAACGGGAACCAGCACACTATCCGCTATGAAATCCATAAAATCGGTATTTTGTTGGATAATTTTACACAAATCGGGTGCGAGATGCTCACCATTTCGATATTTAAATCGAAGGATAAGTTGTCTACTAATACCATTCAGTCGAACGGCTGAACGCAATGACTGGAAATAAAATTTTTTTTCAAGGCAGCGGGGACAAAGTTTTGGTCCACGGGAACTCGCTTCTCCAAAGTCATAGCCACATTTTTGGCATAGGTTATGGCTCGGAAAAATTATTTTTCCAAAACATTGATCGCAAAGATAGCGGTAATTTGAAGAAAATAGGCATTGCCTGCAAACGCAGCAACGGCGGGGAAAGATGTAGTCTAAAATCGCCGAAAATAATTTTTTCATGGGGGAAAAGTGAAATTAAATAAGTAGAAAAAACGCCAATAGAAAATGAAGAAATTCAGATTAATGCATCGATTTTTTTAATATGACAAAAAAATCTTTAAGTTTTAATGAAATTCCATAAACTTCATGACTATTCGGATAAAAATACTTAAAATTTTATTATTAATGTTCACTATTTTATTATTATTTGAAATATTCTATTTCATGTTGTCTAATGCTGGATTTGAAATAGTTCGGTTGCCACCGGAAGGGGTGGCGGATCGGCTAACAAAACTTATCGACGAGGGGGTTATCAATGAGC
The DNA here is from genome assembly GCA_031268005.1 of Puniceicoccales bacterium. Lineage (GTDB taxonomy): Bacteria > Verrucomicrobiota > Verrucomicrobiia > Opitutales > LL51 > LL51. Next base: position 12,120 of record JAIRYA010000027.1, on the reverse strand, counting down.
AGACACTCGTTGTTTGGGATATCGATAATACGCTCATTGAGGCGGGTTCCGACTTTACGAAGGGAGGTGCCCTGCCCATCCATCCATTATTTTCTAGCATTATTCGTCGTTCACAGAGCAAGGGCGTGACGCACATCGCCCTAACAAACGCTTCTCCATTTTATAGCGATTTAATTTTTAGGGAAGATACCCTAGTTGTAGGCAGTGTCAATCCCATGAAGTATCCCTTTGATCCTTTGCTTATGCGAAAGGGAGATTGGAATGATTATCCGGAATATTTCAAAGGACCCGAAATTTTTCCGAAACCCACAACCTTTGAGGAGCTGCGTATCAAAGGATTGGAATACATCGGCGTTAGTTTTAATGATCTAAAATTTCAAAAAATTCCACGGGAGTTATTTCTTTTTCAATGGGCACACCCCTCCGAAGAAAATGAAACAAAATTTCTCAAAGAACAATTGAAGCAATGCGGAAAAATAGGGAAAGCACTTGCCGATCAGAGCAGCAAAGGGCAACACATTACATTGGATATGCATCGAATTGCACCGGGATTTTTCCCCGAAGATCAAAATCGCCACTTCATTCAAAGCGCCAATGATCTCACGGAATTTCTCGCTGTCCCGATTTTTTCCAGCGGAATTATTTTTTGCAACTTTATTAATCTCTATACCCAATCCTACTTCGGATATTTGAAGGGCACTATTTTGGATTTCTTTCTAAAAATTTATCGGGAAAAAACGGGACAAGAATTTTTAAATGTTGTGTTTATTGACGATACCTTTGAATGCGTTGAAAATGTTTTCAAAGCCATGCGACAAATCAATAAGCCCTGCATCTCAATCCATATCCAGTGAAAATTTTGAATGAAAAAATTCATCCGATCTCCAAGTCTGGACGCAAATGGAATTGTTCGTACTGATTCCGAATTCGCCTTTGGTCGACGTGGGTATAAATTTCCGTTGTGGAAATATTTTCATGGCCAAGCATTTTCTGAATAATACGCAAATCGGCACCGTTTTCCAGCAGATGAGTCGCGAAGGAATGGCGTAGCATGTGCGGCTTTGTATTCTTAGTCAATTCGGCTAATTTCGAATAGTTTTTTAGGATTCTCCAAAATGTTTTGCGGGAGATTTCCTTGCCACGGTTGCTAAGAAATAGCGCACTCCCCGTATTTTCTTTAACGAAATGCGGCCGTCCAAGAGCTAAATAGTTTTTCAGTGCTTCGCCGGATTGACTCCCCATGGGCACGGAACGCTCCTTAGTACCCTTGCCCACAATTTTTAAAAATTTGTTTTCAAAGTCGAGCGCTTGCAGGGGCAAGGAACACAACTCGGAGATGCGTAAACCACTGCCATACATCAACTCCAGCATCGCATAATCCCGCAAACCGTGTGCTCTATTTTTATTGGGGATGGATAAAATTTTTTCGATTTCGTCGAGCGATAGCGTATCGGGAATTTTTCGCTGCGGTTTTGGTAAAAAAATATCGAAAATGATATTGATTGGAACTATCTTTTCGCGCACTAAAAAGGAAAAAAAAACATTCAATACCACCAATTTTCGCGTTATATTGGAACGCTTATAGCCCTGTTCTAGCAACAACTCTACCCAGGCAACAATTTGCCTTCGATGGGCGGATTGAACATCGCCGTTGCCAAAAAATTGGGAAAATAATCGCATATCGCTCTCGTAGGCTTCAACCGTATTCTTGGCGGCGGATTTTTCCAATTCCAAAAATACAAAAAATCGTTCCATTGCCTCCGATAATAACATTTTAATAGGAGTTTTAAAATTGATTAATATTTATAAAAAGCCCTCCCCTGAGGGCAGGGTCGATAATTTTCTCTTCCTATTCTGTTCATATCTTTATTTTATCAAGTTATTTTCCTGGAGGCGACCAATAGCTTGGAAAATACACAGGGAAAACGATCCTAGGATTTTGTCTTGGCACCCGCAAGCCATTGGTAGGAAAAATTTACATGAAAAATATGCCAAAAAAGATTTCGGAAAAACATGGTGCAGTTTTCTCAAAAATTTCATTGTCATTGTGGGCTTTGATTCATTAATTTTATTTGAAATGATCTTGATTTATCGACTGTTGTTTTTCCCTATCTTTGCGCTACTTTTACTAAAAAATCTCCCCAAAATGAGGAAGCGTGGCGGCTATGGGAAAAATTTAAAACACCGCTTTGGATTTTTCCCTTTTTTACCAAAATCTGAAAAAAAACGCCTATGGATTCAGGCGGTAAGTGTCGGTGAGGTAAACGCAATCTCCCGTCTCATCGCATTGTTGGGTGAGGAGTACGAAATTGTCCTAACCACGACGACCCCAACTGCCCAAAAAATTATTGGCGATAAATTGTCGCAATATGTTTTATTTCACGGCTATTTTCCTTGGGATTTCTGGTTATTTAGCCGAATGGCCTGGAGGCGCATAGAGCCCGATGCAATTATTCTCGTTGAAAGTGAACTATGGCCGGAACATATTTTGCAGGCGGAAAAACGACAAGTTCCAATTTTTTTAGTGAATGCACGCCTATCGGATTATTCCTTCAAATATTACCGAGCATTTCCCCGATTGGCACGCTGGATTTTTGAAAAATTGAATTTCATTTTAGCTTCTTCCGAACAAAATTACGAAAGAATTGCTTCATTTTATGGGAAAACAATTGAAAATTTCGGCAACATGAAATTTGATGTCCCCATTGCACCGCTCTCGGAAGGGGAACAAAAACTCCTAGGGAAAGAACTTGGATTTCCCGAAGATGCATTTGTGCTTATGGGCTGCTCCACTTGGCCCGGCGAAGAGGCTATGCTGGTGAAAGCCTTTCGGAAAATTCAAGAAAAACGGAACGAACAATTTGAAGGCAAATTGGCTTTACTTCTCGTGCCGCGCCACGCGGAACGTCGCCGCGAATTAATTCAGTACTTGGAAAGTGAGCACCTAACCTTTTCCCGGCGGTCGCAGGGAATTTCGACGCAAAATGTCGAGGTGTGTTTGGCGGATACGACGGGAGAATTATCTCGGCTGATTCAAATTGCCGATTTGGCCTACGTCGGGAAAAGTTTGGCGCCGAATGAAGGCGGACAAAATCCATTGGATGGGGCGATGGCGGGAATTCCTATTATTTACGGCAATCGCATGACTAATTTTCGCGACATGTGCGAACAACTGGAAGTGGAAAATGCAGCCATAAAGGTAGAAAGTGAAAAAGAAGCCATCGATGCCATCGTCGAATTGTTTGAAAATGCTCAAAAACGCCAAGTTTTAGCAAAAAATATTGGCAACTGGTTCAGGCGAAACCAGGGTGCATCGGAAAAAACCCGTGATTTTATTCACAGCCAATTGCAGTATTCCGAATGAAAATAAATAAAAGGAACGCTATAAAAATGGAAGTGCTGAAAAATTTAGGAGATTTATTGGGGCGAATTGCAAAATTAAAAATTCTTGTCATCGGGGATTTGATGCTTGATCGCTATATTTTTGGCGATGCGAGTCGCATTTCTCCGGAGGCGCCGGTCCCCGTCGTCGACGTGGAACAGGAAAAGGAAGCCCTAGGTGCCGCGGGGAATGTTGCATTAAATTTGCGTTCGGTGGGTGTCGATGTGGAAGTTTTTGGAACTTTCGGAGAGGATATTTATGGAAAACACCTTCGCCATCTCCTGTGGACGCATTCCATTCGATGCCATCCCGACTGCCAGCGAAAGGGCGTGCGAACGATTATAAAAACACGGGTTATCGTCCGCAATCAGCAATTGTGCCGCCTCGATATTGAGGATTTACCCGAAAAATATAGCCTGGAACAGAGCACATGCGTGGAAGAATTATTGACAAAAATAGGTTGCTGCGATGCGATTATATTTTCAAACTATGCCAAGGGAACGATTACGCAATCGCTGGTCGATCGGGTGATAAAATCCGCACAACGCCACGGCGTAGTGGTCGCCGTTGATCCAAAGCCCAGGAGTGGGGTTCAATTTTTGGGCGCCGATCTTTTAAAACCGAATAAATCGGAGGCACTGGAGATGGTTGGCGTGCAAAATAGGTCCGGTCATTTTAATGCCGCGGAAATATGCCGGTCTATTTTTGTCCAAAATTATCCAAAAAATTTGGTCATTACGCTCGGCCAGGAGGGGATGTTGATCGCAGAAAATGGAGAAATTTCAGAGCAAATTCCCAGCGAGGCGCGGGAGGTCTTCGACGTTTCCGGTGCGGGGGATACATCCATTGCATTTTTAACGGCGGCTTTGGCAGCGGGGGAGTCAATTATAGATGCGGCAAAACTGGCAAATTTTGCCTCGGGAATCGTCGTCAGTAAAATCGGAACGGCTACGGTCACCGCCGAAGAAATTTTAAGTAAAAATAAATTAAAATCATAGGGCAAGGAGGTTAACACGAAACTCCATTGCTTACCCGCAGGACGCTGTTCTGCCCCCTGCAAGGAGTCATTGACTCCTTGACCGCTTTCAGCCAAAAGCAGGGGAGATTCTCCCCGGTTTTTCGCCTGGAGAAGTGACTTAAGAAGAAAAAAAAGAGACTCCTCAGCCCAATGGCTTTGCAAACTGCAATGCCATTGGGCTAGGTAGAGGTCCAGGAGGCAGGTCTCCTGGCGGGGATCCTAAGGGCGTGCAGCCCTTGGAAGGCTTTGCATCAGGTTTCCGCAGGACGCTGTCCTGCACCTGCAAGGAGTCATTGACTCCTTGACCGCTTTCAGCCAAAAGCAGGGGAGAATCTCCCCTGCTTTTGGCATGGAGAAGGGAGTTTTGTTTGAAAGAGAAACTCTTGTTCGCCAAAATTCAGCGAAAATTTCGCTGAATTTTGGCAGGAAATATTTTCAAAAAAAAATTCCAGCCCCGCGGCTGCGCCGCGGGGCTCTTACTTAAAAAAGAGCCCCCTTTACCCAATGGCTTTGCAAATTGCAAAGCCATTGGGCAAGGGGAGGTCCAGGAGACCGGTCTCCTGGCGGGGATCCTAAGGGCGCGTAGCCCTTGGAGCAGCCAAAATGGAATTTTTTCTATTTTTTGATCGAATTTTAAGATTTGCTCCTAATCTATGGCACCATGTCGGAGTTGACACCCAGGGAAAAAAAGAAAGCGCAAAAAAAAATCCTCCAATTGAGTGCGGAGATCGATCGCCACGATCGCCTATATTACAGGGATTCGCAACCGGAAATTTCCGATTTCGAGTACGATTGCCTGAAGGCGGAGTTATTGCGTTTGGAGTCTCTATTTCCGGAAAATTCATCGCCGGAAAAGATCGGAGACGATCGCGGTGGAATTTTACTGACGCGGGCCCATCCCACGCCGATGCTCAGCCTGGAAAATACTTATAACCTTACGGAAATTTTAAATTTTAATGGACGCATAGGTAGATTATTAAAAATAGATACGCCTTTAATTTACGTCGTTGAACCGAAAATCGACGGACTTGCGGTGAATTTAATCTACGAGCAAGGGCAATTGAAATACGCATTGACGCGTGGAAACGGAACCGAAGGAGACGATGTAACGGATAATGTAAAAACCATCGAGGGCTTACCCTTACACATCGAAAATGTTTCCGATTTGATCGAAATTCGCGGAGAAATTTACATGGATCAGGCAGACTTTCAACGCATTAATCGGGAACGGTCGGATGGGGGAGAAATTCCTTTTGCCAATGCGCGAAATTTAGCTTCTGGGACTTTAAAATTAATGGACAGTGGTGAAGTCCGTTCGCGACGGCTACAATTTATCGCCCATGGGCTTGGAATGGGCAATAATTTTCAAAGGCAGAGCGAAATCTATCCTTTTTTGGAACGGTTAGGGTTCCAGTCGCAAAAATATTTTTACATTTGCGAAAAAATAGGGGATGCGGAAACTATTATTCGGCAACTCGATGGGGAGCGAAAACGCTTGCCCTACCATACGGATGGCGTCGTTTTTAAGATCAATGAATGTTTATTGCAGAAAAATTTGGGAACAACGGCAAAGGCTCCCCGCTGGGCATTTGCCTATAAATTCGAGCCAGAGCGTGCGGAAACGATTTTGCGGGACATTACTTTTCAGGTGGGTAGAACGGGGGTGATCACCCCCGTTGCCGAATTGGAACCCGTCAATCTATCGGGGTCATGGGTATCGCGGGCGACACTGCACAACGGGGATGACATCGAAAAAAAAGATATTCGCATCGGCGATAGGGTAATTGTCGAAAAATCCGGAGAAATTATACCGGCCATTGTCGCCGTGAACCTAGAAAATCGGAAAAATAAAGCACTGGAAAAATTTATTTTCCCAAAAAATTGCCCCCGTTGTGCAACGGAACTCCTACGCCTCCCGGAAGAGGTCGCCTGCCGTTGTCCAAATGAGAATTGCCGGGAACAGATTATTCAAAAAATTATTTATTTTGCATCCAAAACGGCCATGGATATCGATAGTCTCGGCGATGCCGTTGTGCGCAAATTGGTGGAAAACGGGAAATTGAAAACGATTGCCGATCTCTACGCTCTCCATCGGGAAGATTTATATATTTTGGATAATTTCGGTGATCGGTCGATCAGTCGCTTGCTGTCGAATATTGAACACAGTAAAAAAACGGAGCTGTGGCGATTCATCAATGGCTTGGGGATTGCACTCGTTGGCGAAAAAACGGCAAAGGATTTAGCGAATTATTTTTCTTCTTTGGATGCCTTCATGGGAGCTTCCGTCGATGATTTGATGCAAATTAGGGGCGTCGGTGAAAAGGCGGCGCAAAGTATCGTCGATTTTTTTGGGAAAGAAAAAAATATGGACACCATCCATAGAATTTTAGACAATGGATTGGAATTTTCAATTCCATCAACCGTCAAAAATCCGAAATTTTCCGGTAAATTATTCGCTATAACGGGAAAATTAGAGCAATATGCACGCGACGAAGTAAAGGTACTCATTGAACAAAATGGCGGTTCCGTTGCCAATGGGATCAATGGGAGTGTCGATATCCTGATCGCAGGTGCGGGGGGGGGGCAAAAATTGGGCGAAGCGGAAGCAAAAAATATACCCATTTGGTCCGAAAATGATTTCAAAAATGCACTTAAATGAATGATATCGCGAATTCTAAGGGCTGCTCGCCCCTAGGATCCCCGCCTCCTGGACCTCTACCTAGCCCAATGGCTTTGCAATTTGCAAAGCCATTGGGCAAAGGGGGTTCTTTTTTAAGTAAAACCCCCGCGGCTACGCCGCGGGGCTGGAAATTAATCCAAGGGCTACACGCCCCTAGAATCCCCGCCAGGAGACCGGTCTCCTGGACCTCCACTCAGCCCAATGGCATTGCAGTTTGCAAAGCCATTGGGCAAAGGAGTCTCTTTTTTTTTTTCTTAAGTCACTTCTCCATGCGAAAAGCAGGGGAAATTCTCCCCGGTTTTGGCTGAAAGCGGTCAAGGAGTCAATGACTCCTTGCAGGGTGCAGAACAGCGTCCTGCGGAAGCCGGAGGAAAAGCCTCAAGCAAGCGGCGTCCTGCAAGCAAAGCCTTCCAAGGGCTACGCGCCACTTAAGATCCCCGCCAGGAGACCCGCCTCCTGGACCTCCACTCAGCCCAATGGCATTGCAATTTGCAAAGCCATTGGGCAAAGAGTCTCTTTTTTTAAGTAAGAGCCCCACGGCTGCGCCGCGGGGCTGGAAATTAATCCAAGGGCTGCACGCCCCTAGGATTCCCGCCAGGAGACCGGTCTCCTGGACCTCTACACGGCCCAATGGCATTGCAGTTTGCAAAGCCATTGGGCAAAGGAGTCTCTTTTTTTTCTTCTTAAGTCACTTCTCCAGGCGAAAAACCGGGGAGAATCTCCCCGGTTTTGGCTGAAAGCGGTCAAGGAGTCAATGACTCCTTGCAGGTGCAGGACAGCGTCCTGCGGAAATCTGAGGCGAAGCCTCAAGCAAGCGACAGCGTCCCTGCGGCAATTGACCATAAATCAATGGGGCAGTGGGAATTTGGCGCACAATTCGATGGCCTGTTTTTGTACATTTTCAATGACTTTTTCATCGGTGATATCTTTGAGAATTATTTCCATGAAATTGGCAATTTGAAGCATCTCCTTTTCCTTCATTCCCCGAGTCGTAAGCGCCGGCGTTCCAATTCTCAATCCACTCCCTTGGAAGGGGCTGCGCGTTTCATGGGGCACCGTATTTTTATTCAATGTAATATTCGCTCGCTCCAGTGCGATTTGCGCATCTTTTCCGCTGATTTCGGGATGCGTCGGACGCAAATCAATTAGAAATAAATGATTATCCGTTCCATGACTTACGATGTGAAAGCCTCGCTCTTCCATTGCATTGCAAAGTGTTTTACAATTATTGAGGATTTGCCGCTGATACTCCTTAAATTCAGGCCTCAAATCTTCCAAAAAACAAACGGCTTTTCCTGCAATGACGTGCATCAGTGGACCGCCCTGAGTCCCCGGAAATACTGCGGAATCGATTGACTTAGCCCATTCTTTTTTACAAAGAATCATACCACCCCGTGGCCCACGCAAAGTTTTATGGGTTGTCGTGGTAACAAAATCGGCGTAGGGAACCGGTGTGGGATGTAATCCCGTTGCAACCAGTCCCGCAATATGGGCGATATCGGCCATCAGCAATGCACCGCAATTTTTTGCGATGGTTCCGACGCGTTCGAAATCGATGGTCCGCGAGTAGGCCGATGCGCCGACGGTAATCATTTTAGGATGAAGACCATTCGCAATGGATTCCAATTGGTCGTAGTCAATTTCACCGCTTTCATCGGAAACGCCGTAGTGGGTGACTTCGAAGAGCATGCCGCTGATATTTTTGGCGTAGCCGTGGCTAAGGTGGCCACCGTGTTCCAAGGACATGGTGAGGATTTTATCGCCCGGCTTCAGACAAGCTAGATAAACCGCCGTATTGGCTTGGCTACCGGAATGGGGTTGAACATTGGCGTGTTCGCAGTGGAAAAGTTGCTGGGCGCGTTCGATGGCAAGAGATTCAATTTGGTCAACAAATTCGCAGCCGCCGTAGTAGCGTTTCTGCGGGTAGCCTTCGGCGTATTTATTGGTCAAAATGCTGCCAACGGCTTCGATGACCGCAGGGGAAGTAAAGTTTTCGGAGGCAATGAGCTCGATGTGTTGCCGTTGCCGTTGCCGCTCGCCTTCAATCATGGAAGCGATGGCGGGATCGACGGTGCTAAGTTGTCCTAGGGGAGAAGTCATATTTCTAGGAAAACTTCAGGGAAAAAAACGGCAATAGGGAAAATGAAATTTCACGGGAAAATAGCTAAAAAAATGAATCATGGGTCTGTTTTTTATTGTTTCTAATAAAAAGCTTCAAAAGAATTGACATTTCTTAAAAGAATACAACAATGGATTTTACGTATGGATGAAAAAATTAGTCGATTAGTTGGAAGGCGTGCATGGATTGCAGGCTTGGTTTTAGGGGCTGCGGAAATTAGTACCGTTGCCGTTGGTTCCGGAGTTCCCGAAGTCCCCCCCTATATGCCGCTGGAAATACCCTACCTATCGGGATGGACCGATCGGACAAAGAAGGATTCGCGCGTGGTAATTGGAACCAATATCGTAAGGATTGATGGCATGAAAGTGCTATTTGAAAGTTTTTCTTCCGGTAAAAGTTTCAATACCAATCAACAGGTAATGATTGGATATTTGCTTCCGGTCATTCATTTTGCGGCAAGTTTGCAGAGTGGGAGTGTTTTAAAAAAAATACTCGATGAGAATACGGCCGTTGTGAGCATAGAAACGGCATTGGGGAATACACCCATGCACTTTGCCGCTGCCAATTCTCAGGAATGCTTACAGCTATTGATCGAAGATGGGCGTTTGGATGTCAATGAGCATAATTATAACGGGGAGACCCCTCTGTACATAGCCATGAAATATAATCTTTCTCCAGAAGGTGGTGGCCAAAGACCAAATAAGGCAAATGTTGACCTTCTATTGGGTTGCCCTCGAATTAGAGTTAACTCCCGCGATGTCAAGGGGCGAACCCTACTACACATAGCCGTTATGTACGGTGAAGCGGACATCGTAAAGCAGATATTAGACCTGGACGCAGATAAGACGGAGTACGGAGATAGCAAGCAAACGTTAGATGTCAATGTCAAGGATGATATGGGGCATACACCGGCGGATTACCTGGGAGCCCTTACGGATAGGGAACTAAGAGAAAAAATTCAAAAACTTCTACATGGGGCAGAGGCCAAATATGGCGATGGAGAAGATGTAGGAGAATAATAATACAACAAAATGTATAATGGAAGCAAGTTACTAAATTGCTAAAAACTTTTTTAAAAATAAAAACACACCAAAAATATTTCTTTGGTGTGTTTTTATAAGCGCTTCACGGAAAAATGTTTAAAATAAATAGAAAAATATACCAATTGATAATAATAAATTGCGAAAAATTTTTTCCTAGGCCAAAACTTTGCGCAATTTACGCGGAATTTTTGCCTAAAAAGGACAGGGAATTGCAGACGCTTTGTGGCGTTTGAGGCGGAGCCTCGGACAATTATTCCCGCTCACCGATGATAAACTCATCCGCAAAGGGAAGCGATTCCATCCAATGGCAAAACGCATGCCATTCGCATAGGCGGTGTGCTTTGCGCTGATGGTACATGATGCGCAGTTGCATGTAATTCGTATTGACGCGGGCGGTCAATTCCAGTCCCATTGGGCAGGCATAGATGAGTGATTCAATGTCATCGGAAGCGACGAGTTGTGCGACTGTTTCCCGGGATAATTCCGGTGTTTTGGGATGGCAACGGGTGGCAAGATCCATCGATTTCAGGCGGTGCATTTTGGACATGCTCGAATCGATGACAAAATGACTATAGCGTTCCGCTTGCATCCACCACGCCTGCGTCCCCGTCACATTGAAGGCGACGAGAATGCCTTTCAGGAAATTACAATGGCCCGAAGCGGATGGGCTCGAAGCGAGTTTACAGGCGCGGAGGAAGTGTTTATTTTTTTGATTTTGAGCGAGATCGCCTTTGAATTGGGCGACACTTTCGGCGAATTCATTTTCGTCGTAGGCGGAAAGCATGGGCAATCCACTGGCAACCACACATTCTTCGAGATCATAGATTTTGACACTGTCGATTTTCATGAAATGCCCTGACTCTAGGTATCCAATGGTACATGGGAAGCAAAATCACAATATAAAATATTTATAAATCACGGATTTTCTTTCGAAAAGATTTGCAATTTTTGTTTAGTACATATTTGCTTCTTAACAAAGAAAGATTATGAATAAAAGAAATTTAATAAGAAAATTGTTTCTATGGGGCCTATGCTTTGGAAGCCTCTATCAAATTGGTCAAGCCTCACAAGCGGAGTCACAGCCAGCTCAACATTTACAGAAAGAACTCCCTCACCTTGCCCTTCTAAAGGGGAAAGATTCTAAAACGAGAGATCGATTGAGTAAAGATCAGTTGACCGAGATTCTAGATCCGAGCTATGATGCGACATTTAAGTTATTGTTTAAGGATTCGGAAAAGATCGGAGGGCACACGGGACCTGAGCGTTGTAAGGCTTTTTTGAATAGTATTTTTTATCCGGGTATCGATGAAGAAGGATTTAGGATAAAAGAATTAAAAATGATTGATAATGAAAGGACAAAACTAGGCGAGGTAAGGGGTAAGAAGACTCGAAGGTTAGATATTGCCTGTCAATGTACTTGTTGGAAAGGCACCGATAAACCACGCAATGGCAAACATGTAGAAAAATTTGATTTGGAGATGCAAAGGACCTATGACTCAAATTTTATGGATAGGATAGAAAGTTACGGAGAGGATTTGCGAGAAAAAAAATCAATGGTTTCGGTTAAGGTGCTTGCATTGTATAATTTTTTAGAAAATAAGGAAATACCTTCCGTCATTAGTAAGCGAGTCCTAAAAACATTGGATACGGGAAAAGATCAAGAAACTAGAAAAGGAGAACCCGTAATATATCTTATTAATTTAGCGGATCAAGTAAAAAAAATGGAAGCCGGAGAAGCAATAATGATAGAAAATAAAAAATTGGGGGAAAAAGGAGAATTGTGGTTTGCATTATTGGGAATAAGGCAATGGCAAGAGAATCGGAAAAAAAATACAGTCTTTCCAATAGTATTCAAAACAGAAGGTTTTGAGAGCCAAG
>JAIRYA010000060.1 GCA_031268005.1 Puniceicoccales bacterium | reverse complement strand
CCGGAGCGTGGACTGAAACATCTCTTTCGAGATCCACTCGTTCTCCAGCGGGGAAAAATTCAGAGCGCACTATTATCCTTCCACGTCGATAGGATTCAGCGCCGGGGAGATGGGAGTGGGAACGTCGTCGTCGGTGGTAAAATTTTCGCCATGGGCGCGCTGCTCAATGAACACCCCAAAATCCGCCTAGAAAAAGTTGGGAAGCGTAGTTTATATTTCTCCGATAAATACGGCCAACAATACAAGCGTTCCATTGAAAACCTATTGGAGTGAATTTTTTTTTAAAAATCCTTTGTGAATTCCCCATGCAAAGATCAGGGAAAGATCTCCCTTGGTTTTGGCTGAAAGAGGTCGAGGAGCCTAAGACTCCTTACGGGGGCACGGGATGGAGTCCGCTGGGAATCTTCTTGTGGAGTTTGGGACAAAGCCCCAAGCAAGGGACGGAATCTCGCTCACCAGGGGAGCGTTCGGCGATTTTACTGCAATTTTTTTTGAATAAAGACCGTGGCTTTCCCCCAGAGAAATTCAACGGCGAATTTGGCGGTGACTGCAAAGTATTCCTTCAAAAGCGCATGATTTTTGCTTTCGGCGATAATTTCGTTTAGGCTGTAACTGACCGTAATAATTGTTGTCCCCAGTTGTATCTTATTGAGATTAAAAATAAGCGATTCGATTTGGCTGTTAGTCATTTTAGTGCCGTAGAGGTAGATGACCGTTGCCTGACTGAGATCCGTGGACAAAAAATCCCCCCTAATGAAATGAAGCTTCCCCTCCAAAAAGCTATTTTTTTCAACCAATTGGTTGGAAAAATCTACGAAATCGGGAATTTGTTCGATGGCCGTCACGGAACATGCTCTAAAATAGGCGAGCCAAAAGGCACACCGCCCCGTCCCACAACCCAATTCGAAGACGTGATCCCGTTCCGTAATATTGGCTTTTTGGGCAATTTTTTCAATGGTCAGTAGGGGCGTTTCACCGTATTGGTGGACATCCGGCTCTAACTTTAGCTGCAAATAGCGCTTGCTAATTGCAAATGGAGAATCGAGCCAATATTTACTGAGAATGGCGAAATCCGTCCTGGCAAAGGCATGGTTCTTAAAATAAAATCTAAAAACAGTCCCATAAAAATCGAGGCAGCGAAAAAATTGGAACCTCATTAAAATGTAGAAAAAATGAGCATAATCGACGAGTTTAGAACGAAAATAGCTCCAAAAACTACTTACTCTGTGACGGTAATCTAAAATGGGTCTTTTCCGAAAAATTTCCATTCCTTATCATACTCCTAATTTCTCGCGCTAGGCGCATCATAAATGTCACATTATGAATCGTTAACAGCTGGCCGCCCAACATTTCCCGCGCTCTGAATAGGTAGTGAATGTAGGCACGGGAAAAATTTTGGCAACAATAACATGAACAATTTTCATCGATGGGACGCATATCTTCGGAAAATTGTGCATTTTTAAGATTTATATACTCTTTTCGATCATTTTCATCGGGATGGGCAAGTGCTCCGCCGTGGCGGGCCAAACGCGTTGGATGAACGCAATCGAAGGTATCAATTCCATTTTTGACGCCATTTAAAATATCTGAAATTCCACCGATCCCCAGGAGATGTGTGGGACGGGTTTTGCAAACATATTGGCAAGTCATGGAAACGACGTCGTGCATCTGTTCCTTTGTTTCCCCGAGGCTACCACCGATCGCTTGGCCAAAGAACTCTTGTTCTGCGACGAAGTGGCCACTGCGTTCCCTTAGATCTTCGTAAACTCCGCCCTGGACAATGCCGTAGAGGGCCTGTCGCCCGTCGCTGTGCCTTTCAAATTCTTGAAAACTTCTCAGCTCCCAGCGGTGACTCCGCTCCATGGAATATTCCGTGTGTTGTTTTTTGGCGTGGAAGGGTGTGCATTCGTCGAGGGTAAGGATGAGGTCAGCCCCCAGTCCCCGCTGAATTTCAATGGATTTCTCCGGTGTTAGATAGCACCTTTGCCCGTCGACATAGGATCGAAAATGTGCGCCCCCTTCATCGATTTTCAGCAGTGTTTTCGGCCGATTGCAGTTGCACTTTCCCTTAATTTCGTTGGCAACACCTCCGTGCCCCAGACTGAAAATTTGGAAACCTCCGGAATCCGTCAACAGGGGGCGATTCCAGTGAATCATTTTGTGGAGACCGCCGTGGCGGGAGACGAATTCGTGGCCCGGTTGGAGAAATAGGTGGTAGGTATTTGCCAGAATAATTTCCGCACCCGCTTCCAACATTTGCTGCGTCGTGACCGCCTTCATGGCGCCCTTCGTCGCACAAAAAATAAATGCCGGTGTTTCCAAAATACCGTGGGGAGTTGTTAGTAAGCCGCAGCGCGCCTGGGTGAATGAATCGCGGTGGGTAATCTCAAATTTGAAATGCGAATACAAGGGCAAAAGTTATTTGGCGGATTAAATTTTTCCGACCAGGTAGTCCGCGCAGCTGTCGAGGGATTCCAGGCGTGGATAATCCGCTTCGGGAACATCAACGGAATGCTGTTTGCGCAATTCCATGACGATATCCAAAAAATCCATGGAATCCAAATCCAATTGCTCCCGCAGAGGAATCTCCGCCTTCAGAGTACTAACATCCTCATCGGGTGCGATTTCAGCGATAATTCCACGCACAATTTCTCGGATTTCTTCTTTCGTTTTTGCCATGACTTCCCAGTAACTGCCCATAATTTTTTGAAAAAATCTTCACAGTGTCAAGATATATATTGGCATTAGACAAAAAATATACTATAGTCTTCCCATGAAATATTTGCATGCCCATTGGCGCATTCCCTATGTCAATACGCCAAAAGATCCGGCAACGAATAACCCATTTCTCGGCGTTTTCAATGATCCGGATGAAAGACGATCCCTCCTGCTTTTTCGCACGCCGCTAAGTTTTGTCATCCTCAATAAGTATCCCTACAATGGGGGGCATCTTCTCGTATTACCCCAACGCGAAATCCAAGACCTGGAACAACTCACGGCGGAGGAGAGCGTTGATTTCTTTCAAACGATCGTGCGGGCGCAGCAAATATTATATAGGGCATTGTCGCCGGATGGGATGAATATTGGCATAAATTTGGGCACAACGGCCGGTGCGGGCATTCCGAAACATTTACACTGCCACCTCGTACCCCGTTGGAATGGGGATACGAATTTCATGCCCATTGTGAGCGAAACGAGGGTATTGCCGATGGCATTGGAGCACCTCTGGGAAACTCTAAGAAAATTTGTTTAAATTATGGCTATGGATAAGAAATATTTAATCGTTGGAAATTGGAAAATGAATGGGACACCGTCGCAGTCTTCGGTGCTCATTGAAGAACTTGTGCAACGGGTAAATGGGGGACATTTTTCGGAAAAATTGTCTCTGGCAATTTGCCCTCCTTTTACGAGTTTGGAGCGCGCCGCGTCCTTGCTAAAGAATTCGCCTATCGCCTTGGGTGCACAGAATCTTTACTGTGAGCCAGAAGGTGCCTTTACGGGGGAGATTTCGCCTCCCATGCTTAGGGATTTGGGTGTAGGCTATGTGATCATCGGGCACAGCGAACGGCGCAGTATTTTTCAGGAATCGAATGGGCTCATTCACCGAAAAATAAAAGCTGCCCAGGAGCATCGATTGACGCCGATTTTGTGCGTTGGAGAGACGCTGGCGGAGCGGGAATCGGGACAAGCGGAAAGTGTCATTGGAGGGCAAATTCGTTCGGCACTCGAAGGCATTGGGGATAGGAATTTGGTTATCGCCTACGAGCCCGTTTGGGCTATCGGTACGGGGAAAACGGCAACGCCGGAAATGGCTCAGGAAATCCATGCCTTTATTCGCAACCTATTGGAACAGCAATTTTCGAAGGAAGGATTGGCAATGCACATCCTGTACGGAGGTTCCATGAAACCGAACAATGCGGCGGAACTGCTCAGGCAACCGGATATCAACGGCGGACTGATCGGCGGTGCCTCATTGGTTGCCGGTGATTTCATGGCCATCGGACAGGCCGTTGAATGAGTTAATCGGCTGCCCTAGGGGCGTGAAGTCCCTAGGGTCCTTGGGGAGTTTGGGACAAAGTTTCAAGGGATTCCATTTCGCCATCCCTGTTTATATCTTTTTTTTGGACTTTGTCGCGTGGATCATTTTCTTTTGGAAAGGAAAGTGTGCCAATGGAAAACGAAGATTACAAAAAAACAGCCCAAGAAATCAGGGAGATTATTTTAAAAACAACGCAGTCCAATGGGGGGCATTTGGCTTCAAATCTCGGCGTTGTCGAGTTATCCATCGCCCTGCACCGCGTCTTTGATTCGCCGAGGGATAAAATTATTTTCGACGTATCTCACCAGTGCTATGCCCATAAAATTCTAACCGATCGCAGGGATAAATTTTCGACGCTCCGACAAACGCACGGAATTTCGGGATTTACCGCTCCGGTGGAAAGCCCGCACGATGTATTTTTTTGTGGCCACGGCGGAACGGCACTGTCCAGCGCAATGGGGATGGCCGTGGCTCGGGATCAATTGCACCGGGATTACCACGTCATTGCGGTGATCGGAGACGCATCGTTGACCAATGGACTTACCCTTGAGGCTTTAAATAATATGGGAAAAAATCGACTCATTGTCATCCTCAACGATAATGGCTATGCGATTTCAAAAAATGTCGGCTCCATTGCCAAGTATCTCAATGGAATGACCCGCCATCGATTTTATAATAATATTAAAACTTTTCTCAAAAAATATGCCATAAAATTACCCGGCGGTGAATTTTTAGTGAAGTTATTGGCAGGGCTCAAGCAAACGATTAAATCATTGCTACTACCTTCTTCATTTTTCGAGCACTATGGATTGAAATATGTTGGACCGATCGACGGCCACAATGTGAATGAATTATTGGAGAATTTAGAATTTTGCAAAGGACAAAACCGTCCCCTATTACTGCACATAAAGACGAAGAAAGGCCATGGCGATTCCCATTCGGAAAGTTCTCCCGAGAAGACGCATGGTATTTCCCCTCCAACTGTAAAATGTCGGGGATATTCGGTCGTATTCGGTCAAAAAATTTGTGATTTGGCCAAGGATAATTCGCGCATCGTTTGCATTACGGCGGCGATGGTGGAGGGAACCGGATTGGCACTTTTTCAAAGGCAATACGCAGAACGTTGCTTTGACGTAGGGATTGCGGAGGGCCATGCCCTAACATTTTCTGCGGGATTATCTCGGGCAGGATTACTACCCGTGTGCGCCATCTATTCCACTTTTTTGCAGCGCGCTTTCGATAATATTTTCCACGACATTGCCCTACAGAACTTACCCATCATTGTCGCCATTGATCGTGCGGGATTGTGCGCCAATGATGGACCAACGCACCATGGCCTCTTCGACATCGCCTTTCTGCGGAGCGTTCCCAATCTCGTCATTATGCAGCCCAAAGATCCGGAAGAATTGGAGGCAATGCTCGAAGCGGCGGTCAATTTTGGCAAATCCTGTTGCATCCGCTATCCCCGTGAAGTCGGGTCTATTCGTTCCCCTGGGCATTCCTTTCCCGGGCAGCGATCCATGAATGTTACCCCCGAAATTCAACTTGGAAAAAGTGAGACCATTCGTAGGGGGAAAGAAATTTGTTTGATAGCCCTGGGGGAAAAGGTAGGCGTGGCAGTGGAGATTGCCCAGAAATTGCCACAATTTTCTTTCACGATCATCAATGGACGATTTGTGAAGCCGCTCGATGGGGAAATGCTCACCCATTGTGCACAAAATCACCGACTGCTCTATACCATCGAAGATCACGTAAAATCGGGGGGTTTTGGCAGTGCCGTTCTAGAATTTTTAGGGGAAAAGAATTTAAAAATAGATGCGCATATTTTTGCCTGGCCCGATGAATTCATACCCCACGCCTCCAATGGCGGTGATTTGGAAAAAATGTTTCATTTTACCGTAGGCGATATGATAAAAAAAATTCAGGAAGATTATTCAAATTTTTACTTTAAAGTTTACAAAGAAAGTGATTGTGGCACTTCTTCCCGTGTCCCTAGGGAGTCTACGATTCCCTGATTTCTTTCAGAAAAAAACGGGAGAAATATTAATTACAAAGGTGGCATGGAATTTTTCTAGGCTATTTTTATTCCCTTTATTGAATTTATGTTACGGGGAGTGCACCGGGTAACTTTTGAAGGAGATGGAGAGAAGCTATTGACTTTTATTTTTATATAACTTTAAATATTTCACATGGAGATTTCGATTATCGGTGCAGGGGCATGGGGGACGGCGGTTGCACTCAGTAGTTTTCAGGCGGGACATTCCGTAACTTTGATTACAAAATCCAAGGGAGATGCCGATGAAATTAACGGCAATCACGAAAATATAACTTTCTTTCCTGGAATCAAAATTCCGGAAGCCATTGCCGCGACGCAGCAATATGTTTCTTTGGAAAATTGCGATGCACTTTTTTTGATTTGTCCTTCCGCTGCGATCGATGCCATTTGTACCCAAATTAAAACCCATGCTTTTCGGGAATCCGTACCCATTTTTTCCTTTTGCAAGGGATTGCCGGGAGCCATCTGGGAATTGCCAAGTATGTACGTGCGCCGCCACTTTCCAAGAAATCCTTTCGGCGTATTTTCGGGACCCTCCTATGCCCGGGAAGTGGCCCTCAATTTCCCCACAAAATTAGTTTTAGCTTCGGAAAATTATTGCTGTAAAAATGTTCCCATTTCCTTTAAAAATATGGCCATTGAATACGGCGAAGACGTCATTGGCGTAGAATTGGGTGGATGTTTGAAAAATATCTATGCCATTGGTGCAGGAATATTTGATGGCCTAGGATTGGGCGACAATGGGAAGTGTTCCTATATTACCGCCTGTTTGCATGAAATGATAGAAATTGGAAAAAAATTGGGAGCCCAAGAGGAAACGTTTTTCGGCCCCAGCGGTTTGGGTGATTTGTTGGCAACGTGTTCTGGGAGCTGGAGTCGCAATCGTTCCTTTGGGGAAAATATTTCCAAAAATAATAATCCCCAGGAAGTCATTGCAAATTCCGTTGCAGCCATTGAAGGCTATCGATCGACGAAAACATTTCACGATATTTTTATGGAAAAAACGATTTCAGCGCCGATTATGGAAGCGATTTATGCCATTTTGTATGAAAAAATATCACCGTTTGAGCAAATGAAGGATATGCTCCTAGGGGCCACATTTTCCAAATAGTAGAAAAAATGAAATGCCAAAAATGTAATTGCACCAATACTAAGGTTACCGATACGCGCCCATCTTCAGATGGGGAAAGCATACGCAGACGGCGGAAGTGTGTGAGGTGCGGCCATAGATTTTCCACCGTGGAAGTTTATGGTAAAATGGAGCTCATCGTCATCAAGCGCAATGGATCGGAGGAGAATTTTGATCCGGAGAAAATCATGCAAGGACTTCAGAGAGCGGTGAGGGAGGACGAAAATCACGAACAAAAGATTGAAATGCTTATGCAAGAAATTTTACAACTTGTCCTTGAACAACGCCTCAAAAAAATTTCCTCGAGAAATATCGCCCTAATCGTTATGGAAAAATTAAAGCAAGCGGATGCCATCGCCTATTTGCGCTTTGCCAGTGTCCATAAAAATTTTCACGAAGCCCACGAATTTGAACAGGAATTCAAAAATTTGGAAAAGTAGGACATTTTCAAATGGATTTATGGATAGGAAAAAAAATGGATGCTAAACGCGTCATTCGACCGCCTAGGGCAACGCTCCTTTTCCCTCCAATGGGTAAGTTTTTTTTTCTTTCTTTTTCATTTAATTTCGCCATTTGCATTTTTCATATTTAGATCATGGCCCATGCGACGCTATGCCATTATTCTAATCGCAGGACAGTCGCGGCGCTTTGTCCAAGGTGATAAATGTCTCGCTCTGATCCGAGGTAAACCGATTGTACTGTATTCCCTTGAGGTATTCCAAAGGAGTGGAATTTTCGATCATTTTATTTTCGTTTACCGGGATGAAACTCAAAGGGAAGTTTTGGAAAATCATCTAAGAAATCATTTTCCTCCGGAAATATTATCAAAAATTTTGTGGATTCTCGGTGGAAAAGAGCGCATGTTTTCCGTATTTAATGCACTAAAAGTGATCCGTGAACGGCTTTCACCGGAGGCATTTGTTTTTATCCATGACGGCGCACGACCCATGCTGTCCATTGGAAATATCCTGGCCATTGACGCCTTGCTTTCCCTGGAGTGTGGGGTCGTCCTTGCCCATCGCGTGACGGATACGGTGGCCTGGATCGTAGCAGGGGAGGGGGATTTTCTTCCCCGGGAAAATGTGGAAATTTTTGAAAATACACCGCCGGTGACACAATTGCTTTCGGATAGCTGTGGCAAAGCCCAGCGGCGCTATCTCGACCGCGATAAACTCTGGTCTCTGGAAACACCCCAGGCGTTTTATTTTCCAAAAATTTTTGTGGATTACCAAAGGGCGCTAGGGGCAAATCGATGCCTAACCGACGATTCATCCCTGTTCTCGGGAACCATAAATTTTCTCGAAAATAAGAGCTTAAATTTGAAAATTACCTCCCTTCGGGATTTGGAGTTTTTTGAAAAATTCCTAACGCCTAGCGAGAATGGCGAAATTAAATGAGTAGAAAAAATCAAGGGGTCCATGATGCCTTGCAGGTGCAGGACGGCGTCCTGCAGACAAGCTAATCGATTCGACTAAATTATTCTAAAAAAGATTCGCTTTCCCGACTGAATGGTATAGGGGCATTGGTTGATATGTAGGGCAAATTTACAATCACTTTCATTTTTTTTATTTACTTTCACGGATCCTTGTTCGATGAGCCGGCGGATTTCGTTCTTGCTCGCGAAAAATTGGGTGCAATCCAGCGCATCCAGAAGGGTTAGGGATTCGATGCCCATTGCTTCCATGGAAAATTCGGGCATGTGACTGGGGATTTCCCTATTTGAAAATACGGTTTCAAAGTGATTGCGTTCCCCTAGGGCGACCTCGTTTCCAAAAAATCGCGCCACCAGTGATTTTGCGAGTATTTTTTTCGTTTCCATGGGATGTTGAGACTTCAGTTCTTCGATTTTTTCATCGGAATATTCGAGGAGTAACTTAAAATAGGTCCACATAGTTTCGTCCCCTATGGACATAACTCGACCAAACATATCCCGTGGGGAGTGGTTGAAAGAAATATAATTATCATAACTCTTTGACATTTTGCGTTTTCCGTCCAGTCCAAGGAGAAGGGGCATGGTGATGACGATTTGCTCCTCCTGTCCATAATCCTTTTGTAGGGCGCGGCCAACGAGTAGATTGAAAAATTGATCCCTTCCACCGAGTTCGACATCCGCTTCCAGCATTACCGAATCGTAGCCTTGCATGAGTGGGTATAGAAATTCGACGATTGAAATGGGTTCATTTTCCCTGTAGCGTTTGGCAAAATCGTCCCGTTCCAGCATGCGCGCCACCGTCATTTTGCGTGCAATGATGAGCATATCATCGAAGGACATTTTGCGGAACCATTCGCTGTTTCGCCGTACGGTTGTTTTGGACATGTCAATGATTTTAAAGGCTTGATCGAGGTAAGTTTTCGCATTTCGTTCGACTTCCTCGGGGGTCAGTACCGGACGCGTCATCGACCTTCCCGAAGGATCACCCACCGTCGCCGTATGGTCACCGATGAGTAAAATGGCTTCGTGGCCCAAATCCTGAAATTGACGCAATTTATTAAAAACTACCATGTGCCCAAATGTCAAATCGGGACGCGTGGGATCGATGCCTAACTTCACTTTTAGGGGAACATTTTTGGCTAATTTCTCAATTAAAAACTCCCTGCTGACAATCGTATCAATGCCGTCAACAAGTCTATCAATGGTCGTCATGGAAAAGCCCATAAGATCATGGAAAATATTGGCAAGATTTTATCATGGTCGATCGCCGACCGCAATTCACCGAGATTCTCCGGGCCTATGTCCACGGCGGGCATTCATGAGGAGTGCAAAGGGTAAAAAGATGAAAAAGAGCGGCAAGCGAATGAGTAGGAAGCGAATGGCGATGCGATAGAAATAGTAGCAAAAATTTTTTAATTTTCCATAAAATCTTGGCATAATCATCCCCTATTCAATGCCCATGGATTGGACAATGCGCAATAATTCTTGCTCGCCGTGGTATTCGATGATGATTTTTCCACGCTTTGCGCTATATTCTAGGGAAACATTTGCAGCCAGTTGTTTTGAGATTTGTTTTTCGATTTTTATGAGCGATTCGCTCAATTCCCGTGGCGTCGAAGGCATCGCAATTGGCTTTCCCGCTTTCAAAATATGTGCCTGGTATTCCGTTTGTCGCACATTGAGATCTCCGTCAATGATCTTTGTCAAAAGGAAAAGCCGCATTTCTGGATTTTCGATGCTTAGCAAAATTTTTGCGTGACCCACGGTAATTTTTCCAGATTCTAAATATTGCAAAGCCTCTTCATCTAGATTAAGGAGGCGCAGGGAATTGGCGATCGTGGCCCGTGCCTTTCCGACTTTTTGCGCAATTTGTTCCTGGGTGAGCTTAAATTCTTCCGCTAAATATGAGAATCCGGCAGCTTCTTCCACGGGATTCAGGGATTCCCGTTGCAAATTTTCGACCAGAGAAATGATGGCACAATCCTGTTCGTTGGCATCGATGATTCTGGCCGTAATCGTTTCCTTTCCCAATTTTTGCATCGCGCGAAATCGCCGTTCGCCGGCAATAATTTCATAGCGCTCCCCTTCCACCGAATGCACAATGATGGGCTGCAACAAACCCTCCGCCGCGATACTGTCTGCCAGTTCTCGGATTGCCTTTTCGTCAAATGTCCGCCGCGCTTGCTTGCCATTGGGCATTAGGTGTTTCATCGGCAGTTCCTGCACCTCATCGCCCACCACTTTCCGTAATTTTTTTTCCGGCGCAATGATGTCCTCTCGCCGGCTAAGGCCCTCGGCAATTAGGTGGTCGAGGCCGCGTCCCAATCTTAATTTTTTATCCCCCGCCATGATTATTTTGTTCGAGGAATAAGGAGCATTAGTCCCGGAGGTAAATGATTTTCATCGATGATAAAATTTATATTTTTGATCGATTCCACGGCGGTGTTATATTTTATCGCTATGCCTATCAGTGTCTCCCCTTCTCTCACTTCATGGGCGATCCCATTCGGTTGTTTTGTTTTCGTTTCTGCGACGGTGCTTGACAGTTTTTGCTGAGCATTCAGAACAGCAATGATTCGATTCAAAGCATTTTGTAATTTTTCGGAGAGCTCATTGATTACCTTTGAAAAGGCGGAAGACAGATCGTTGATGTTTTGATCGATAATTTTTGCATTTTCCCCTATGGCTTCCCCTGCGATTTCTTTGGCTTGTGCCCTTTGCGTTTCATTGAAAGATTTCGAATTCAGCCTTAGAGCCTCCATATCCATTTTTAGGGAATGCACCGTGTCCGCTAAATTATTTATGTCTCCGCGCATGCTCTCCATGTTCTCATTCAACGTATCCCATACTATTTTTTCTTGAAGAACTGTTCCTTTCTTACTTTGTTCTCCCCTTTGAGGCTTCCCAAAGGAAACGGAACCGAATAATAGTGGAACAAAAATAATTCTTTTTAGCATAAATATTTTCATCGAAATAATATAACCTACAATTGTGTCTTTTGTCAATGATTTCAACAAAAATGCAAACATTTCATTTTTTCTTTTTGGGGGAACTCTGATCGGAGGTATTTTGGGGATCTATTTGGGAAAATTTAGCGGCTTCCAGTGCCTTGCGCTGCCACGTCGCCGAACGCAATCGGAAATAATCGGAGATAATTCGTGCACAGGAGTCGACCGTGAAAAATTGCCAGCAAAGCATTGCTCCACCCCATTTTAAGTAATAGACGAAGAAAAAAATTGGGGCGAATGCCCCCAGCCAAAAACAGGAGACATTGGAAATGACCGTAAAATGAACATCACCTGCGGAAATAATAATATTCTGAAACATCCATCGAATTGCCTCCGCAATGAGTGCAATCCACGCCACGAAAAGTATCCATCGGAAATTTACAAAAAAAACATCCGTTACTTCGCCGGCGTAGAATAAATTTAGCACCAAACGGGGCTGAAAAATCATAAAAATCGCGGTACAAAATATAAAAACGAGCAGAAGTTTTACCACCGAACGCGCCGCATTGAAGACCATTTCCATTTGACTCTGTCCAATATAGTTGGAGCAAATTGTGCACAGCCCCTTTCCCAAGCCATCGGCAAAAAACCAAAAGAAAAGGTAAATCGAATTTGCAATCGTAAAGGCCAATAGATCATCCGCCAAGCAAACCTTTGCAATAATCTGATAAACAATCGCAAATCCTCCCGAATTTAAAATCGAATTGATGGCATTGGGAATTCCTAGGGGAAGACACTTTTTTATCAGCCGCAGTGAAAGCTTTGGCACGTGGGTCCGATAGCGGCGTCGGTAGGGTTTCCTCAGAAATTGGCAAAGGAAAACTAAAAAAGCGGTTAGCTGGGAAATGCCCGTTGCATAAGCCGCCCCTCGAATGCCCATTGCCGGAAAATGCTCCAAGCCGATCGAGGAGAGAAACCCAAGGATGGGATCGATGAAACCCCGTGGAATTTTAAAGAGCTGAAGGGCACCGGATACGCCCATCTCGCCGGGATTTCCCCATCCAAAAATGAGAAAGAAATCGAGTACAATATTGATGATATTTGATATCAAGATCACAATGGGAACAATGCGCATCCGCCCAATTCCCATGAAAAAGGAGCCGATCGCCCCAAATCCAGCGAGGTGGAAGGGTAAAAATAAAAGTGTAATCGACAGATAGGGTGCTCCGAGTGTTTCAATCGTTTCCGCCAGGAAAGCCTTGCCATTGAGTGCGCAGGGAATTAGAACAATGTAGTAGGCAAAGGAAATGAAAATCGCCTGCCAAACGATTTTCCCAATTTGCCGGTAATTGTGGGCCCCATGAAATTGACTAATAAATACGCTCGTCATCATGATAAAGGCCATCATTGCCCGCGTATTTGCCCAATAGAAGGGATGCGAACCCGAAGCGGCAACGTATACTTCCGTGGAATATTTAGACAAAATGATGCGATCGGCTAGGGTCATAAAATAGTTAGACATCGCCGCTAAAATCATGGGCCAGGAGATCGACCAAATCTCACGCAGGCTTCCCGATTCGTGTTGGGTTAATTTCATCTTCGTGCCAGGGTATGAAGATTGTTTACTTTTTTCAATTAAATTTTATTGCCCAATGCATAAAATCGTTCAATTATAGATCCACGCCATGGAGATGAAACCCCCAAGCCATTGGAAATTAAGCTCAAAAAAAGCTGTTTTTACCTGCCCATTTTTTCAATTTTTTGAGAAGAAGTATACGCATCCCATCGATCGGCGCTCCGGCCTTTTTTATATTATGGATATCGTGGATTGGGTCCAGGTCATTGCGATCGCGGCGGAAAATAAAATTATCCTCGTCCAGCAATTTCGCTTCGCCGTCGAAGCACTTTCCCTGGAAACACCCGGTGGCCTTATGGAGGAAAACGAAGATCCCGTCGAAGCCGGCCTTCGCGAACTCCGCGAAGAAACGGGATATGTGGCTGAAAACGCCTACCTACTGGCATCGATTTATCCGAATCCGGCAATGCAAACCAATCGCCTGCACATTGTCGTCGCAGAGAAGTGTCAAAAAAAAGAGTGCCAACACCTCGATGCCAACGAAGAAATCGTTTGTTCCATGGCGCCACTTTCCGAGTGTTTGTCGAAGATAAAATCCGGTGAAATCAACCATAGTCTTGCCATTGCGACGCTTTTAACCTATCAGCTCCATCTCCAGGGCTGACATATTTTTTAGAAAATCATGGATTTCGACGCACAGCGCTTTCGCCGACAATTCCCGATCTTAGGGACTAGGAATCGTTTCGATAGGGCGTTAATTTATTTTGACAACGGTGCAACGGTGCAAGTTCCTGATTGTGTCATCGAGGCAATGGCACACCATTTGCGCACGCATAATGCCAATGTTCACCGGGGGGTTTACGGCCTCAGTGAACAAGCGGAAGTCGTCTATGAGTCGACGCGCCGGGAGATTGCCCAATGGGTCAATGCCCGTGAAGCGCGGGAGATTATTTTTAACTCGGGCACCACCGAAGGTTTAAATTTTTTGGCCTCACAATTTGAGACACTTACGTCCGAAGATGAAATCATTCTATTCATCCAGGAACACCACGCCAACATTTTACCCTGGCAGCGACTCCGGGGGACGATCAAAGTGGTCGCCATGACCGAAGCGGGCGATTTCGATATCGATGATTTCGAGCGCAAGCTTTCGAAGCACACGAAAATTGTTTCCCTTGCGCACATTGGGAATGTGCTAGGGACGATCAATCCCATAAAACAAATTTCAAAAATGGCCCATGGGGTAGGGGCAATTTGCATCGTCGATGGGGCTCAATCGCTAGGCCACGGCCGAGTGGATGTGCGGGAAATGGATTGCGATTTTTTCGCAACGTCGGCCCATAAATGCTTTGGGCCAATGGGCGTAGGATTTCTCTACGGCCGCGCTTCACTCCTCGAAAAATTCAAACCCTATCACCTGGGCGGGGGTATGGTGGAGCGCGTTGCCTTTGATCGGCCGGCAACTTTTCGCGACATTCCCACTTGTTTTGAAGCGGGAACGCCGAATATTGTGGGCATTGCCGGATTGGGGGAGGCCATTCGCTTTCTTCGAGGGATCGATTGGCCATCGGCGCAGGATCACGGTGAAAATCTAAAAAATCGGGCACTAAAAATTCTCCAACAAAATCCATCCATTGAGGTTTTAAAACCCCACAATCGGCGCTTCGAAATTATTTCTTTCGTCCATAAATATGCCCATCCCCACGACATTGCGAGTATTTTTGATAGCGAAGGGATAGCGGTGCGTGCGGGTCATCACTGTGCCAAGCCACTCATGAAAGCGCTCGGTGTCAATGGAACCGTCCGTCTGTCGTTTGCGCCCTACAATAGTGAAGAAGAAGTCGAAGCCCTGGCGGCGGCACTTGAAAAGGTCGACCGAATTCTACAAAAAAAATGATTTACAAGCAATGACGAGGCGTCTAATTTTAGGCACTTGCTAAGTTTTAAATTTTTATTTTCACTTCAAAGAGTAATAAAAATTGTATGGATAATAAAGATTGTGTGGAAAAACTCGAAAAGATGTTTGAATTGCAAACCCAGTTGAATGCACGGGTTGGTGTCGATACGAAAAACCTTTCCGATGAAGAGAAAATTGAATGGATTCTACGGATTTCCCGTGCGATTCAGCAGGAAGTCTCCGAACTCATCGACTCCGTTCCGTGGAAGTGGTGGAAAAAACAACAGCAATTCGATGAGGAGAATGCAAAAGTCGAGGTCATCGATCTAATGCATTTTATCATATCGGCGGGGCAAGTCCTCGGATTAACTGCCAATGATTTTTATAATGCCTATTTGGAAAAAAATAAAATTAATCACCAGCGGCAGGATAGGGGCTATTAGAATTTTTTATTGGCATCGCAATAAATAGAATTGACAAGGTTTTTTCATTTTTTGTCCTATGGAGAATAGTAGTTTAGGTATGAAGTGTAAAGTCATAGGCGTAAAAAGTAGCATAGGAGGCATTTTATTAATTTTTTTTCACATTCATTTGCAGGCCAGTGAAGGGGAATTTTCCTGTTCCACTTGCTTGGGATCACTGGAAGTAATGGAGTCATCCGTTGAAATGTGTACCCATATCCACGAAGCCCAATACCATACGCTGACGCCAAAGGAAAAAGAGATAGCGGATTTGACAAAGTATCGATTTTTTCAATTGCAACACAACAGTCTCACCTTTGAAACCCCTTCCATTGGCCTGTGTGCCATCATTGATCTTAGGGATAGGCTCATGAATGATTCCGATGAACTTCTTTTCACAAGTTGTGAAAAATTGAGAAAAGTTGCGGAAAGTTTGCCCGATACACTTCCTAACAGCGTTGCCGAAGCCTCTCGGTTGATCAATAGGCCTGTCCTATACGTTGAAGTTGGTAATCATTTTTGTTCCTTTGGCCCCATCGATGTCGCCCGTCGTATCATTTTTGCAAAACCGAGTGAATTCGGGGACAATGTGGAGCTTTTAAGTCGGAAATCTCGGCTCAGGGACAATGAATTAATTTCATTGATTCGCTCCAGCAAGGACGATGCGATTATTGTCTGCTACAATAGTTACCTCAAACGTAGTATATTTTCACTACCCAAAGAAAGTGGAAAAGTTTTAGTTGCAAAGGATAGCGATATGGAAACGCAGAAAGAAAGAAAGGTTGCAATTCTTAAAATAAAAGGGGAGCGCTTTCGTAGAAATGCGGCTATTCTTACTGTCCCATTCCTCGTTGCTTCCAGTTTTTATTGGAAAAAGTCGATTCTACAATTTCCCGTTGCAAAACAGATGAGTTCGGGAATATCTATGGTTGGTAATTTTTTTAGAAAATTTGGTCGGAAGATTTCCGGTTTCCTGTGTTCTAATTTTTGTCCATCAGAGGAAATTATTGATATCTGGTTGTAAAGCGAATGAGTTCGGGATATCTACGGTTGGTAATTTTTTTAGAAAATTTGATCCTAGGATTTCCGGTTTCTTCTGTTTCGCTTTTTGTTCACCAAGGGAGATTACGGCAAAACAATAAAAACGCTAGGGTTTGATTTTATCTGCAAATCAAGATCAAAGAATCCGGTTCAATTTTTTGAAAAAGTTCGATGACATCTTTGTTCGACATGCCGATGCAACCTTGGGTCCGGGGGGTTCCAATTTTTTTTTCATCTGTGATCCCATGGATATAGATATAGCGACTGTAAGTGTCACAGTTTCCACCCAGATTATACCCTTCCTGCAATCCCTTCAACCTTAGAATTCGGCTCGTTATGTAACCTTTGGTTTCCCAATCCCCGTATTCCGTAAAAATTTTCCCCTTATTTTGTCTTCCGATAAAAACGGTTCCCAAAGGTGCTCCGCCACCGATTTTATCGGCGATTGTGTGTAGACCTAGGGGTGTGCCGTAGGAATCTCGAATTTGATTTATGCCCTTCCTGGCTGTGGAAATGGCATAGATCCTTTCCAATCGATTGCGACTGTAATAATACATTCGTTGTTCTTCGACGGAAACATAGAGCCATTGTGGCGTCATGGAAATTTTAAGCCCATCGCAAATTTTCTCCATTTCTCCAACATGATCCATTGTTTTCATTTTTCCATGAATATCAAACGGCAAGCTTGAGTAAGTTACTGCTAAAAAATAATTTAAGGCAATATGACAAAATATTGCCTTAATATGAATAAAAAAGTGGCAGAGGACATAATTGTGTTTATATCCAATAAATTGAAGCCAAGGCTAAACTGCCTTTTGAATTTTTCCGGCTTTAATCGCTTTGACGCAAACGAGGACGCGTTTCACTTCACCGGAAGGTAATAGGATGCGAACCCTTTGAAGATTCGCCTTAAATACACGCCGTGTACGTTTGATGATATGGGTTCCAATGCCTCCACTTTTTCGCGTTTGGCCGCGCCTGCGAATGCGACTTCCTTTGACCTGGCTTTTTCCCGTAATAAAACAAACTCTAGACATTTTTTTTTCTCCTCTTTTTTCCTAAAAAAATCACTTAAAAAACTTACAAGCTTTTTAAAGTGAAAATAATTAGTAACCCCTTGAAAATCCTGAATCTCCCGATGAGGGACGTCTCGATCGGCCAAAACTGCCGCCGCCACCGCCGAAAGAACCGCCGCCCTCGCGACCCCGATTATCACTACCAAATCTTCTCGGCCCAAAACTACGCCCCCCCGAATTGCGATTACCGAAACCGCCTCCGGAAAATGATCTCTTTGGTTTTACTTCGCGAACCTCGTAGGGAATACCCTGTTCTTCGCAAATAATCGCACGACGACTCAAACGCACACGACCTTGGTCGTCTACGCCAATACACTTTACGGTCATGGAATCACCAACGCTACAAACGTCATCGATCTTATCAATTCGGCAATTATCGAGTTCCGAAATATGGACTAGCCCTTCTTTACCCTCAACACACTCAACAAAAGCACCAAAATTTCTCACTGATTTCACGGTACCGTTGTACGTCTTTCCTACTTCTATATTTGACATTTAATATTCTCTTCGAACGCTAGCAACCCTAAATGAAAATATATCACTAGCAAGGCTTTTTTTTATAAAAAATCAAAATATTTTTTTCACAAAAAAGGTCGATACACGCATGGCGACACTCTTTTTTTTAGCGTAAAATGCTCCACCGATGGATTTTTTTAAGTCTCAGAAATTGCTAATTTCCGTAAATAAACAGTGGGCTATCGTATCCAATGTGGCTCCCACAACCAATTCTAAATTTGAGAGATAAAGTTTGAAAATTTTGTTCACAATGGGCGACAAATGAACTCCACTTTCCAGGATACAGGGACCGCATTTAAACAAATTTTTTTCTCCTAAAAACCAACCTCTTTTTTTCAAAAGGCCAACCACGGTTTCGTATTGGTAATTGATAAATGGATTTACGGAGACCAAAAGGCAGGCTTTTGAATCGGGGTTCTGTTCATTCAGCCATTTTTCCACCGTATCTGCCCTATTGGAAGGCCGTCGATTTCCCTCCGCCATTTCCACAAATTCCGGATTATTGGAAAAATAAACCGAAATATCCTTAGAAAAATACTCTTCGATGAGTTTGACCGCAGCATCGTGCTCCGTTCGCACCATCGAAAATAGAGGATCAAGGCCGTCGGGAAATTTTTCCAAAATTCTATGGGCCGTTAAAAATACAATTTTATTAAATTTTAGGTTTGGGATTTGTCTAATGAATTCGATTTGCGCCCGCATGGAAGGAATCGATGAACCGCAAAATATCAGGGTATTAATCTCTTTGCAATCGGGAAATATTGCGCCAACAAAAGACATTTCTCTTAGATAGGGCAATATTTTTTCCCATTTATCCTTAAAATTAAAACTCCTAATTTCGTGAGTTTTTTGACAGGATTCCCGCAAAAATCGATCTTGCATAGCCGCATTGATACTTTTCGCCGTTGGCTCCACGGCAATTCCCAATGCTTCCATCATCCGCACAGCCGCGGGATTGATTTCCCCCGAAGGATTCACCATTGTCCAACCCCAGAGAGCGTTTTGCCCCAGGAAAAGGATGAAAAGCGCTGCAATTTTTAGCATGGAATCACTCTCTAATTAGGCCCGCCTTCTGGGAGAATAGTTATTATTTCCACTTTGAAAACGTTTGCGATCGGAAACGGGTTTCGAGGAAACATAGGCTTCTCCCTTTGCTTCGCAGAGAACGGCACGGCGACTTAGACGCACGCGACCCTTTTCGTCAACGCCTACACATTTTACGATAATCTCACCGTTTAATTTGCAAATATCTTCCACATTATCCACGCGGAATTCTGCCAATTCGGAAACGTGAACAAGGCCTTCCTTCCCCGGCAAACATTCCACAAATGCACCGAATTCCTTAATCGATTTTACCATGCCCTTATAAGTTTTCCCCACTTCAATTTCCGCATTCATGGCATTAATTTCCACTAGAACGCGATCCAATGACTCCTGGTTGGGAGAAAAAATCATGACACGGCCGCTATTGTCCTCATCGATGTCAATTTGTGACCCCGTCGACTCCGTGAGCCGCTTAATATTCTTCCCTCCGGGGCCGATGAGTGCTCCAATTTTATCGGGATCAATGTAAACTTCTTTGAATCCGGGTGCCGATGGCTTTAGGGTCTCATTTACCCCAGGCTGCACCGCTAGCATGGCTTCTAGGATGCGTGCACGCGCCTCCTTGTTTCTGTAAATTGCTTCCTCTGCAACGGCCAATGGCAGGCCCCTTATCTTAAGGTCGAGCTGAAATCCCGTAATACCTTTTGCCGTTCCGCAAATTTTGAAATCCATGTCGCCGAAGTGGTCTTCATCGCCGATAATGTCGGTCAAAACGACGTGTTTTTTTAAATTTCCTTCCCCGTCAAATTCCGCCACCAATCCCGTCGATATGCCCGAAACGGGCGCTAAAATCGGCACACCGGCATCCATGAGGGCCAAACATCCCCCGCAAACACTGGCCATGGAGGAGGAGCCATTGGATTCTAAAATATCCGAAACGATGCGAATGGAGTAGGGAAATACCGACTCCGCGGGAATAACCGGCGACAAAGAACGCTCGGCAAGTGCGCCATGGCCAATCTCACGGCGTCCCGCACCGATCGTTTTTCCCGTTTCACCCACACAAAATGGTGGAAAATTATAGTGCAAGAGAAACGTTTTTGTCTTTATGCCTCCCGTTATGGCGTCCAGTTCCTGGACATCCCGTGAAGATCCCAGCGTCAAACTCACAAATGCTTGGGTCTCTCCCCGTTGAAATAGCGCCGTCCCATGGACTCGCGGAAGAATATTCGTCTCACAGTGGAGCGGTCGAATCTCATCGATGGCACGGCCATCCACGCGCCTACCGTATTCCAAAATATTTTTGCGATATAATTCCTCCTGAAGTTCTTCGAAAGCCATGTGAACTGAAGCTTCCTCGTAGACGTTTTCGCCAATCGCTGCCAATGCGTCTGCCTTCGCCTCTGCCTCGATGCTTTCGACATCGTTTTCGCGCTTCGCTTTTTCGGCTTGGAAAACCGCCTCGGCTAAACGCTCCCTAGACTTTTCGCAGATTGCCATGATATTCTCCGGTACCGTGTGCAAGGTAAATGTTTTCTTTGGCTTTCCACATTGGCGTACCAGTTCCTTCTGCGCCTCGATGAGGGGTTGTATTCGCTGCTGCGCAAATGCGAGCGCTTCCACAAAACGCTCCTCGGAGAGTTGATCCGCATTGCCTTCGATCATCATCATATCCCTTTCATTGCCCACATAGAGGAGATCCAAGCGGGAACACTGCATCTGTTCATTGGTCGGATTAACAATAAATTCCCCGTCAATATCCCCTAGGCGAATGCAACCAACCGGCCCAGCCCATGGAATATCCGAACAGGCTAAGGCCGCGGAGGCGCCGTTAACCATGAGCGTATCGGGTTCATTTTTTCCGTCCGCAGCGAGTAAAATTCCTATCACCTGCACCTCATTCATGAACCCTTTCGGAAATAAAGGCCGCAGGGGGCGATCGCACAGGCGCGACGTTAAAACCTCCTTTTCGGACGGCTTTCCTTCACGCTTTGCATAGCCTCCTGGAAATTTTCCAGCTGCCGTAAATCGCTCCCGATAATCCACCATTAGAGGAAAATAATTCTGCTCCGGTAAACATTTTTTAGCGGCAACCGCACTCACAAAAACACTCGTTTCCCCCAGCGTGACAACGGCCGTACCATTGGCTTGCTTTGCTAGGGATCCGGTAGAAAAATGTATTCCACCCGCTTCTACATTAAATAACTGTTTCATTAATTATAATTTCAATTCCGATCAACGAAATCAACGGCGCAATTCAAGGCGCTGTAATATTTCGTTATATTTTTTAAAATCCACTCGCTTCAAATAATTGAGCAACTTGCGACGACGATTCGCAAGGACAACGAGCCCACGACGCGTGTGAAAATCCTTCCTATGAATATTTAAATGCTGCGTCAAATGGATAATGCGAGCGGTGAGCAATGCAATTTGCACCTCGCAGGAACCCGTATCCTTTTCGTGAATCTTAAACTCACCTATAATTTTATCTTTTTCTAAATATTCCGTCTTCGACATCGTATACCTTCCCTTTCACGGATTGAGAAATTTAATCGAAATCCCATGCATCGGTACCTCACCAATTGCACCGCTATTCCTTTTACAAAGCACCCGTGGCAGTAAATTCTGCTAGCGTCCTTTCTAGAAATATATCTCTAAAAAATTTTTCAAGCTTTATTATTTATTTTTCCTAAAAATTTGATTATCACCGCTGGCAACGGGCGAATAGATGCGGTTAAATTTCCCTCCGGCGGTAACCATTATTTTACAC
>JAIRYA010000067.1 GCA_031268005.1 Puniceicoccales bacterium | reverse complement strand
CGCATCTATGGTCGGCTTCGCAAACTCCTCTTCAATTTTCATCTCTTTCTACAAGATACTATAATTCATTTTCTGTAAATGAAAATATTTAAAAAAAGGTACAACTTTTGCTTACCCATTTTGATGGGAAGCGCTAAGCTTTTTTTTATTTGGTTTTTATGAAATTTGAAAAGATTAGCCAAATAGCTTGAATTTTTAAGCATGGGCATCAATTTCGGGCAATCCTATCCAAATCACAGCGGATGGAACGTTCCCAAATTTGGTCGCCCAAAATAATTCGAATGCCCGCAATGAGTTTTGGATCCTCAATGGCTTCGCACTTTAACTTTTTTTTTGCAAATTGTTCGGCATGGGTGTGAATTTTTTCTATGTCACATTGCCCAAAATATTCTATCCTAACCGTTTGATTGGCCTGCTCCGTCTCTAGAAAATAGCGATATTTCTTCAACAGTAAACTGCGAACATTTTCGTGAAACTCTTGAATTATTCTAATAATTTCACGGATAAGTTCCCCGTCAATGCATCCCGTCGTCCCATCGAAGGATAATTGTGCCAATCGCTTTGCCAAAGCATTAACTTTTTTCTTGGCCAGCATGGTGCAATTGAATTTCTATTTCATCTAAGTACCGCTTGTGTTCCGCCAAAGATAATTCCTTGGCTAATACCTTCGCAGCAATATCGGTAACCAAAGTCTTCACTTCGCTTTTGAGGTCATGAAACATTTTTGCTTTTTCTTCCGCAATATTTCGCCTAGCTCCATCGAGCATGCCCTGCGTTAATTGCTCCATTTCAGCCTTCTGCTTATCCGAATAAATTTCAGACTGTCGTCTAGCTTCTTCCATAATTTGGTGGGCTTCTTCCTTGGCTTGCCCTAGACGATCACGGATGGCGGCATCGGAACTCTCCAATTGTAGGCGCATTTCTTCGGCGTATTGTAGTCCGCTTTCGATCTTCGATTTGCGTTCTTCCATAGTCTTGAGCACGGGTTTGAACGCAAAAAAATATAGAATAGCTACAACGCATAGAAAATTAAGCGACTGAATCAGCAGGAGCTGCCACTGAACGCCAAAAGTCTCCAGCAAACCGGAAGGTACCGCGCCGGCGGCATCGGCAATAACTGTCCCTATCTCGAACATTTATTCCAACATTTTACTTTGCAAAGAATAGGGCATAGAATGCAACCGCTTCCGCAAGCGCCATACCGACAATGGACTGAACCAAAATTTTACCCGAAGCTCCCGGATTGCGCGCAATACCATCGACCGCCTTCGTTCCGATACTCGCCACACTAAATGCCGCGGCGAAACAACCTAAAGCCCCCACTAAACCCGTATTTGTGATTTCTGCAATGAAACTTAACATAATCTATTTTTCTATTAAATTTTTTTAAAATGTCAAACCTTTGTAACGATTTCTTCTTCTCCATGGTTGCAAATTAAACCCATGTAGACCGCCACGAGGAGCGTGAATACGAAAGCTTGAACAATACTTACTAAAAATTCTAAAAAATAAAATGGCAATGGTAAAAGATATCCCAATTTGCTCGCCATCCAATTTAACGCCATCGCCGATTTCGAAGAAAAAGCCGCCAACATTGCATAAAAATCGGTGCTCGCCAATCCTCCCGATACCAAAAATTCGCTCATTTCATACATATTGTGGAGTAAATTTTCCCCGCCGAAAACATTGCCGTATAAACGAAAGGATAGGGAAACAACGCGAAATAAAATGGATAGACATTCCACAAAACCAACGCCGAAAAAGACGAAAAATAAAAGGGAATAAACGATGAGGTGAATTTCTTTTTTATCGGCCTTATTTCCAAAAACATGGCCATATAAACCTCTCACTCCGACGCATTTTAAACAAAAATATACCCAAGCCACCGTCGCAATGATCGCCAGCGCCAGCGTCCCATTTAAGTCGGCGTTCATGGGACGAAAAATACCCAATAGATGCTCACCTTTTTTTAATCCGATGGAACCCACACCGGGAAACAATCCACTTAAATTTTGAATTAATATGAAAATAAAATAGCCCAAAAGCAGCGGAAATACCTTAGAAAATAAATGCTTCCCCGCAATGGGCTCCAAAATTCCTCCGACGCCTTCGATGAAATGCTCGATGCATGCCTGCCCCGCATTCGGAATAGTGTGGACTCCTTTTCTCGTCAGCCAACGGATGAGAAAAGCAATCGAAAGCGAAACGAATAAACTCGTCAAAAGCGAATTCGTGAAATAACTCAAAAGTCCCGTTTGCTCCAATAGGGGCTCCGCCCTTTGCGAAAGTCCACTTTCTCCGAAGAGGTGAACATTCATGAAAAAACAAATGGCACATGCCTTAAATTTTTTTATTCTTTCCATTGAAAACTATGTGTAGGTAGTATAGCTTTACTCAAATAATATTAAAGCAAAATTGCTTCATTTTTCCTATTCAGTTCTATTTTTATTTTTCAATTCAATGGTTTAAAAATAAAAATAATAATAAAATGTATTTTTTGTTTACTTTATTTTTTTTTTCATTAAAACTTTTAACCATTAGCGATGAAGTTCCATAGAGATTTTATACCGAAAAAATCACGATCAGGAAGTGTCATGATAGTGGTTCTGGTGATCCTTGCCTTTTGCACCATGATCCTGACAACATTTCTCGATAATGCGCTTGAAAATTTGAAGTATCGGAAACAGATGCAATTTCCCGTACACTTAAAGGTAGAGGCCTATTCTTTTCTCGATCTGGCACTATCCTTTCTTGGAAAATATAAAGCAGATGGTAAAGTTGAAAGCTATTCAGAGACAACAACAACAGATCGCTCGGTTAATAAAGGCTCCAATAAATTGATTTTCGATGAAGAGATTATAAGTTCCGGGTCCTCTCCCGACTCTAGGCTAGTGAATAATGCTTCTATCACTAGATATATCACTAAGAAAATTAGTAA
Organism: Puniceicoccales bacterium; assembly: GCA_031268005.1. Lineage (GTDB taxonomy): Bacteria > Verrucomicrobiota > Verrucomicrobiia > Opitutales > LL51 > LL51. Next base: position 9,543 of record JAIRYA010000067.1, on the reverse strand, counting down.
TAAAGCATCCATAGAGACGGATACGAATTTCAGTAAGTTGGAACACGGTGAATTTATCATTGAGTATAGCTTTGAAGATCTCAGTGCAAAGTTACCCCTGTGCAAAGAATTTAATACAAACAGTAATCGGCTACTTCAAGCGGTGATTAATAACTCAAACGCTTTGGGGTTAAATTTACAGCAAAAAAGAGCGCTTAATGATTTTGTCATTACTAATGAACATACATTTACGAAATGGTCAACTGTGGAAAAAGTCCTTAGAAATAGTAGCAGTAGCTCAGGAAACAACCCTCCTGCAATAGATCTTGAAAATTTAAAGAAATACTTCACGATTGAGCCATGCATCATAGAAGCTGCCAAAATCAAGCCTCCATCGGCTCCATCGGCAAGCCCATCTTCATCGAATCCATTTAAAATTAACCTTTTGACAGTTGAGCCAGAAATTTCGAATGCGCTAGTTAGCTTAACTGGGATAGCATTCCCTACCGTAAAAACGATTAGCAACTATGACGCTCTTATTCAGAATCCTAGCGGGAATTTAAATAATTTTTGCTCTCTGGAAGTACAATTTTTTTCGCTTAAGGTTTGCGTTTCAGCGGGATTTAATAACTCATATATCATTCATTGCATCTGTCAAACGGATGTTTCCGGCGGATTCTCCGCCAATTCTACTGGCCGGCGTTTACCTTTTAATATCATCAAAATTGAGGAATTTTAACTATGGGAACTTTTTCTGAAAAATTTTCTGATTGGAAATCGGAGCGCCAATTGGCTCAAGCGGAGCACATCTGTGTCATTCCTTCGGATTTCTGCTTTATGAGCACCTGTCCTCTTCCCGAAGGAAAAATTAATCATGCCCTAGCCCGAGACATGGCGCTGCTTTCTTTGGAGTCGACGAGTCCATTTCCTCTTAGCGATATCTTTTGGGGGTATTTCATCGATGCGAATATGTCGACAATTCACATTTTTTCGGCCCTGAAAAGTCGCCTAAAAACAATGAATCCGGAAGTTGAATTTTCGACCTATGTTTTGCCAGATTTTTTGCTTGCGATCATTCATCCTTCCATTACAAAAGCTATCCTCAAATATCAGGACAACGGGATTGTTTTCGAAAAAACGGTGGCCAATGGAATCTCTTTTAAGCCCCTTGATGAGTCGAAAGGCGAAGGCACAGCATTGCCAGTCTTTGAACTCGTTGAACTCACTTCCATCGTAGAATTTGGCTTAGTCGTTAAATTTACGCAAAGGGAAAATGCTTCAAGCCGTCCCATCGATCGGGCGTATAATTTTAGTTTCTCAAATTCGGTAATCGCCGCTGCCAATATGCAAAACTTGGAACTGAAAAAAATACAAAAACGAAGTAAAATAGCAACCAATGCGGCATTGTATTCAACGCTAATATCGTCGACTCTCATTTTTACGGGAATTTGTGGATTTTTTCTGTTGCAATATCTTTCCGCACAGGAGAATCGAATATCAAAAGAACTTGCATCCAAAGAGGAGCAGATAAAATTAATTCAGCAGAAAGAGGATCGCGCCCATGAGTTGGATTTATTTTCAAATAAAAAACATGCCTATTTTCGAGGCCTTGAAGAAGTTAATAAATTACGCCCCGACACCATACATTTTGTGTCACTCTATGCCTCGGAAGGGGAAAGATTCGAAATCAAAGGCAATGCTAAAATGCTTGAAGAACTTAATAAATTTGAAGAAATTCTTAGCGAATCCGCTTTCCTTAAAGTGGTTAAAGTTGAAGATAAACAGATACAGGAGAATCAATCCATTGACTTTTCACTCTTTTTAACTTTTGAAAAATTATGAAAAAAATTTCTAAATTAAAATCATTCTTTTTTCTGTTACAAAAAAATGAACTCTTCGCCATTGTCGGTTTATTTGGGATTGTTGCCCTGTGCTTGGTGTGCTATGATAGCAGCTTATGGATGAAGTATAGCAACCTAGTGGCCAAAAATGAGAAAGAACTGGGTGAACAAAATTCATGGCTTTCGCGGGAAGAAGAAATCAATAAAGAATTCCGTTCGATTATTGAAAAGATTCTCCACCGCGACAAAATTGATCAGCCAAAATTGATAGCTCTCGTCAGCAATGCCGCCCAACGCCTTTCCATTAAATATACTCTCGATGGCATGCCTAGGGAAGAAGCTGGGAAATTTTTTTCCTTTAATAAAATTTCTATCAATTTAAGTAATGTACTGTTTAGTGATATTTTAGAATTTGACAATGCGATTGAGGTCAATGATTCCAATCTTTGCATTGATAACATAGAACTAAATTTACACGGCAATTCACTTTCGGGGAAAATCGGAATTTCGGCACTCATCATCAAATCAGATGGCGATGTGGATAAAATCGTCGCTCAAATTTTAAAGACACATCATTTTGATGAGAAATTAGTAAAATGGACCGAACGCAGCAATTTATTAGAATAATTAGAATAGGATGGTTATGAAAAAAGGAAAGTATTTAATTTTGGGATTATTTCCGCTGGCAATATCTGCAGCATTACTTCAAGGAACAAATAGTACTCTGCCTAAAAATAGGACATCGGGGAGTCTTCAAAACAAGGCTGAAGTCGTTCCAGATGATGATCAGAACGATGAATCCGAGGGAGTTGAACTCGTTTACTCGGGGGCTGATCCGAAAGACATCATTGCCGCATTGGAACAGTTAACGGGGCGAACGGCATTAATTGGGCCAAAGTTATCGACGAATAAAATATCGATTAACAGCAAAGAGCCTATTTCTCGCCTAGAAGCCATCGAGGCCCTCGAAAGCGTCCTGAGCTTGAATGATGTCGCAATTGTGGGGGGAGACGACGAGAAGTTTTTCAAAGTGGTTTCATTGAAATCGGCACTTACGCAGTCGCCGAGCATCATCGATGAATCCCTATTGGAATTTTCGCCGAGTCAAAAAATTTCCTCGAAATTTTTTAAACTTCATTACCTGGATGCCGGAGAATTTCAAAAATCGATTAAATCGATTCTAACGCCGAGCACTTCGAATGTGATTCTTTTCAGTGCTTCAAATTCTCTGTTCATTACGGATACGGTGGCGAATTTACAAAACGTAGAAAATTTAATAAAACGTACGGACACGCCGATTCAAATGGTGGAAAGCGTCAATTTTATTCCACTTAACAATGTTAAGGCCTCCTCCGTTGTGAAAAAATTTGATCAGCTCAAGCGTGGAGCGCTAAAGAAATATCTTTCGACGACAACCATTGACTGCGATGATTCCAGCAATCAATTGATCGTCATTGCGGCCAAAGAAAATTTGCCGACGATAGAGAATATCGCAAAGCAATTGGACAATAAATGCGAGCTTCTACTAAAATCCGAAGTCATTCGCATTAAACATGGCGATGCGAAAAAGATCACCGGAATTGTCTCTGGAATTGTAAAAGAACAGCGAAGCCGCATCGAAAAAGAAAATAAGATGGCTTTCGAACGCCAACAGGCCCAAATGTCCGCCCAGGGCAACATGGCGAATGCGTTGGCACAGGCAGCCAGTGGATCTCGCAGCAACCAGCAAATCAGCAATACCTACAGCGATTTTATTTCTTCCCAGCAAATGCCGGGAGAAGTGGGAGAGGAACAACTGGCGCAATTTTCAGCAAATTTAACCCTATCCGCCGATGAAAGAAGTAATTCCATTATTATCTATGGAACATCTTCGGACTTGATACAAGTGCGCAATTTAATCTTCAATCTGGATGTACTTTTGGATCAGGTGCGCATCGAAGTTATCGTCGCAGAGGTCACCTTGGAAAACGATCAAAACAGTGGATTGGCCCAACTAACGGCGGGATACCATCAAGCACAGTCCTACTCACCCTATCAGGGCTCGAAAAAGACAATAATTCCCGGAGGTGGCAAAGATGGAGCGGATTTAGAAATTTCGCATCAGTATGAACCGAAGGCCTACGATATCAATTTTAAGGCTGACTTCAAAAATAGCATATCCAATTTTACTGGAACGCTCAAAAATTTTGCTTTGACCAATATTTTCCAACAAGCCAAAACGGATTCCAATATTAAAATTCTTTCAACGCCGACTTTGGTTACAACTCATAACCGAAAGGCCAACTTCTCCTATGGTCAAGATTATCCATTTATGGATTCCAGTACGCAGAGCGAAGAAGGCTCAAGGGAAAGGATCAATATCGTTTATAAAAGGATCGGTATGGATCTTAAAGTAACGCCTCTCATTGGAAGCAATGGCATCATTCAAATGGAAATTGAGCAGGAAATTTCAGCGCATACTGGAGATGGTACCGTTGGGGCATCGTCATCGCCAATTATCTCGAAAAAATCAATTAATTCTTTCGTTAGTGTTTCCGATGGTGATGTGATCGTACTTGCCGGTTTCAAAGAAAAAACCGCTAGCAAAGATTCCGGGAAAATATTCCTACTCGGCGATTTACCCATCATCGGCGATGCATTTTTCACTGGTAGACACCGGAAGGAGACAACCAAAGAACTCATCGTCTTCATTAAGCCAACCATTATCCTCCATCCACAGGATGAAGCCGCCTATCTCGACAAAAAACTTGAAGTCACGAATTTCAAGGAAGATATTAATTGCTATAAGGCAACCGGCGATTTTCCGAAAGGAGATCCCTTCCCGGAAGACACAATCCTAGGACTTAATGGGCAAGAAATGCGCAAAAAAGCGGAAATGCGTAGAAAAGTGGAAATGGAACGAAAGCAAAGAGAAGAAATGCTTCGCCGGGAAGAAGAGCTCTCAAGCGATGAGGATTCGAGTAGTTCTTCTGCTTCGAGTTTCGAAGCGGATGAAACGGTCCTGGAAGAAAAAGATTTCTCCGGTGCTGTTGATGGGGATGAGGCCACAAAAAAGGAACCAAAGAACGTAAAGCGCACGAGGAGGGGTTTCGGAAGGAGGCGCTAAAACAAAATATGAAGGAATAAATCGCCATGGAAAATAGAATAAAAAAAGTTTTTTTTAGTGTGGCTTTGTTTTGTAGCTGCTACGCACACGGCAGCCAATTTGAGTCTTTGAAACAAAGATCACCCTTTGGTGACGCACCTAAACCCGAACCGAAACCCAAAGATAAACAACCCGTAAAGGTGGCAGCTCCCGTAGCGCCTCCGGCTCCCCAAAAGCCTGAACTAAAACTAAGTTTTCTGGGATATGTTAGAATAGGTAACAAAAATTATTTTTCGATCTGTGATAAGACGTCGAAGGATGAAATTCATACGCTCCTAACTTCAGAGCAAAAATCACCCTATGGGTATGCGCCCAGTCAATTCAATGAAAAAAAGAAAACCCTAGAGATTGAAGTCAATAACTATAACTATTCCTGCCCCCTTGGGGAAGAGGCGAAAAGCGATAAAGGTGGAGAAAATAAATCGGATAAAGCTAGCAAGGGCCAGCCTTCTTATGGAAGTGGTCCCTATGGCGCCCCTAGTATTAACTATGATTTTAGCTGGGATGACGATTGGGATGATTGGGATGATTGGGACTAAAATGATGATTTTTAAAAATTCTAATTTGGGATGATATGGAAAATTTAAACAAAGCACTCGCAACAATTGATCCCGATTTACCGTCGGCAATTGCCAGTACGAGCATCGACAAGAGGATCGACGTACTTGCCGAAAAATTGGCAAGGCAACCCGCAGATACCTATGAATGGATATCGAGCATGTGTGGATTGCCTTTCATTGCGAAATTTACGGTATCCAAGGATATTACGACAATTCTTCCGGAAAAATTATTGTTGGAATATGCCTGTTTACCCGTAGATCTCGAAGGTGATTGCCAGGGATTAATATTCGGTTGGCCACCGGATGGGACAATGAAAAAATGGATTCGCGCTTCTTCGAATTCCGATTTCGTCTATTGTTTAGGACAGATATCGGACATTCGCAAGGTTATCAACGAACGCTTTGGAGTGGGTGCGGGTAGTTTCGGTGAAGGCGAAGGCAACGTGGGGCTTGTTTCGAAAATTGAAACGATCCAGGAAGATGAGGATGCGGTTGTCATTAAATTCGTCAATGAATTGATTAAGCAGGCGCTCCACGACCGCGCAACGGATATTCACTTTGAGCCGCAAAAAAACTCATTGCAAATCCGCTACCGCATTGACGGTTCCCTGGTTCCCGTCAGTTTACCGCCGAATCTCGTCCTCTACCAGGCGGCCATTATTTCGCGTTTGAAAATCATGGCGAAATTAAATATTTCGGAAAAGCGTCGTCCCCAGGATGGTCGCATTGCTTTCCGCTCCGGGGACACGTCAATCGACATCCGCGTATCCACTTTGCCAATTTCCTACGGTGAAAGTATTAGTTTGCGTTTGCTCAACCTCAGCGAAGCTCCCGTTGAACTGGAAGGCATGGGTCTTGGACAAAAACAATTTGAGCAAATTGTAAATGCGATCACGCGGCCGCATGGCATCACCCTAGTGACGGGACCGACGGGATCCGGTAAGTCGACGATGCTAAATGCATGCATTCACAAAATTCGCGCCCCAGAAATTCGCATCATTACCGTTGAAGATCCCGTGGAGTATGAAATTTCCGGAATCAATCAATGTCAGGTACAATCGGACATCGGAATGACCTTTGCCAGTGCTCTGCGCTCCATATTGCGTCAGGATCCGGACGTCATCATGATCGGTGAAATTCGCGATGCGGAAACGGCCGATATTGCCATTCGAGCGTCCATTACGGGGCACATGGTTTTAAGTACTTTACACACCAACGATTCGGCGGGGGCGGTTTCACGTTTGTGCGACATGGGTCTCGAGCCCTTTTTACTTGCGTCCTCGCTCCAGCTCGTCCTTGCCCAACGTCTGGTAAGGAGAATTTGTCCACACTGTGCCCAAAAAGCCGATTATACCTCCGAGCAATTGGAGTATGCATTGCGTGCCCTACGCATCAATCCCGAACAGGAGCTAGCGAACATTGACAAAATTAAAGTCGGTGCGGGTTGTGATCGGTGTAAGCATGGGTACAGAGGAAGAATTGCCGTCCACGAAGTCCTTGTCATTAGTGATAAAGTTCAGCAGGCAATTATCAAAAATGCTCCCGCCCGGGAAATTCGAGCCATTGCCCTCGGAGAAGGAATGCAAACCCTGCAAGCCTGTTCCTGGGAACATGTCAAGCAGGGGAGAACGACACTGGAAGAAATTATGCAATTTGCCGATAAAAATAATATGGACGATGAATAAAATTTATAATGTGGAGTCCCTATCCCGCACACGCGAGGACTTGCAGACGCCTTCGATTGTTAGATTAAAACAAAGCCCTGGACAAAATCGCCCAGGGTTTTGGCTTTAAGAAATATGAAATCATTTATCGAGGGCATCGATTCCGGGGAGAATTTTCCCTGATTTTTACATAAATGGGAGCGTTTTACTTAGATGGGAGACTCTTTTTCCTCCCAATTTCTTTGTGGCTTGTAAAATAATTAAATTATATGTTTACTGTAGTATTGACTTTTTATTTTATTTCGCTATGTTTATGTGAAGACGTAATAATTTTATAAAATTAGAGAAAGTGCTGGAATTTATCTTGACAATTGATGAAATCGAGATGAATTCATGGCCTATGAATACAAAAAAGATTATTAGTCGAATTGTGTTAGGAATGATAGGAATGACGACTTTTGTAGGACAGTGTAATGCTTCACAGGGCATGGGTCGAATGAGCGATAAAGAATTTTGCTTCAATCTAGGTTGGATAGGTAGAATGATTGATCGGATAGGAAATCCTATGTTTAATGATTTTGACGATGAAACGCTAATAAAAATGATAAATGCAACTTTAGAGGAATATATACCAAGGAAAGAAGCTAATGATTTCTATGCAAACAGTGGGCATTTTAATTTTTGGGAAGGATTGATGAGAATGTTGGCTCATTACCCTGAAAGTTTATCTCAAACGGTCAAAGATAAAGTGCCGGAATTTTTAAAGGATCTATATCCCGATGAGGATATCGAGGTAAACAGTGGGCGAGATGCGGCTCAGCTTATTTTTGATTATATATATATAAATAATCCAGAGTCTTTGGGGGAATATCATTTGTGATGAAAAATTTTTATAAATTATAAATAACTGGAAAGGAAAAAAGATGGGAATATTAAGAAAAAAAATAAAAGAGGGTCTTGTTGGGCTTTCGTTTTTGTTCGCCGTGGCTGTTGCGGCCGCCGTTAGGGAGACGAAAGCTAGGCAATATAATCAAATTGTTGAACAAGTTGAGCCAGTATTTGGTTGCGCCGCAGCTGAAGTTCTGGATAAGGTTCAGAAAAGTCATAGAGAGAAGGACAACAAAGCGGCCATTAGGATTGGATCTAAGACATATGTGATAGCTAGTTCTATTATCGATGGGATTTTGTATGATTATTTAAAATTAAACAACACTAATTCTTTACCTAACACTCGGCCAATATCGGTGATGGATTTATTGTATTTGTATAATAATATTTATGATGGAATAATTACTGATGGAGATGATTTGGAAGCAAAAGTACAGCTGGCAAGAGGTAGCTCAAATCGAGCACTAGTAACGGAAATGATGAAAACGGTTGTACAACAATTTGAAACACAGAAGAAAACTATATTCGCAGAAGTTGGTCCGAATACAATAGAAAAAGGTGAAGTGGAGGTGAAATTACAAAAGGCTAATAAAGTTATTTCTCCAACCACAAATGCGTGTAAAGCCTTAGGTAGACTAATTCATTTAGTTCAAGAAAAACTTAAAGGGGATATTGATTTGGAAAATGAACGACGAGCAATTGTGGATTTTTTGAAAAGATTGAAAAAATATGCGCAAGATGTTGCTGTGATTCCAGACGCTACACTAGATCTAGATCCCGCCAACCTGGATCGTGAGAATAATAATAATGTTTTAAAATATACTAATCACTATGCTGCCGATCTAAATCGTCTCATTAGTGAAATAGATATTCAAATTCGAGAGATACAGGAAGTGAATTGTCTAACTGAAGAAGTCTGGGAAATAAGATCCTTAATGCATCAAGCAGGTAGTTCCCCGGAAAAGATCTTTCTGCCGGAAAACCATGAAAGTTTAAATGAAAGATTGGATGGTGTGACAAAAATTGTAGCAAGGGGTATGGTTAATCTTGTTAGATTGATTAGGGGACCGCATCTTCAAATTGGTGACATTTGGCGTCTTCATCGAAATTCTGAAAAAAATGTTATGGAACTGCAATATGTTTCAGGACTCAATCCAAACCAATATGTCAGCGCCATAACGCATACGGAGCAAATAGTCGATTGGCTGAGCGATAAATTTGGGGGAAATATTTTGGTTAAAATATCCGGAAAGGCACCCTGTCTAAAGTGTTCCCATTACATTCAGTATGCGACGAAAGCTAATGGAAATAGAGTCAAAGATGCTTGGAATGCAAGGACGGTAATCGGCTTTAATGTGGGATGGAAGTCGCCCGATGAATGTAAAAAATATCGCTATCCCGTTAAGGTTTTCAATGGGAGACCTATGAAGACGCCGGCTGAAGGAAATTGGACTACTGCTAATGGA
>JAIRYA010000066.1 GCA_031268005.1 Puniceicoccales bacterium | reverse complement strand
AAAAATGTAAAGATTTTATTAATAAACTCGATATATTTAATATTTAAACTAACTATAATAAATTCTTAAATAACATTTTTGCAGAGACTTAGTATATTCCTGTTGTATTTTCATACATATTACTATCTATAATAATAATAATAATAATAATAATAATGAAACTGGTTTTATCTCTGGAAGGAAAAACAATTGGAATTACCCCCGCTAAGCTGTGGAATCTGGAGGCGGCTTACTTAAAGTAAAAAGAGTCTCTTGTTGCCCAATGGCTTTGCAAATTGCGCAGCCATTGGGCTTAGGAGAGGTCCAGGAGACGAGTCTCCTGGCGGGGATCCCTAGGGGCTGCGCGCCCCTAGGATAAGCCGTAGCCCCTAGGACAAGCCGCAGACCCTAAGACAAGCCAAACGCGGGGCTTTTGCCCAGGAAAATTATTCATGGACAAATATTGTTTTTAGTAGCGTATCGCCCTCGTTTACTCTTCTGAAAAAAAAGCGGGAAGCTATGTGAATATGGAGATGAGTCAACACAGGATCGTCTTTGTCTTTAATCCGAGGGAAATCAAATTGGCAGTTCTTCCCCTCGCACAGATCTTGAAAAGCGGGGTATATTACTCCCATTTTACATAGATCTATCCTGAATTCTCTTTCCTTCGTTTGCCTATTGTGATGAACCTTTAGGGCTTTATTTTCAATCATATTTTTGATATGGGAGCTTAAATCTACTACTTCTAGCAACATCCATCTGGGTAACAAATTCCATTCCGTTTTTAATTCTACCAGGGAAGGACATAGGCGGAGAACGATTCTTTCCATTAAAAATTTTAGCAATTCACCGTCCAATCCAGTCACATCATTTCCATGAAATTTAATAAAATTTTCACCGAAAGTCAAAGAACGCAGAAATTTAAGTCTATGCAAGCAATATTTACGGTCTTGCAATTTTTCATAGTCGCCGTGGCACGCAGCCAGCGAATATTCCCCATTCAACATTTCCAAAATTTCTTTTATCATTTTCCCTTCGGTAATTCCCCGCTGATCGTCCTCCAGGGGAAGGGGACAATCCCATATCTTTCCCGTAGCAATCAATAGCAATCCATTCTCCAAATCTTGCAAATCCAGCTTATTTTTCAAATTTTTCCACCTTTTACACTCCTTCGAATTCTCCAAATTTTCAAAATTTTCAATGGTTAACAAATACCAATTACTCCAACAATTCGTTTTTAAAACTTGATTTTCACCCGAATTCCAATTTTTATCACTCCCATTGCACAAACCGAAACACAGCATCCACGGGAAAAGTAAGGCCATAAAATTGACCTTCAAACAACCCCATTTCTTTCCATAAAACCCCGCCATAAATATCGCCATCAGCCATAAAATTGAATAATTAATTTCAATATTTCGTCAATTAATTTTTATTAAAAAATAATTACTACAAACATTTCATTTCACAATCACTAAAAGTTTAGGACTTATCCTTTCCGTCTCCGCTGTTTTGCCCTTTAATTTTGCCACTATCCTAGGAATTTTTCCATGTTAGACAAAATTTATTCTAGCGATGCATGATATGCTTTGCTGCATTTAGGGTATTTTTTTCCCCTTCGCTTAGGGATTTGAATCCATGCTCATTGATCTTATCCAAAATGCGATCCACTTCCCTACGCTTTGCCAAATGACTTGTGATGTATAGCTTATAATTATCGCTGCGCATGGAGTGCATTGTCTGCGGTATTCGGGTTAGTTTTTCCTTCACGATGCGCATATAATTTTGTCGATATTTGTAAAAAAAATACCCCATGCATCCCCCCAACATTCCTCCCAAATGTGCCGAATTGGCAATGAATCTACCGCCTAATTCTTGAACAAATAGGCAATAAATTTCAAAAATCGCCCATAGGGCGAGGAATAGGCGTGGCTTTAGGCGAACGGGAATGATGAAAAATAATAAAAAAATTATCGATCGATTTTCGCAGGTCAGACAAAAATAACTGAATACGCCTGAACATCCCGCAGATGCCCCCAATAATGCCACATAGGGCTGTTTGCTATGGAGGAAAAACCAAGCCAAAGCACCGAGAAATCCGGATACAAAAAATATCTCCAGCAGGCGGCCCTTTCCATATTTTTGCTCGATCAATCTGCCCACGAAAAATAACACGAGCCCATTGCAAAAGATGTGCCAAAAGTCATCGTGCACGAACAGGTAGGTCAGCAACTGCCATAGCTTTCCTTCTCCTAAGTCCCCTACGGACAACAGCAAATACCTCCTGAGGAAATCATTGCCAAACCACACCGCACTCACTTTGTCGATTATAAATAGGAATGCCATCGTCCAAAGGAGTACACCCAATGCACTCCAGGAACGCCCCCCTCCAACTCTAAATGTTTTTCGCATCTTTTTTTATGATATTTTTATTTTTCACATTGTCAATGGTTTAGGATGTTATTTTACTTTTTTTAAACAAAAATGATCCCATGGACAGGACAACACTAGCCATTGCAAGGAATTGGATGAAGATCGAGGCGCCTCATTAGTTCCAGATCTCGAGTAAATTCAGAATTTTCGACCGTCAATAATTTTTCACCCATAAAAAATGAATTCGCTCCCGCTAAAAAGCAAAGGGCCTGTAATTCATCGCTCATTTTTTCCCTACCCGCGGAGATTCGGATGGCAGATTTTGCCATTAAAATGCGAGCCAATGCGATCGTTCGGACGAAATCGAAGGGATCCACATCCTCCGCATTTTCCAGGGGTGTTCCGGGAATTTTAACCAGTCGATTGATGGATATTGATTCGGGATGTTCCCCGAAATTCGCAAGTAAGAGAATCATTTTTATGCGATCCTCAATTGTCTCCCCCAAACCTAGTATGCCGCCGGTGCAAACTTTTATGCCGTGCCTATGTACGCGTTCAATGGTCCGAATTCTTTCCTCGAGCGTCCTGGTTGTAATAATTTTGCCATAGTATTCCGGCGAGGTATCGACGTTGTGGTTGTAATAATCCAATCCACATTCCTTTAATTTTATAATTTGATCTTCCTTCAGCATCCCCATGGTTAAACAGGTCTCCAGGCCAAGTTTTTTGACTTCAACGACCACCCTACAGACCAGCGCAAAGAGTTCATCGCCGGGGGTTTTTCCAGAGGTCCCCATGCAAAATCGCGAACTTCCCATGGCTTTTGCCTTCTTTGCGGAGGCGAGAATGACATCCATATCGGCTATGATTTGCTTGGGCATTTTTGTTTTATTCCGGATCGATTGGGCACAGTAGGCGCAATCTTCGCAGCACCCCCCCGATTGGATACTCAGCAAAGAACTAATTTGTATCTCCCGGGGATTGTGGTGCAACCTATGGACCGAATGCGCTTCGTGGATGAGCTCTAAAAAAGGCCGATTAAAAATTTTCTGCGCCTCCCCAAAGGTTACCATAAAATCCCCCCGACTAAAAATATGGAAAATGTCATCGAAAACATGGTGTACGATATGATTTAGGGAAGCATGGGTATCAATTCAATAACATTTTTTCTTTTCGACCTCACCATAAATTTTATGCCACGGGATTCCGTCCCTTGCTTTGCAGGACTCCGCCCTGCACCCGCAAGGAATCTAACACGGGATTCCATCCCGT
>JAIRYA010000048.1 GCA_031268005.1 Puniceicoccales bacterium | reverse complement strand
GGCTTTTTAGATCCAATTGGCGTATATTTTCGTGCGATTGGTCGTGTGATGAAACATGCTTCGTGGCTTTGAAAGCAAAACATTGAAAATGGCAATGAATGATCCTATAAAAGTGGCTGGAATGCTGGCAAATAGAGCCGCTCAACGGGTTAATCATTGCAAAGAAGATTTGAATGAAATAAGTCCTAAAGAAGCGTTTAAAAATCTAGGTAAGGCTGCTCAAAAATTCTTTGATAAGGAAACTCCAGAGGATGAAATTCAGAATGCAATGAACGATATTAAAAAAGAGACTAAAAAATTTGGCAAATCATTTATGGATGGGTGTGCAAATATTTATAAATTTATAAAGGGCTAATTTTATGGACGAGGGAATCGTGGAAATTGAGCATATTTTGATTAGCGGCAGAGAAAGAAAATGTCGGCCATTTTTCTGTTAGTTGGAATGCTGTCAACCCAGGAAAGTTTTTTCATCAGTGTCGTTGTCCCTAGAATCGGGAGTTTGTTGACGAGTGCAAGTGCAATCGCATCGCTGGGACGTGCATCCAATGAAGAAAGCGTCCCATGATTATTGAGAACAATTTTTGCGAAAAAAATGCCATCGAAGGCGTCTTCGATGATAATGGCTTGCATAGTCGCTCCAAGTGAGGTGATGCAATTGGAAAGCAATGTGAATGTATCGGGACGCTTGGGGGAATTCCTCCGAAAGAGATCAAGCAATAAACTGCCCATTTCAATGGAAACATGGATTGGGGAGACTTTTCCATTTGCACTATTTTTTAAAACAATAGAAGAAGCCTCGCTGGAAAAAACAATATCAACGACAAAAAGTTCAATTAAATCCATATCCCACATGGGTCATTATTCTGTTGAATTTTGATGCCATTGCAAACAAAAAATGATTTTTATTGAAATTAAATTCTAGGATAGGTGAATGGATACTTGTGAAAATTTCCCCAATTGCAAGCATAAAAATATAAAAACATTACAAAACTTTCAAATGAAAACAAAAAGTCGAAAATATTGCCACTTTGAGACGAATTAGAAGGCAGTTGGAAATGTTTTTTACTTTGGGAATGGATAATAAAAACCCCAGTCGGTGAGAGCTTTAAAAAATAGCCTTTGAATGAGAAAAAATTTATAAAATATGTTTTCAATTACTCCACGGTAACGGATTTTGCCAAATTGCGGGGACGATCAATGTCGCAACCCCGCAATAGGCCAACGTAGTAGGCGAAAAGTTGCAGCGGAATCGTCGAAACGATGGGATTTACGCCCGGATGAGTTTCCGGTATTTTAATGACCTCATTGCAAAATACTTCCCAGGCAATTTGAGTATTACTCGTGATCACAATTACTTTCGCACCGCGGGCTTTCACCTCTTGAATATTACTCATCGTCTTATCCAGCATTTCTTTCTGCGTTGCCAGAAAAATACAAACCGATTCCTCCGAAATGAGCGCAATGGGCCCGTGTTTCATTTCCGCCGTCGGAAAAGCTTCCGCATGCACGTAGGAAATTTCCTTCAATTTTAACGCCCCCTCCAGGGCAATGGGATACATCGTTTGCCGCCCTAAAAATAAAAAGCGTCCCTGCCCATAATATTTTTCCGCAATGGCGCTGATTTGCTCCGATAATTTTAGGACTTCTTTGATCGTTTTGGGCAATGTTTTTAGGGCATATACGTATTGTCTTCCCGAGAAATCATCCATGTCGCGCACCCGTGCGAAAAGCAACGCCAGCATGGAAAGAATTGTCAATTGCGATGTAAATGCTTTCGTCGAGGCGACGCCAATTTCCAATCCCGCATGCTGATAAATTCCCGAATCCGTTGCCCGTGCAATGGTCGATCCCACCGCGTTGGTAATCCCCATCACGGGATAGCCCTTTCGCTTTGCTTCCTGAAGTGCGGCCAAAGTATCAATGGTTTCTCCGGACTGACTCACCACAAAAACGAGCGTATTGCGTTGCAATGGCGCATTGCGATAGCGAAATTCCGAAGCATATTCCACATCTACGGGAATGCGCGCATATTTTTCGATGAGATATTTCCCTTCTAAACAGGCGTGGTAAGCCGTTCCACAGGCACAAAAAAGTAGCCTTTCCACCGAACGAAACTCCTGGGGGGTTAGGGATAAACCGCCGAATTTCGATGAACTGGCATCCTCCGTAAAACGTCCGCGCATCGCATTTTCGATGGAAGAGGGTTGTTCAAAAATTTCTTTCAGCATATGGGTCGGAAAATCTCCAAGATCTTCGTCGCCAATTTCCCAATCGAGTTCGTGATAAACCATATCCACGGAACCTTCTCCTAGGGTAATTACCGAAAAATTATCCGAACACACGGAAGCAATTTCACCATCATTCAAGTAAATTACACGCTTCGTATAGCGCGCTACGGCGGCCGCATCGCTCGCAATAATATTTTCACCGTTGCCAAGTCCAATCAACAGGGGTGAACTCTTCCGTGCCGCCACGATTTCATCCTTAAAAATTTTACTCAATACCACAATGCCATAGGTACCTTCGACGTGGAGAAGACTCTTGCGGATAATTTCCGCAAAGGAGAGATATTTTTCTTTCTGATAGTGATAATCGATGAGATTGGCGAGGATTTCGGTGTCCGTATCGGAATAAAATTTATAATTTTTTTCAATGAGAAATGCTTTAATTGGGAGATAATTTTCGATAATGCCATTATGGGCAATCGCAAAATTATTCCCATTGCTAAGGTGGGGATGGGCATTTTTTTCGGATACATTGCCATGGGTTGCCCAACGGGTATGTCCGATGCCAATTGTCCCCGAATGTTGAAAATGACTCTGTACTTTTTTGGCAAGTTCGTGCACTTTTCCCACACATTTTAATGGAAAAATTTCCCCCTGATCGAGAATGGCAATTCCCGCGGAATCATATCCGCGATATTCCAAACGCTTTAAACCCTCAATTAAAATACCGTTGGCTTTCTTTTGGCCGATGTATCCAATAATACCACACATGATTTTTTTTTAATATCTTTCATAAAATAGCAACAGACAATGTGATCTATTTCTAAAAATCAAAATTTTCCGAAGGTAGATCCACTATTTACCTATTATGTAAAACATAAAATAATGGAGAATTTAAGGTCAAAAGAACAAAAATAGAAATTTATTAATTTATGGCAAATGGTGAAACAAGAAAGCCAAATAAAAGGCAAGATCGGCGGTTAAAATGGAGGCAAAAGTAAAAACTTTTCCTCACACATAATTCGCTTTTACGGGGAAATCTACCGGGCCTAGGTCAGCATTTTCCATGGATCTTTTACTTCCTTTTTTCAGGGCTATTTTCTCTCCCTTTCAATTCATTTTATTTCGCCCATTGCATTAAATTTAGTAAAAAAAATGACAGGCCTGAAAAATTTTGTGGGGATAAAAATCCCTTTTTCCATGGATGTAACTTCGATAAAAAGCCACGGATAGGCAATGTTTCCATGGCTCAAAAGGCTTAAACATTCTTCTTGCATGTTTTTGTTTTATCAACAGATTGGATATGGTTTATGGAACCGCTCAATTTTACTCCACGATCGCAACAGGTTCTTGTCCTGGCAAGACAAGCGGCGGATCGTATGCACAACAATTATGTCGGTACCGAGCACCTTCTTATTGGACTGATCGAGTTAGGACAGGGTATCGCCGTTAACGTTCTCAAAAAATTAAACATAACTTTGGATGTGGTTCGCGAAGAGGTTCAAAAAATATTGAAAAGACAGCTTCGGGATTCAAACGTCAAATCCATACTACCTGCGGAAAATATCCCCTTTACCCCACGCGTTAAAAAAGTTTTGATTTTCGCCGCCAATGAAGCCCGTGGGTTGCAGCACCCCTATATCGGTACGGAACACTTACTATTGGGCATACTGCGCGAAGGCGAAGGAGTTGCGGCAAAAGTTCTCAATGAGTTGGGCGTCGATATTGAGCGTTGTCGCCAGGAAATTTTAGAGGAATTGGATCCCAATTTTGCCAGTTCCTCCAATGCACCCGAATCCGATGAATTAGTTCCGGGGGAGCAACCCTCCGCCGAGGAAGATACGCAAGCACGCCCATCCAGCCAAAAATTGACCGCACTCCGCGCATTTGGCCGCGACTTGACCGCCTTGGCCAAGGAAGGTTCACTGGATCCCGTCATCGGCCGCGCAAAGGAAATCGAACGTACCATTCAAGTACTATGCCGGCGTACGAAAAATAATCCGGCTCTGATTGGGGAAGCGGGTGTCGGAAAGACGGCCATTGCGGAGGGCTTAGCCCAGGCCATTGCCGATGAAAATGTTCCCGATGTTTTGATCGATAAAAAAATTATTGCCCTCGATTTAGCGCTGATGGTTGCCGGAACAAAATACCGCGGCCAATTCGAGGAACGCCTAAAAGCGGTTATGGATGAAATGAAACGTTCAAAAAATGTCATTTTATTTTTGGATGAATTACACACGATCGTCGGCGCCGGATCTTCGGAGGGGGCGATGGATGCTTCCAATATTCTAAAGCCTGCCCTTTCCCGTGGAGAAATTCAGTGCATTGGTGCGACGACGCTGACAGAATATCGGAAAAATATCGAAAAAGATGCGGCATTGGAACGACGCTTCCAATCCATTCAAGTCGATCCGCCTTCCCTGGAAGATGCGGCCAAAATACTGAATGGGGTGAAAGAAAAATACGAAGAATTTCACAATGTTCGCTATTCCAAGGAGGTGATTAATTTGGCTGTCCAGTTATCGGATCGCTACATTACGGGACGTTTTTTGCCGGATAAGGCTATCGACATCATCGATGAAGCCGGTTCCCGCGCGCATATCAGCTCGATGAACCGTCCTCCAAAAATCGAAAAACTTTCCCAAAAAATTGATACGGTTTGCCGGGAAAAAGAAAAAGCGATCAGTGAACAGAAATTTGAAGATGCTGCCAAATTCCGCGATGAAGAAAAGCAACTGCGCGAAGAACAAGCCAAATCACTTCAAAAGTGGCGCAATGATAGAAAGTCGGTTTGCATCAATATTTCGAAGGAGGATATTTGTAAAATCGTTTCCGATTGGACGAAAATTCCCCTAATGCGCATCGAGCAGACCGAAAGTGAGCGTCTCCTGCAAATTGGCGATGAATTGCGCAATTCCGTAATCGGCCAGGATGATGCAACGGAGGTGATTGCCCGTGCGCTGAGACGTTCGCGCACCGATCTCAAAGATCCACGGCGCCCCATCGGTTCCTTTCTATTTCTGGGACCAACGGGCGTTGGCAAAACACACCTCGCAAAAGTTTTAGCGGAAAGGATGTTTAATAGTGGGGATGCTTTGGTTCAAGTCGACATGTCCGAATACATGGAAAAATTTGCGGTCTCCCGCCTAATCGGTTCGCCGCCGGGCTATGTGGGGCACGAGGATGGTGGACAGTTGACGGAAACGATTCGCCGAAAGCCCTATTCCGTTGTTTTATTCGATGAAATTGAGAAGGCTCACCCCGATGTTTTACAGATTTTACTTCAGGTCATGGAAGATGGCCATTTAACCGACAGCGTTGGGCGAAAGGTCGATTTTAAAAATACCATTCTCATTATGACCTCCAATGTGGGTGCGGAATTGCTCCAGAAAAATGTGGCACTGGGATTTACTTCGGATAATTTTACGGATTTCGAACGGGCAAAGGAGAAAATTTTAGAGGAAACGAAACATGTATTTAAACCGGAATTTATGAATCGCCTAACCGATGTCGTCATTTTTAAGCAACTGGGACACGACGAACTGGTTAGGATCGTCGACCTCGAATTTGGGAAGATCGATCAGCGTATGAGTGCAAAAAAAATTTCCGTCACTCTCAACGATTCCGTGCGTGAATTTTTAATCAAAAAAGGCTACGATCAGAAATATGGGGCGAGGCCATTGCGCCGGGCACTGGAAAAATATGTGGAGGATTTTTTGGCGGAAGAATATCTAAAAGGAGAGCTGGAGGAAGGTTCAGCCATTCAGCTCGGCCTCGGCGAAAATGATCAAGTTTTCATCGAAAGTATGGAAAAAGTAGGCAATAAAAAATAAATATTTTGAAATTTTTCGAAAATTGTGAAAACAAAGCATTCGGTGCTTGACAGGGAAGCCATTTAATATTTCTTGGACACCTATGAAGCCCACTTACCATCCTTCGAAAATTAAAAGAGCGAGAAAATTTGGTTTCCGTGCACGCATGAAAACATCGGGTGGACGTAAGGTCTTATCCAACCGCCGGCGCAAGGGTCGTACCAAACTATCGGCGAGTGTTTCCCGTTTCTGATTCCTATCATGCGGCTGAAAAAATGCCAACGGATTCGCTTGCAATCCGATTTTGACCAGTTTAGAGCAAATTGTATTTTTAAAAATAGTGTGGGTTTTTTCTGCAAAATCAGGAATAATCTGGAAAATGTTCTTCCCCGTTTTGCGGTAATCGTTGGGAAAAAAGTGGGCAAGGCACATGAACGCAATTATATAAAGCGTTTATTTCGTGAAATTTTTCGCCAGGAGCAGCGACGATTAAATCAAAAATGTGACTATCTTATTGTTGCGCGAAAGGATATTGTCCCTAACTTTTATGATCTAAAGGAAAAGTTTCTCCGAATGTGTGCCCATTCTCCAAAATTATTTTTGTCCTTTGCCATCGATGGAACGGCGGCCTCCGGAAAATCTTCCACCGCATTGGCTTTGGCTGAAAAATACCGCCTGCTCAACGTCAATACGGGTAATCATTACCGAACGTTGGCTTTTTTTTTACTCCAAAAAGGCATTTCCAGTTCCAATGGGGGGCAAGTTGTGGATGCACTTCAAAAATTTTCCCTCCATACGCAAATCGATGGCATCTCGGCACATCTCACCGTCAATGGAATAATCCCGAGGCATGGGGATCTGCATTCGGAAATAGTGAATAAAAATGTGGCCGTTTTTGCCCAAATTCCCCAAATTCGTCAGAAATTGAGAGACTATCAGCGGAATCTGGTTCACTTAGCCAAAAAATTTAGTTTTGCGGGAATTGTCATGGAAGGACGTGACATCGCCAGCCACGTTTTGCCGGATGCCGATGTCAAAATTTTTCTCACCGCCGATCAAGAAGTCCGCGAAAATCGTCGCCGCAATGAGGGCGAAAGAGATGCCATCGCCCAACGCGATTCCTTCGATCATTACCATGAAAATAAGATTGCCTTTGTCATCGATACGACGCGCCATCCATTGGAACAGGTCATTTCCCTAGTCGAGGAAAATATCCCATCGAAATAAATTTTTGATTGGCGGGCTCTTTCGGTTGCATGAGGCTTCGCCTCAAACTCCACAAGGAGTCGCGGACTCCTTGACCTCTTTTAGCGAAAAGCAGGGGAAAATTTCCCCCGCTTTTCGCAGGGAGAAGAGTCTTGTTTAAAAAGAGAAACTCTTGTTTCCTAAAGAAATTCCAACCCCGCGGCTACGCCGCGGGGCTCTGACTTAAAGAAGAGCCTCCCTTGCCCAATGCCTTTGCAATTTGCAAAGGCATTGGGCTCATAAAAGGTCCAGGAGACGGGTCTCCTGGCGGGGATCATAAGGGCGAGTAGCCCTTATATTAATTTTCAACCCCGCGGGGCTCCTTCGGTTGCTTGAGGCTTCGCCTCAAACCCCACAAGGAGTCGCAGACTCCTTGACCTCTTTTAGCGAAAAGCAGGGGAAATTTTCCCCTGCTTTTCGCAGGGAGAAGAGTGTCTTTATTTAGAGAATTTTCTTTGCCCAATACCTTTGCAAGTTGCAAAGGCATTGGGCTCATAAAAGGTCCAGGAGACCGGTCTCCTGGCGAGGATCATAAGGGCGAGTAGCCCTTATATTAATTTTCAACCCCGCGGCGTAGCCGCGGGGCTCTGACTTAAGAAGAGCCTCCCTTGCCCAATACCTTTGCAAATTGCAAAGGCATTGGGCTTATAAGAGGTCCAGGAGATGGGTCTCCTGGCGGGGATCATAAGGGCGAGCCCTTAGGAAGTAGCCTTCTAATCGAGACGCGGATTTTTAGTTAGAAAGCAAAACCCAACGGTTGAAATTCCGATGAGGACAATCGCGAGCACGCAAATCGTATGCAAGGAAACGGAATGGGAAAGAAGAAAGTACCCCAAAGCCGCCGATAGGGCATCGCGTAGTCCCATAGTGGCAATGTCAAGACTCACATAGGCTCCCAATTTTTCCGGCGAAGGGACAATTTTCGTCACCCACAACTGCCATGCCGTCAAATTACCGCCATATCCCAATCCGAGTGCAACCGTTGAAAGGATCCAAAGCGTAAAATTTCTAGTAAAAAAAAATGTCGGTATGCTGATGAGAAAACAAAGATTGATCATAATTTTCATGATCGCAAAATTCTGTGTGTCAAAAATTTTCCCCCAAAACAAAGAACTAACGATGCGCATAATTGTGGGAATAATGACGGTAATGAGCGTGATATTACTGTTTGATAGATTTAAACCGTAACACTGATTGGCGAGGTATTCGGTGCGTAGGGGAAAAGTCATCTGAAATGCAATGCTCATTAGGGACCATAAACCGAGGACGACGCTAAAGAGTCGATCATTCAATAGGATGGATAAATTGGAACGTAAAAATGATTCCGAATCATGGCTCAAAGTCCGTCCATTTGGAATTTTTAGAAAAATACATCCGCAGATAAAAGCCGATAGTGCGGATATCAGTAAAACCCAGCGGTAATTGGAAAGGGATTTGTCTAGCAATTTACTACAAAAATACACAAAAACAATACTAGAAATCGCTAAAATTGTGAATAATTTACCGATAATCCACCCCCGCCGCTCCTTGGGGTAATTTTGATTGTAAATATCCGTAACGAAGGGGAGTGTCTGCTTGTAACAAATTTTAGCTATGACAATCGCGATTAAAAAAATTAGCCACCGGTCGGTGAAAAGCGCAAAACCGATCATTATGGAGACGACAAAAAGCAATACGGAAATGGCATAATTAGTCTTTAGTGGGCAAACTTTCGTAAAAAATCGGAGCACGAAGGGCGTCGAGGCCATACCCACATAGGAAGCTGCGGCGAGAATACCCTTTGTATTGTTCGACATGTCAAAGACGCGAATGGCAATCAATAGCACGTAGGTTTTAAATTCGACGTCAATGAATCCCTGTAAAATAAAACGAAAACAGTCAAGGCAAAAAGTTTTCCTCTCGATGGAGGAAAATAGAACTGCTTTCTTTTGAGGCAGGTTTGAATGAAGTAACATAAAAATTTTTATACCAAAAACCGATTCTTTATTTCGAAGAAGTCCTAAAAAATCGACTTTTAATCAAAGTTTTGAATTTGGAATGGTGGCGAATGGGGTCCAAATCAACGTCATCGCACAGCCATTGCAAATCGTCGTAACCCAATGCGAAAGCTGCCTTTAAAGTCCCAATTGCTTCATTTACTTTTCCATTAAGTGACAAATCACAGGCCAAATTATAATGGGCTAAAGGATTAAATGGATCGAGGTGAACGCAACGGCGATCCATCCTTAAACTACATTTTTTATTACCCACTGAAGCATAGATATTACTCAAAATTTGCACAACCGACAGGTCATTCCTACGACGTCGATACAAATTTTCGTAGAATTTCGTACAAAATTTAACGTAATTACTTGCTTCCATATGGGCTATCAAATTTCTTCCAGTCTTTCGAAAATAAAAAAAATGCAAGACATAAAAAAAATAATGGCGACATTTTAAAGGGGAATGGATAAATTTTTAATTTGATCCAGAATATAATTAGCGCTAAGATGATAGCGCTCTTTTTGGTCTTGGAAACCATCATATTCCGAGGGAAGAATGGGTTTACCGATGATAATTTGTGCCGATTGGCGAATATCTGGCATCGTGCGATTCTTTTTTAAAATTTCATAGGTACCAAAGATGCGAACGGGAATGACGGGGACCTGCGTTTTACAGGCTAAAAAACCGATTCCGGATTGTGCCTTCCCGAAATGGCCGTCCAGGGAACGCGTTCCTTCCGGAAAAATAACAACACCGAAATTATCCCGGAGAAAGGCAAGCGCCTTTTTAATCGCACTGATATCGGCAGTATTTTCCCTGTCGACGGGGATGACATTGATGTGGGAAAGTAAAATATTCCAAAAACCGGGCTTAAAAAGTGTTTTCCGTCCGAGAAAGATCAACTCGCGTTTGAGGAAAGCGGCGCTGACAAAGGGAGGATCGAGATGGCTCAAATGATTTGGAGCGACAATAAACGGCCCCGCCAAAGGAATATTTTCCTGGCCATAAATTTTGCCATTGAATAGCTCTCTAAAACATAATTTGCAAAAGAGAACGGTCGTCAAATAGTAGGGATTCCACACACCCTTTGAATGAAATAAAGAAATGCAAAAATGTCCAGTTAATGCTTGGAATTGGGAAAATTTTTTTATCCAATTGTGTGATCCATTCCTCCTTTCAGCTTTAAAATTTTTTGATCATTTTATTCCCCATAAAATCGATTTTTCCTACGCTTAATCGCTATTTTACTTGCCAGTTCCCATAGGATACAAGATTCGACATCTGGACGGAAAAATAATATAATGCAAAATTAGCCTCGGCAAATTGTTATTCATTTTACTTCCCATCTTCTCCATTATCCTTAGTCCTCCAAGGAATGAATTTCGAAAGAATCGCCATCACAGGCGTTGGTTTAACCGCTCCGAATGCTAATAATTTAAGAGATTTTCGGCACTGTTTGCTCCATAATATGCCGTGTGTCAAGGAAATCGAAGTGCGCTACATGGGAAAATTACCGGCCGGTGTCTGCGAGTTTGACCCCCTAAACTATCAAACGAAAAAAGAATTGCGCAACTGTACCCGCGCAGGATCCATCGGTATCTTCTGCGCACGGGAAGCCTTAGCCGATGCGGGAATTCAACTCCTAGAAATCGACACTTCCCGCGTCGGTGTCTATGTGGGAATCACCGAGCACGGAAATGTGGAAACGGAAACGGAGGTCTATAATTTGTCCCAATTTAACTACGATGTGAAATTTTGGGCACACCACCACAATCCCCGGACAATTGCCAATAATCCGGCCGGAGAAATTAATTTGAAGCTGGGTATTCAAGGGCCACACTATACCATTGGTGCCGCCTGTGCCGCAGGAAATGCGGGAATTATCCAAGCGGTCCAAATGCTTCGCCTCGGCGAAGTCGATTTGGCAATTGCGGGAGGTGTGAGCGAAAGCATCCGTTCTTTTGGCATATTTGCAGGTTTTCGGAGCCAAGGAGCATTGGGATACGGCGACGATCCGAATAGGGTAAGCCGACCCTTCGACGGCAAGCGCAATGGAATTGTCGTCAGCGAAGGGGGATGCCTATTGACCGTCGAACGCCTGAGCGATGCGCAAAAACGGGGTGCAAAAATTTACGGCGAAATTATCGGCTACGGAATGAATACGGACGCCACCGATGCCGTTCTCCCCAATGCGGAACGGCAAGCCCAATGCATTCGCATGGCTTTGGATCGAGCGCATTTAAAAGCAGAAGACATCCACATCGTTAACACCCATGCGACGTCGACGCCCATGGGCGATGCGATCGAATGCGAAGCGATCCGCGAAGTATTTGAAAATTCGGAAGGGACATACATCAATAATACCAAAAGTTTCATTGGTCACGCCATGGGGGCAGCCGGTACGTTGGAATTGGTGGGAAATTTACCGGCATTTGACGATGGCTATGTCCATCCGACGATTAATATCGAGGAGCTTGATCCGAAGTGTGCCCTCAAAAATCTTGTCATTAATGAAGCGAAATACATCGGTGAAATAAAAACGATTTTGAATACTTCTTTCGGCATGCTAGGAACAAATTCCGTGGTCATTGTGAAGAAATTTGAGGCCTAAAAATTTTCTACGTAAATCTTATTAATAGGGAACACAAAGAGACCTTTTTTGAGGTCTCTTTGTGTAGCAAGCAATGTGGATTTTATCTTATGTAATGATCGGTCAGATCATTTGTTAATCGCTCTATTATTTCCGATGCAAATTGAAGATTTCTTTTTATAGGATTTTTTCCATAGACCGGATATTCTTTGAGCTCTTCAAGAATTTCATTGCGTTCTATTTCATCTTGCTCATTATTTTTAAATAATTTTTTAAATAGAGTCACTATTTTTTTTTGGTTTTCTTGAAATGCAAACTTGAGAAGTTCCTGTAATTCTACGCTAATTTCTTCTCCTTCGGAACGCATTAATTGCCAATTATAGATAAGGATAAGCATTATAATTTCAAGCCTTCCCTTTTTAATGGCCAATTTAATCCATGAATTTTGTCCTTCAATTCCAAAAGAATTTACGATTTTATTGCATTTATCCTCAAGTCGATCTACACTATTCCTAATTTTAATTTCATCGCTATTTTGATGGTCATTTTTTTTTATTTCTTGGCGTATGTTTTCGCCAATGGTTTCATCCAAAAGTTGCGCAAAAGCCCCGAAATCGTTTTCTTGTATTTGAAAACGTACGCATTGATCAATCACGAAAAATTTCATACATTTTTCCTTAAAAGTTTTTAGCACATCTGGAAGTTTTTCCTCAAATTTTTTCATAGATTGTTCTGTTATTGAATCGATTTCCTGAAGTTTTTTTGATTTTTCACCGGATTCTTTCCCATTATCTTCTTCCGGGTCTTTTTTTAATTTCTCGCTGAAATGTTGTTTCATTTGCCGCCTAATTAATTCAGTATTTATTTTTATTTCAGAATCCGAATTTGCTTCCTCCAAGGATGGAGCTTCCGGTTCCGAAGATCCCGAATCGGAAGAGTTTTGCTTTGGAGAGTTCACATTGGAAGACTTCTGCTCCGGAGACTTCTGCTCTGAAAATTCCGAAGCCAAAAGGTTCGAAGATAGCACACTTATAGTGCCTAGGCTTAAAAAAACGACTGATTTGAATCTTTGTATTAATCTATTAAAAATGAAAGACATGGTTCTCTTCTATAATTTAAATCATCTATGCAATTCCTTTTTTCATTTTTTTCGAATACTGCGAAACTTTTTTCTGAAATTCCATTTTTAATAAATAGGGGAAAATTTCAGGAAGATGGAAAAATGCCACCCAATTTTTTGGTTTCTCTCCTTTCCTGCTTCCGCCTTTGCCTCCTCTCCGCTGCTGTCCTCGCCTTTAACCGAGCTGCTCAATTTCACCATTCGCCTTGGATAACTATTATTAGAAAGCGGAAAATGGCTTTGCAATTTGCAGTTGCCATCGGTCTTAGGGGGAAGTCCAGGAAATCCATTTCCTGGCAGGGATTCCTAGGGGCGTGCAGCCCTTAGAGTAGCCGCGTAGCCCTTGAAAAAACCTTGGGGCAGCTTTGTTTAGCAAAAATTTTTAGATTAATTGCTTTTTTATCCAGCGGCCACTGCGGTAGCGAAGCGTAAAAAATAGAATGCGAACGACACAGTCCAATAGCGTAAATTTCCAGAAGAGTATCGATTCGCAATGAAAATATACGATGCCAATGTATGTTGGCAAAACCGCAAAGCAAAAGAAACATATTGTGTTTACAAACATCGTAAATTTTGTGTCCCCCGATGAAAGTAAAATGCTCTGCAAATTATTGACGACATAGTCTAGAATAAAAACAAACAAAGTCCAACTGAGCATCCGATAGGCAAAAAAATAAACCTCATTACTTTTGCCCTTCCCCAAAAATATCCCGATCAATTCTTTGGAATAACCGACTATACCTAGGGCAAACAAGGCAATAAAAATTCCTCCCAAGAGGAGCCACGCATTGATATTTTTTCGCACAATTGAAAATGTCCTAGCGCCGATGGCGTTGGAACAAATCGTACGCGTTCCCGCGGCGGTCCCTTCGATGGCAAAGGAAAATACTGTGTAAATCGAATGAACAATTCCGTATCCTTGAAAATCGTTCGCCGTCACATGCTGGACAACCACCTGCGTCATGGTCGCCCAAAATACGGAATTGATGAAGCGATTGAGCGTTGCCGGGGTGGCAATTTTTAAACAATTTTTCAATAAATCAAATTTGAACGCCATCTCCGAAGTCCCAAAGCGTTCCCGATGATTTTTTTTCAAAAATAGTGCAAAGAGCAAGAATACTGGTATAATTTGAGCGGTAACGGTCGCAATCGCTGCCCCTATAATACCTCCTTCCGGAATAATTTGTACCGTTCCAATTTTTAAGCCAAAGATAAAAAAATAATCCAATACCGCGTTTAAAACATTGGAAATAACGGCAATAATGGGAATAATTTTCGTCTCCCCCCTTCCCACAAAAAATGCCGTCAAAGCCCCACTGCCGATGCAATGAATGGGAATAAATATGACAATAATCCTCAAATAGGGCACCCCCAATTCCGCAATATTATCCGCAATTAGATAGGGTGTCACAAGGCACGCCAGGGGAACGTAGAGAAAGAGTAATATGAGGCAAAACCAAATCATCTGCCAGACGATGGGTCCAATTTCCCTATGGCGCTGTGCGCCATTATATTGCCCAACAAAAACTTCCGCAATGAGAATAAATTCCAATGCCGTACACAAAAAAGCCCAGTACCATTGGATCACACCAAAGCAGGCATTGAAAGCCTCCGATGAATATTGACTAAGGATAATTCGATCGATGACAATCATGAGACATCCCGTAGCGGATGACAGCATTATGGGCCAAGATATTGCAAATAGTTCTCCGACGCTTCCAGGTGCATATTTTGTTAATTTTATTTCACTCATATGGTTTTCACAACTGCCTTATAACTCCATTTCTCATGGCAGTCGTCGGGACAAAAAAATCCCTCTACTGATCTATCGGATAGAGATATTTTTCCAAAAATCAACCCCAATTTAAAAATTTTATGTTAAAATTTTTTTATATCCATAGGACAAATGGAAAAACGGTAGGTAAACATTTTTTCAAAGTCTCCCCATAAAAGGCCATTTATTATAATATATTTATTTTTAATATTCATTGTTTTTTTTCTAAATGATAGTTGCCGGAAAACTTATTCGCTCGGGTCAAATTTTTCTATTTTTTATTAAATTTTAATGCGAAAAAATAATTGCCGCTCCCGGTAAATATCAAAATATCATGCTTCACTGGGGGATGTAAAAAAATGCTTACAAAAGGTCAAGCGATGGATGGGGGATGGGCCATGGCATTTGAGGGCATCGATATGCATAGCTGTTCCATAGCCCTTGTGCCTTTCGAAACCGTATTGCGAATATTTTTTACTAAAATAATTCATGAGGCGATCGCGGATGACTTTCGCGATGATCGATGCCGCTGCGATGCAAAAACTTTTACCGTCACCTTTGGGTATGGCACAGTGATCAAATCGAAGATTTTTTACGAATTTTCCATCGACTAAGATTTTTGCATGGGGACCACTAAGTCGCCCAATCGCATCATTCATGGCACGGGTTGTCGCTTCAAGGATGTTAATTTTATCGATGATTTTATGATCCCGCAAGGAGAGTGTAAATTGAAGTAACTTTTGCCTTCGCAATTCGAAGAAATATTTAAATAAAACTTCACGCTTTTTAGGGGATAATTTTTTGGAATCATTAACTTCGGATAAAAATGGAAATTCATCCATCCGTTGCAAAAAATTACGGCTAATTTTGACGGCACCAACGGCGACGGGCCCCGCGAGTGGCCCCCTACCCGCTTCATCGACGCCGATGAGATGGGCGTAATTGGAAATGGTTTCCCGATCGAAGGCAATGCGCTCGTTCATAGAAATTTTAGGAAAAAAATAATCCGAAAGAATCCAAAAAAATCGTCGGATAACTCTAGGTCAGCCACTCCATGGGTATTATTTTTTTGTGATCCTTGCAAATTTTTTCTAGACTTTCCGAACGCAAACAATTGATGACGAGCCCCAACAGGGAATAGACCGCAACTAAATTGGATCCCCCATAGCTGATAAAGGGTAATGGCATTCCCTTCGTAGGTAAGCACCCCGTAACGACGCCGATGTTAATAATGGCCTGAAAAGCGACGAGCAATATTGATCCAAATCCCAACGGGCGAATAAAATTATTCATTTTTTGATAAATTGCGACCAGTGAAACTATGGCAAGTGACAGAAATGCGCAGACGACGGCGATGGAAAATATTCCACCCAGTTCTTCTCCGATGACGGGAAAGATAAAATCGGTATGGGCTTCGGGGAGGTAGGATAATTTTTGGCGCCCCAAACCGATTCCATTTCCCCACAGTCCACCGGATGCGAAGCATAGCATTCCCTGCCACAGCTGGTAGGTGGCATCGAATCGCCGTTCTTCGGCATCGAAAAATGCGGTTATGCGCCTCAATCGATTGGGATTCAACGCAACGAGTCCAAAAAATGTAAATCCACCTATGACAAATAAAGAAATCGTATGGCGCACGCGCACACCCATTAGAAATAGAACCGAAAGCGCGACGATCATCAGCAAAAAAGCTCCCCCGTAGTCCGGTTCGCAGAATACAAAGAATGCCAAACTTCCACAAATAAACAGGGGTTTTAAAAATCCCTGTATGAGTATTTCACGCTGCTCATGGTGTACATAAATGTATCCCGCAAGCCAAATTACGAATGGAATTTTTGCGAATTCCGAGAGCTGGATACTAAATCCGGGAATCTGTATCCAACGGCGGGAGCCATTAACCATTTTCCCAATTCCCGGAATCAGGACCAAAATCAGAGCAATGAACGCCAATAGCAATAGCCAACGGCGATACTTAAAAAGTAAGGATAGGGGAATAAACGCAAATACGACACAGGAAAGCCATGATAAAATGACGGCTAGGATTTGTTTTTGCATGTAAATACCCTTGGCAATCACCGGACTGGTGCTCCTTAAGGCTATCAATCCAATGGCATTGATGCAGATGGCAACCGATAGAATAAAAATAATGGATCGCTTGAAACGCACACCTTAAAAATTAATCCTTCACCTGTATGATGGGAATTTCGTCAATTTTACCGAAAAAATCCGCATCATCCACAAAATCATAGCGCCTAACGGGCATACTTTCCTGTAGCGAAACCATCGGCGCATTTTCCGGTTCCGGTTCCCTAGGCTTAGCGGCAACAAATTCTGGAATGTTTCTGGGCCTGACCATAATTTTTTGTCCGATACGAACTTTAGAAGGATCTTTCAAATGATTCCACTTTTGCAAATCGCCAACACTCACCTTCGCAAGCGCTGCAATTTTTGACAGAGTATAGCCTTTCCGAATCACGAAATAACCCTCGCTATCAATGGCAAAGCCCTTTTCTTCTCCGATAATCGGTTTCGCCTCCGTTTTCCCATGATTTGCATAGCGACCCCGCTCCGGAATGATGATTTTTTGTCCGGCAATAATGCGATCGCTTTTCATGGCATTTGCCGCTTTAATTTCGCTCACTTTCAGGCCATATTTTTGTGCAATCTTCGAGAGGCAATCGCCCTTTGTGACGATGTGTACCCCCGGAGATGATGACGATCGGGCCAGCTGTTCCTCCGTTACCCCCGGTAAAATAATTTTCTGCCCCAATCTCAATTTCGCATTCCTATCAAATCCATTCGCGTCCAAAAGATCCTGCAAACGGATGCCGTATTTTTTCGCCAACCAGTACAGGGAATCATTCCTTTGAACCGAATATTCCGCACCGGTGGGTTTGAGGACGGGGCTTAGCTTGACTTCTTCTATCTCCGGTTCGACGATCAAGACCTCATCCGGTTCCGGCTCCGGACGCATGGGAGCGGCAATGGCACGTTCCCGCATCACCGCATATTTTGGAATAAAGCTGCGTTTGATAATCGTATCTTCCGGAATGGGCTCTTTCGGCTTCCTATTGCTAGAAAATGAGGGCGTTGAGCAACCTGCCAACAATGCCTCCCCTAAAATTAACGTTCCTCTTAGGGCATTGACTAAAAACTTTTTCATCGATATTTCATCCATCATTAATCCGTTAAAACCTCCTCCCTTTATACAATGCTTAACCATGTAAATATTTCAAACTGAAAATACATTTTTCGAAAAAATTTCCCCGCTCCTCGTAGCTGGAAAATTGATCGAAGCTGGAAAACGCTGGACTAAATACTATGTTTTTCTGAAAAAAACAAGCCCTTTTTATATAGTCGATTGCATTTTCGATGGTTTGTTCATAGACGGCGGAAATTTTTTGCCGGGAAAGTATGAATTCCAGGGGCACTCCCGTCTCTCCGATTAGGACCGCCTGCTCAACTTTTTCCCTTAAAATATCAACGATTTCCCCCAAATTTTCGCCCTTCGAACGTCCACCGCCGATCCAAATGACGCGACCTTCCGGGAAATTATTTAGAGCCGCCTCCAATGCCGCAAAATTCGTACACTTGGAATCGTTCCAATAGCTATTATTTCCGATCACACCCATGTTTTCCAGGCGATACTTTGGCCTTTGAAAATGGGTCGCTTCACCAAAAATAATATCCGCTGAAATTCCATAGTTGCTACAAAAATCTTCAATGATCGCATAATTTTCTCGCTGCGGATATTCTCCAAAACTCGTTCCCTTCAAATCTTTTTGGGGAACGGGATAGTGGGTTTCCTCGGGCAGCGATAGATGGAAATATTTCGCCCAAAATGCCACACTTTCCCCGCAAAATAATCGGTCGCTGCAATCCTTATTTTCCGCTAACAGTCGCCGAACCAGACGATATTTAGCCCCAAAATAATCCCCTAAAGTTGGGTGATGATCCAAATGATTCGATGCGAAATTTGTCCAAATGAGGCACTCCGGTGTAAAAAAATTTAAATTTTCGGCCTGAAAAGAACTCGTTTCACAAAAAATAAGACTATCTTTTCCTAAATTTTCCGTGGCAATCAATTCCGATAGGGGACGTCCGATGTTACCCGCGCTGAAAGCACGCCGATCGGAATGGTTGAAAACATCGGTCAAAAAACTCGTCGTCGTCGTCTTGCCATTGGTTCCCGTAATGGCGATAAGCGTGGCTTCACACCACAAACTGGCGAAATCCAATTCCGGTAAATACCATTTTTTTTCACCGTAAACCAAACGAACCCAGGGATGATGGGAAAGGAAACTGGGACTGCCGATGAAAATGTTGTGTCGATTAACTTTTTGAGCATCTAAAAGTTCACCTTTCCGGGAATCCTGGTCGTAGGAAATACTTTGTAAGCCTAACTTCTCAAGTAATTTTTGGATACCTTTTGCACTTGTTCCATTTCCCAGAATAGCGACGGGCAATCGCTTTGCTAGTCGCAAAAATTCTTCTCGAAGTGATTTTTGGAGTGTACAATTCATTGCCATAATTGATATTGGCTGCATAAAATTAGCCACAGAGAATATGAGCTCGATTTCCCTATTGTCGAACGCTAAAATTAATTTGTTTTTTTCCATCGATGCCTTGCGTCCCGATGGCTACTGCGACGTTTCAAGCATCATCCTGCCCATTAATTTTAGTGACCAATTGGTATTTTCCAGAATCCGTACCGCTTCCGAGGCCCCATCCACCGTCGAAATCGAAATCCAACGCCATCACCCGGATTTTAATCCCTCTAAGAATACAATCCGCACAGCCATCGATCTTTTTCAAAGGGCAACCGGCGTGGCAAAGGTAGCACTGGGAGTGAATGTGGAGAAAAACATTCCGATGGGCGGTGGATTTGGTGGCGGCAGTAGCAATGCCATCCGCACCCTCGACGCACTCAATTACCTCCACGGCCACATACTTTCCGAATCCGACTATTTACGGATTGCCCAACAAATCGGTACGGACTGTTCTTTTTTTATTAAAAATTGTCCCCAGCTGGCAAGGGGACGGGGCGATATGCTATGCCCACTGCCCAAGTCCTTTTGCGAAAATTTAGCCTCCCATTTTCTCCTTATTTTTCGTTTCCCCTTTTCCATTTCAACGCCTTGGGCCTACGAACAGTTCAAGAAAAATCCCATTTTTAATCCGAATGCGAAGGCAATGTTGGAACAAATTCTTTCTTCGCAAACCTTCGAAAACATCGCTTACAATGCCTTCCAAGATTTGATTTTCGCCCATTATCCCGAAATGAGATCCCTATTTGAGACTCTAAAAAGCCATGGCTACCATCCTTCTTTGACCGGGTCCGGAAGTGGCTGCTTTATTATTCATCGGAATAAAAACTTTCTGGAAGCGGCGAAGGCAATCATCTCAAAATATCTAGCTAAACCTTCCCTTCTGGAGCTAACGACATTTAAACTTCCAAATAAATGAAAATAGGAATAGAAACTTCGACTGACCTAAGGGCTGCGCGCACCTAGGAACCCCGCCAGGAAATGGATTTCCTGGACCTCCCCTAAGGCCATTGCAATTTGCAAGGCCATTGGGCAAGAGAGTTTTTATTTAATGAGAGCTCTTTTTAGTAAGAGCCCCCGCGGCTGCGCCGCGGGGCTGAAATCGCTCCTAGAAGAATTCTTTGGGAAAATTTTTTGGGAAAATATCTATTGCCAAAATTCAGCGAAAATTTCACTGAATTTTGGCGAACAAGAGTCTCTCTTCCAAACAAGACTCTTTTTTTAACAAAACTCCCGCCTCCATGCGAAAACCGGGGAAGAATCTCCCCTGGTTTTGGCTGAAAAAGGTCAAGGAGTCATTGACTCCTTGCAGGGGCACGGGACGGCGTCCCGCGGGAGCCTTCGATGGCGATCCAAATGAGATTCACATCGGCGGGACTAATGCCCGAAATTCTCGACAACTGGCCCAGCGTCGTCGGTTTAATTTTCTCCACCTTTTGGCGACTTTCGGTGCGCAAGCTTTTTACGGCATCATAGGAAAACGCTTTTGGAATTTTCACGAAATTCAATTCCTTCATTTTTTCAATTTGTCGCAATTCCCGAGCCAAATATCCCCCATATAGAATGCGATATTTTGTCGCCCTTTGAATCGAAATCTTTTCCCTCAAAAATTCCGACGGAAATGAAATTTCTCCACCATTTCGCAGCAATTGTGCCCCGATGGAATCGCCATTTGATAAATTTCTATTAAAAATAGCACACCAGTGATCGACGGCCACCTTTTCCTCTTCGATGGCTTGGATGCGTCGCTCGGGCAGCAAATGATATTTTTTTGCATGGGAAACCAGGCGATGTTCCGCGCTGCCGTGGTTCAGTAGCAGGCGATATTCCGCACGGCTGGTAAACATTCGGTAGGGCTCCTGCGTCCCTTTGGTGACGAGATCGTCGATCAAGACGCCGATGTAGGCATCGTGGCGGCCGAGAAGGAGCGGCTCTTCTCCGCGAATTTTCGCCACGGCGTTGATTCCGGCGACGATCCCCTGCCCCGCCGCTTCCTCATAGCCCGATGTCCCATTGATTTGCCCCGCAAAAAATAAATTTTCAATAATTTTCGATTCCAGAGACGGATATAACTGGGTCGGTGGAGCGTAGTCGTACTCCACGGCATAGGCGGGACGGACGATCCGTACATTTTCCAATCCCGGAATGGTTTTCAAAATTTTCATCTGCACATCGATGGGCAAACTCGTTGATAGGCCATTAATATACCACTCGTCCGTGTCGTTACCCTCCGGTTCCAGAAATAATCGATGGGAATTTTTTCCGGAAAATTTGACATATTTATCCTCGATACTCGGGCAATAGCGGGGCCCAATTCCCGTAATTTCACCGGAATAGAGCGGCGACAGATGCAAATTCTCTTGGATCACATCCCGCGTATGCCCATTGGTATAAGTTATCCAACAGGAACGATTGTCCAAAGTATCTCCCGGGGAACGCGGTTTAAAAAACTCCGAATATTTTTCGCCGCTTACCTCTTCTGGCCGCGAATCGTAGAATGCAAATTTTTGCCCTATCCTATCACCGACTTGTTCCTCGCATTTTTGAAAATCAATGGTTGAGCCAAGGATTCTCGGCGGCGTACCCGTCTTCATTCGGCCCAATTCGATGCCACAATTTTTCAGCGAATTCGACAGGGTATTGGCTGCAAAATCTCCCAACCGTCCCCCACTAATTTTTTGCTTGCCGATGTGCATCAATCCCCGTAAAAATGTCCCCGTCGTCAGAATGACTGTTTTGGCCTCAAAATTTAGCCCAATGTTCGTTTCAACGCCACGAATTTCATCTTTTTCTACAATTAATTTCCCCACTTCCCCCTGTAGAACTTGGAGATTTTTCGTGCGCTCTAAAATAGATTTCATGCGAAA
The DNA here is from genome assembly GCA_031268005.1 of Puniceicoccales bacterium. Lineage (GTDB taxonomy): Bacteria > Verrucomicrobiota > Verrucomicrobiia > Opitutales > LL51 > LL51. The sequence goes on along the minus strand of JAIRYA010000048.1, from coordinate 1,133 downwards.
CTGGTAGGCTTTTTTATCGCACTGTGCCCGCGGCGACTGTACGGCTGGCCCCTTCGAACCATTGAGGAGGCGAAATTGTATGGCCGTTTTATCCGCATTGATCGCCATTTCTCCGCCCAGAGCGTCAATTTCGCGGACGATTTGGCCCTTAGCTTGGCCACCGATGGCCGGATTACAACTCATTTGCGCAATCGTGTCGAGATTCCAAGTCAACAATAAAACCTCCGCACCGCGACGGGCTGCGATGATCGACGCTTCGCAACCCCCATGCCCCGCTCCACAAACAATGACGTCAAAGCTTTTTCCGCTCACGATGATCTTTTCATCAAATTAATCATTTCCGCCGATACAAGTGTTATTTTTTTCTAAATTTCATTAAATTTCATTGGATTTTATGGTAAAAACTCTTACAACACAAAAATATATGAATCCAATTTTAAAAGTCTGTGTTTTGGCCATTTTTCTATCGTCCCTCCTGGGTAGCGATGCCTATTCTGGTCCCAAAAATATTAGCAAAAAATCCCATAGAAAGCAGGCTTTGCTTCGGAAGAAGCCGCTGCGGTTAAAAAAGCTCCGCAAAACGAAAAAATCTCGCAAATCCAAAAAAAGATGGCAGATAAAGAAGTCTCGCAAATCCAAAAAAAGACGCGAAATAAAAAAATCTCGCAAATCAAAAAAAAGATGGCAGACAAAGAAGTCTCGCAAATCAAAAAAAAGACGCGAAATAAAAAAATCTCGCAAATCCAAAAAAAGATGGTGGACGAAAAAATTTCGCCGTTCGAAAAACGCTAGAAAAAAGGCAAAATTTCGAGCTTTAGCGCCTAAAAAGGTTTTCTTGTCATCGAAACCTTCCCCATCGGCGGTAAAAACTCTGCCGGGAAGGGCAACTCCGATGCCAAAGCCTCTTCCATCGGCACCGTTCACAAAACTTCTTTCACTGCCGTCGAAACCTCTTCCATTGGCAACGAGACCAATTCCGCCGTTGACGCCTTTAGCGAGGCCAATCATTAATAGTGAGTATTCGCCATCCTTCATTGGATTATCCAATTACGGCAACACATGTTTTGCGAATAGCAGTCTGCAGTTTTTATATTCCATTCCAAGCTTCAGAAATGGTATCCTACAATACAACG
>JAIRYA010000034.1 GCA_031268005.1 Puniceicoccales bacterium | reverse complement strand
CCCCAACGATAATAGCACGCTCAGAAATATTCTTAACGTTGACGATTCTAACGCTAACGATAGCAATGAATTGCTATTTCCCGAGACAATTATTCAATTGACTCAAAATCTGGAAAAATATTTGTCTTTTTTACGGGAGAATCTTTCGGATTCCAACACCTTCCCGGTACTGCAATTTTACAGGGAACATACCAATAATTTGGCCTCCATTTTTGCCTTCATTTCCTTGCGGGACAACGAAAAAACTAAATTAAATTTTTTTAAGGAAAAAATTATGGAAATAGAGACCGCTTGTAAAAAACAAACCGAGGGCGCAAGATTTTATCATTTCAACGATTTTTTTCACACCGAAATGCTTCTTTTGTTCGCGATTGAAAATGACATTTTTGTGTCGGATTTTAATTTTGGAGCACTCAAAGGAACCGGAAACATCCACATGTGTTCCTTCAACGAAATGTGTCCCAAATGCGAAGGACTCTTCGGGAGATATTTATCTTCTAGGCCAGGGCAACGATTTTTCGTTTCATACATAAATCAACAAAGTAATCAAAAAACAAGAACTTTCACACAAAATACACAGATAATAGAACCGTTGGGAAATTTCTTCAAATTTGACATTTCCTCCGAACCTTCCTCGCTTAAAAAATTAAATCGGCTCCCCTGCAAAGTTAACCCTCCCCTCAAACAACCCTCCCCGCATAAAAAATAAATTATTTCCAATCGAAATAGCATTTACACAAATAAACGAAAGGCATGAAATTCACTTTCATGTCTTTTCCCCCACACCGTTGCGATACCCCTAAAATAACCTTCAGAAAAAATGAAATTGAATGCAAGTACCAATGGCCAGCCCCTGGAAAGGATCGCCATCCAATGCCATTGGGGGTATTATTCTAAAAAATACATAAATTTATGCTTGCCAATGGTGTTATTTGATAAATTTTGATAGAAAATATCTGTGGTTAAAGCGAGAGAAAATACCCATCGGACACCACCTTTTAGCGTGGAATTTGAGCAAGCCCTACTTGCCGGATGTATCATCGATGGTGGCACGGAGAGTATTACTCTGTGCATCCAGGAAAAAATTGCGGTCGAGTCCTTCTATCTCCCGGCGCACAGCCTCATCTACGGTGCGCTCCTCGAACTCTACAACGCCGGATCCCCTCTCAATGAACTCATCGTTGCGGAAAAATTAGCCGCCCGGGGCGAACTCGAAAAAGTCGGCGGCCATGATTATATCGATACCATTACCAGCCGCATCGATACCCCCACTCAACTGAAATACTACATTGATCGCATTAGGGACCTCGATCTCGTGCGCAAAATTATCGACGTCGCCACCAGGAGCATCGAAGACGCCTATGCCGGCGTGGACGATATAAAGGAATTCATCGATGGGGTCGAAAGATCGATCTTTTCCATCGCCGAGAATCGCATCTCCGATAGTATTAAACATGCCAATCTACCCATCGAAAAGGCCGTCGCTCTCATCTCCCGCACCATTACGAACAGAGGCGAAACCAACGGCATACTCTCCGGATTCATCGATCTCGACAAATTAACCTATGGTTTTCACCCCGGGGAAATGATTGTCATCGCAGCGCGTCCCTCCATGGGAAAAACGAGTTTCGCACTCAACATTGCGGAAAATACGACCGCTTCGAAAAAACAGCCCATCCCCACGCTGTTTTTTAGCCTAGAAATGTCGGCGGAACAACTTGCCCTGCGCATGCTCTGTAGCCGCACCGGCGTTGATATGGTCAAGCTGCGCAATGGATTTTACGAAGGATTAGATCACAAGAAGCTTTCCAGCATAGCCACTGAACTAAAAAAAATTCCCCTTTGGATTGACGAATCGGGCAGTCTTTCGATCAACGAGATGCGGGCGAAAGCTCGACGCATGTGCCATCAGCATAGAATAGGTTTGATCATCGTCGACTATCTCCAGCTCCTCGCGAGCCGCGAGTTCAAGATATCCCGGGAACAGCAAATTGCCGAGATCTCCCGTGGAATAAAAACAATGGCAAAGGAACTCAATCTACCGGTGATCGTTCTCAGCCAGTTAAATAGAGCTTCCGACGCGGAAAAACGTCAGCCACGGCTTTCCGACCTGCGCGATTCGGGATCCATCGAACAGGATGCGGATTTGGTATTAATACTGTCCAAGCCCAAGGAAGGGGATGAGGAGCAAGAAGTTGCCCAAGATGTCGTTCCGCGGGATCTAATTATTGCAAAGCAGCGGAATGGGCCCACTGGGGTCGTCAGGCTCGCTTTTAGAAAAAGTTTAACTCGATTTGAAAATTATGCCCAAGAAAAAAATATATAGCGCCATTATTACGTGGCTTTTAGCTAGCCATACGCTCCTCACTGCGGGAGGCGATAGCGGTTCGGTGGATAAAGCGCCTTCTTCCGCCGATGGGAGGGCTAGCTCCCCATCCTCAGATCCCTCAAGCGGCGAAAATTTGCACGACAATTCCGCCCGTGAAGCAATAAGTCCGCCGAAGGAAAAAAGTATCCAAAAGGGAGAGGTTCCCCATCCCATTGCCAATCGTAGCGGCGAAAACGGGATGCCCAGCATTTCGGCAAAACCCTCCTTTTCCCCCTATGCAAAGAAGGAAAATACGGGTGAAAAAAATTTTCCGATCGAGAAAATCACGATCACGGTGGACGGCCTTCCCCCTCAAAATGAGGACTTTATCCGCTCACACATACGCTTCACCGAAGGCGATGCGTTTAATCCCTACGTCGCCGATGGGGTGATCCATTCCCTGGCCGCACTCGGCATGTTCGATGACATCAACATCTCGGCCGATCAAAATGATAACGGTACACTCCACCTCAAGCTCTCCCTCGTCACGCGACCCAAGATCGAAGCCATCGAATTTCCCCATAGAAAAATCAACAACAAGAAGCTAAAACAGGAAATTAAAACCGTAAGCGGTGAGTACCTCAACGAAGCATCCCTCAACGACGATGTCCAGACGATTTATAATTACTATCAAATGCAGGGCTTTCCGAAGCCGACGATTACCACCGAAATCATTCCGTCCACCACTCATCCGAAATACGTGAAAATCATTTTCGACATCATTCCCGGGGAAGGAAAACACATTTCGAAGATTGAATTCCTCGATTTCGGCGATGTTAATACGGAAAAAATCAAAAAACAAATGCTCCTCAAGACGTGGTCAATTTTTTCATTTTTGACCAAAAAAGGCTATTTTTCAGACATTCTCCTCGACATCGATCGGGAAAAAGTCACCGATGCAATGCACAATGCGGGCTACCTGGATGCCAAAATTATTGCCGCGGAGTTCAAACCCATAAGAAATCAAAGGGGCATGCTGCAATTTAGAGCCGATCTCGGTCAAAAGTATTATTTTGGAAAAATCACATTCACGGGCAACAAAATTTTCCCCGACGATAAAATAGAGCCCCTGCTCAAGAATCTCAAAACGGGCAATGCATTTTCATCGAATACCATTAGCAATGCCATGGAAGCCATCCGCCAATTCTACGGCTACAATGGCCACGTCGATTCCTACGTCTCCGTCGAAAAAATTCCAACTTTCGTCGACAATGGGATCGATGTGAAATTGACCATTCACGAATCGCCGCCGGCCTATGTCAATTCGGTCATGGTCAATGGCAATTACAAGACAAAAAATAAGGTCATTCTCCGCGAATTAGCCCTCTCGCCCGGCGATAAATTCAACCAACCCAGGATGAAAAGTGGTGAAAATCGCCTCAAAAATACGGGATTTTTCGAAAGCGTCGAAATCGATGCCAGCGATAGTACTATCCCCATGCACAAAAATGTACAAATCGACGTGAAGGAAAAAAATACGGGTACTGTCAAGCTCGGCGGTGCCATCAGCGCAAGACACAACCAATTTGTCTTCATGGAAATTTCCCAATCCAACTTCGACATTTTCGGCTCCAAAGCAAAATTCCAGGGTGGCGGTCAAAAGGCACGGGCACGGGCCCAAATCGGTACCCGCGAACACCAACTGGTGCTCTCCTTTGAAGAGCCCTATCTCTTTGACCGCGAATTGGCATTCGGCGTGGATGTTTTCGGCAATAAGACGCGTTTCCGCGCCTCCGATAGTAACTACAGCGGACCGACCTACGATGAAAGCTCCATTGGCTTTGAACCCTACTTTCGCAAGCGCCTCTACGAGCTGTGGGTGGGACGTTTAGCCTACAACTTTACGCACAAAAATATTCGCAATGTGAGCCCCAAAGCCGTGCAACCACTCCAAGATGAGGCCGGCAAACGCAATTCTTCGCGCATAAAATTTTCCATCGAACGGGATACCCGCAATAGCTATATTTTCCCGCGAAAGGGCTCCTTTCTCGGCGTCGATACGCAAACGGCCGGCCTCGGTGGCCAAACGAAATTGTTCAAGGCTACGGCGAATGCCATGCGCTGGTTTATCATTTCGGAAAAGTATGACCACAACCTCGCACTGGTCGCAAAAATCGGCGCCATTTTCCCGTTCTCCGGGGAACAAACCCCCTACACGGAACGCCATTTTCTCGGCGGCGACGCGATGATGCGCGGCTTCGAATTCCGTGAAATTTCTCCGAAAACCGAAATCGAAAGGCAAGGGAAAACAGTTTACGGCGATGCCCTCGGTGGAAATTCTTTCGTCTACGGCTGTGCGGAATACACATTTAATCTCTTCGACGACTTCTATGGAGCGGTGTTTTTGGAAGCCGGAAATGTGGGCACGCACCAGCGTCCCTTCGCCGATGGCATGAATGTGGATGCCGGCCTCGGATTGCGCATATTTATCATGAATATGCCCCTACGCCTTGACTGGGGCTACCCCATCCATTGCACGGAAAATACGAAGAAAAAAGGTATTCAGTTCAATTTTTCCTTCGGCGCTTCCTTCTAAAAAATAGCCCAAAGTCATGGAAATTTTGTCCCATTATCCCAGAAAAATGGCCCATCAGCGGCCTTTTTTGCTTTTTCTAAAAATAAATCTTGACTCCATTCCCCAATTGCCATAGTTGGAAAAATAACAATTTGATTGGGGATGGTATTGAAATTATTAAGAGATATTTTTATTAGTTTGGGGTTTCTACTCGTTTTTTTTGGGGCCTCCTTTCTTTTTGCAGGAAAAACGAATGGAGATTTAAAAAGAAATGAAGATTTTATGAGGAATCAGGGGAAATTTTTTAAAAATTTCGACAAAATTCTTTTGGAAAAGGATGAGCAATCCCTTCTAAATATTTTTCATTCCCTAGGAGGAAGGACGAATATTGCCTCACCCTACGAAAAGGCGGTACTGCGCAGCTGTGATACGAAGCTCAAGGTCATTAAAAAGACCCTGAGTTCCGAACTCGGTTTCTTGCCCAATGTAAATTTAGCAATCATAGAAATTGTTAATAGTTTATCCGAAGATGATCGCAGTGAAATATTTTTGAGGTTTCCTGATTTTTCGGAGAGATTTATCATCCATTCTCGCCAGTCGAGGAGAAATAGGCTGAAAAAAATAGATCACCTTCCTTCCCTAAGTCTTTCCCGCGTACAACTTTGATTAAATTTTATTATATTATATTTCATATTTATCCTTTCTATATGAATGAGAGGTGTCCCTTTGGGGCACCTTTTTACTATTATTCCCCCTAGACTACCGGTGAATTTTCCCGCATATTTTTAACGGTCTTGACAGTTTTTCTTTTTTTTCAATAATTCAATTAATTTGAAAACAATAGTGTGGAAAAAAGATATTGCGGAAGGAAAAAAGTCTTTTCATATGAATTGGGGAAAAAATCAATTTTCTTTATCCATGGTGTAGGACAGTTTCCTGCACCCGCAAGGAGTCTCAGGCTTCTTGCCCTTTTTCTACCCAAAGCAGGGGAGATTCTTCCCTGCTTTGGCCGTGGGAGAAACGTTTCCCTAAAGAAGCGACTTTCCTTTCCTAGGGAATTTTTTCGCCGCCTCGATCAACGCTTCTGTTTTTCCCGGAAACCATTTTTCCAAATATTTCAAAAAGCATCGATCATCATCGCCCACAGCTTGATCCATGGGCCCATCGCCCTACTTGTTTTTAATTTGCAAAAGTTTTATTAATTGATCCCAATCCATTCCTAGTAGGGAAAAATTCTTTTTATTAAAAAAAATATATAAAATTATGTTAAACTTAAAAATTAATCCTAGAATTAACTCCCAGGGTAGGGGAAAAAATTTCCCCATTGAGACCATTGCTCAAAATAAGGAAGCGAGCGACTTTTGCAAACAGCGGATAGGCTACCCGCACCCCATAGGCCGTCCCGTCGACAACGGGGTCATCGATAACCACCGTAATTAAAAATCGCGGCTCCTCCGCGGGGAAAAATCCGGAACAGGATGCAATGTGATGCTCATGGGAATAAATTCCGTCGACCAATTTTTGTGTGGTTCCCGTTTTATAGGCAACTTTGACTCGTTCCATGGTCGCCGCATCCGATTCCGGATTGTGTAATACTGCGCGGAGTTTTTTCACCGTATCCAATTCCAAAACTTTGCGAACGATGTGGGGCTCCGTCCTAATAATTTCTTCCCCGCATTCGTCGACGATGCGCCCGATGACCTTTGGCTCCAATAAATAGCCACCACTCGCGATCACTCCCATCGCCTGGTGCACCTGCAAAGGGGTCGCGCAAATGGCATGTCCCATAGGCAATCGCGTAATCGTCAAGGAATCCCAACGCTCCGGCTTCAGGAGTAGACCCGCCGCCTCGCCGTCAAAGCCATAGCCCGTTTTCTCCCCAAAGCCAAATTTCCTCGCCGCATCGTATAACTTTTCCGCACCCAAAATAATCCCCATTTGTGCCAAACCACGATTACTCGACTGCCTTAAAACTTCCACGGCATTTAAGTTACCAAGGGGTTTGTGATCCTTCGGCAAATTGTATTTCCGATCATTGTAATAGAATAACTCCCGGGAGCAATCAAAGCGCTGCTGAAGGGAAATCAACTTCTCCTGCAAGGCGATGCTAAAGGGCACAATCTTAAAAATAGAACCCGGCTCATAGACATCCGCAATGGCCCGATTGCGCCACCAATCCTCCTCCACCCTATTGTAAGCGTTGCAATCGAAGGAGGGGACATTACACAATGCTAAAATCTCGCCCGTACTCGGATCGCTAACGATAATGGTTCCGCTCTTCGCCCGTAATTCTTCCGCGCTTTTTCGGAGAAGTTCTTCGACCACGGATTGCACGTGCATATCGATCGTTAAATCGATATTGGAACCGTTCTTCGGATCAATGACGAGTTGGCGAAACAGTGGAATTTCCATCCGTTTTCCGTCCTTTTCGGATTCTATCCAGCCATCTTGGCCACGCAGGAAATCATCCATAAAGCGCTCAACCCCGCTGACCGCAACGCCCTCACCATTGAGGAAGCCAATCAGATGGCATGCGAGCTCATTATTGGGATATATGCGCTCTATTTTCGCATTGCCATAGACGCCTTTAATGTGTAATGCTTCTATTTTTGCATAGAAATCGCCATCGGCGGTTACTATCTTTTTCCAACGCAATCGCACTGCTTTACCCTCCCGGGAAAAAGTCTGGGGCACAAATAATTCCTCCACTTCTTCGAAGCTCCTCCCCAATAGTGCCGCCAGTTGAATAATTTTCTCCCGGTCCTTTTGCACATCGGCAATGTAGGGATCCACGCCCACATCAGTTTTTAGGGTTGTCATCGCAAAAATGGATCCATTGCGGTCGCGAATCTGTCCGCGAATGGCTTTCTGCATCTTTTTTGTCCCGTGGGTCAAATGGACAAAGCGTTTGTAATAGTTCCGACTAAAACAGGACAGATCCAAAATACGATAGACTAGTCCACCGAAAAGAACAAAGAATAGTAGGATGATAAATAAAAAGCGAAGGGGAAAGTGCACCCCTAATTTAATAGAGATGTTCCGGCAGTTTTCCAACCCGTTTTTCCGTTAGTTGCTCGCGCTCTTCAAAAATCCTTTTGGCAATTTTTTGAACGTGCATGCGAATCCATTTGGCCGTTGGACTATCGGGTCGGTAATCGGTGGGGCCATAGGCATCGATTCGCTCCTCCGCAAGCATGCGATCATTTTGCTCAAATTCCCTCTCATTGCTGGGATCGTATACCGCAAAAGCCTTCCCTCCCCGCTCGCGAATAACCGCAAATGCGGGAATGTCGCTCGGCCCATCGGCAATGTAAATCATATTTTCGAAGGGTATGCGACGGTCACAATTCCTCACCTTTGCATTGACACTAATCGCACTATTTTTGTTGCTCCCCTTATTGATTTCAAAAAGATAGCGCGTCTTCTGCGTATTATCGACGGCACAGGCGATTTGCTCAATTTCCCGTTCCTTTTCAGGTTCTTCTTCGCTCCGATCCCCTATGCCTTGGAGAAGAATTTGATCCCTATTTTCGGCCACTTCGGGACGATCACTATCTCCGAAGAAATCTTCCCCCTTTTCAATCGCCATGCGCTTTTTGGCCATTTTTTCGAGAAAATTTTTAGCCTCCTCCCCAATTTCATTCCCAAGAAATTCACTCGCAAAAATATCCTCAACCCAGGGCGCAATTTTACTGCCGCGAATTGTTTCACAGTGTCCGCTACTGACGACATAATGCTCCAGGGTGATCCCTTTGGAACGGTAGGACTCGTGATTTTCAATATCTTCCTTGAGAATGGAAAAAAATTCGGGTATCCCCGGAAAAAAGGTCAATTGCTGGCCATAGCGCATTAATTTTTCCTTCGATAATCCCGGTAAACGTCCCATCCTCACCAATTTTAAAACGCAATTGAGATAGGAAAGTGTCTCCGAGAGGTGGATACCCTTTTTCCGCAACTTCGACGGCAGGCCATCCACTTCCTCCCAAAAAAGGGACTCATCGATACCGTATTCCCGAAATAGGGGCGCCTGCATATAACCCCGAATCAGCGTCTTATCGAAATCCCAGATGCAGGCAATAATACTGCCACAAGTATTCATCTAATAGCCCTAGAAAAAATCTTCTTCATTTTGCTCACCGTACCCGTCTTCATCCTCCTCATAGTCGGTGCAAACGTATACCCACAGGCGCCGCCCCGAGGACGGCCAGGGAACCGTATGATCCCTTTCGAAGGAATCGTACCACTTTGGCGATCCGGAGTCCATCCTCTCGAAAAAATTTTTTGAGTCGACATCATTCCCGAAAGTAAAACCAAATTGCCGCTGGGATTGCCACCGCGGCGGTGGGGGCCATTCCGTAGTCCCTACGCGATTTAAAATAAAACCGTTGGCCACCAATTTCGGCGGCGGTATGGGGAGATTTTTACCCCCTTCGCTATCAAAACTCACAGAAACACAGCCCGCACACAGAGATAACGCCAACCCTAACCCCAACTTTTCTAAAAATTTTCCGAACATTACGTCCTATCTTTCCCTCTCAAACTCACGCCGTTCCTTTTTGAGGCGTTTGCGTTCGAGCTCCTGTTCCAGTTGCTCATTTTTCAGGCGCTTGAGCTCGACGGAGCGCTGGAGCTCGCGCACTTCATCGTCCCGCCGACTACCCTGACCGCGCTCATGGCCATAGTTGCCATTTGCCTGAGCCCTCAGCCGTGCATTTTCAGCGGCATAGGCCTCCTTTTGCTCATTGCTCCGCCCCGCGCTGTGACCGATGGCTCCTCCACCCATTCCACCGAGGATACCACCGATAATGGCACCGCCCTTACCGCCAAGGGCATAGCCCGTACCCGCTCCGGCAGCCGTACCCAATGCGGCACCGCCTAGACTCGATTCCATCGAATCGCACCCCGCACATAAAAGCAGGGGCAATAACAAACCATATTTCATAAAATACGCTTTCATAGTATTCACCCTATTAATATTAATTTAACACACACCTAATCAATTTACGCAAGAAAGTAAAGAAAGAAAAAATTTCAATCCTCCAATTTCCGTGTAGCGCCATATTTTTTTCTCAAATCTTTCAAAGAACCCGGCTTTTCCGTAGCCAATTCCGATGCTCCCCGAACCTCCCCGAGCCGGTCTTCCACCCCTGAAAACTTCACGATCCCAAAAGAACTAACGAGTTTCAACCCTCCGGCCCCCGTGCAAGCCGTCGTGACGTGATCCGCCGCCCCACAAATGAGCATATTATTTAAATTCAACTTTTCGCGATCATCCAATTCATGGTAGGGTTTGGGAACGATCCCGCCATTCATTTCAATCTCCGCTGCCAAATGCTCAATGGAAACATTTACTTCTCCCGTTCTATCCTTGCCACTTTTACAATTAAAACTTGTCGACAAATCCAATTTATCGCTCAGTAGCGCCAAACGCGCTACAATTGCATCGGGCTCCGATCCATTCTTTTCGCATTCCCCAGATTCCCAGAGATAGGCAATTTGATGGGCGAGTTGAACCACGACTTTCTTATCGGAATCGGAAACCTCTGCGTTGCTCAAAAATTTTCCAATCTTGGATTCCTCATCAAAAAGTTTTTTTTCTTTATTCAAATCGATGGCATTACTATCATTAATTTTACTTTCGGCAATTTTCGAAGTATCGCCCATAAGCAGCTTAAAACTTTCAGCATTGTGCTCGCGTAGCCTACGCGTAACAGGCGCATGCGCAACCAACGATTCGCGTACTACTCCTTTAAATTGTTGCAAATTTACCCCAAAATTAAACAACAAAGGCTCTTCCAATTTAATCCAGACGCTCTGCCCATTGGGTGCTGGAATTTTTAACTCTATGGGCTGATTTTTTGATTCTGCTAATTCTTTAAATTTCTTTATCTGTTTCCTTGGCATTTTCCCATCCGTAAGCCCCGCAATACCGATACCCGGTGTCATAAGTTGAATGTTTGACAATTGCAGCTCATGGGGATTTGCCTGCGGACCTTTTGCCGATACTTCGGAAGGGACTACATTTCCAATTCCTCCCAATTTTTGAACCAAACAAGCGGTCAGGACTTCTTTGCTCGCACCCTCTTTTCCCTTTGTACAGCCATGGCGAATAGCCTGAAAAAGAGGCTTATCCGAATCCTTAGTTTTTATTTCCGTTTCCCATAAATTTACCGCAAATTCCGTATCGCGCTCCATGGACGAAATACCCCGCTTTTTCCCCGGTCCATCTCCCAAATAGGCAAAACACTCCATCTCCTTTGCCGACTTTAGGGAACTAACAACTTGCATTTTTCCTCCATCATTTTTAATTAACTCCACTTCGCCGGAAAAGGACTTCCAAGCTTCCGCATCCTGACTCAAAGATGCACCATAATATTTCTCGAAAAGCTGCTCACTTTTTCCCGGCTCAAGGGTATCCAACGCTTCGAGAACGGCCCACCGTGTAGCCTTGGCATGTTCCAAAAATTGCTCCTTCGTAGGCGGATCTTGCAGTTCTTCCAATTTTTCTAAACATTCTTCAAACTTGGCCTTCGCCCCATTCAATTTTTCTTCGCCAATACTTTCTTTCCTAGCCGCTTCGACTATAATCCGCCCCATAACCCCTTTCCAATGATCCGCACTCTCCCTGGAAAAAATTTTCCCATCCCTCGTTGCCCTAATATCTTCCAATTCTTTGTTCGCCTCCCTTCGAATAACCATCGGATTTTTTCCACTTTCCGTGCCTCTAACCCCTAAATTCGACAAACCCTGGGCCGTACTTTCTTCGGGAAGGGTTTCAGGGACATTTTTCATTACTCTCCGTTCACCTTCTTGCTTTTCGCCTTTTTCTTCGAATTTTATGCCCATTTCTGCGAATATTGCTGTTTTTTTTCCTGATTTTGTCCCTTTGCTTAGAAATTTAGCGAGCCCCTCCATTGCCTTTTTAGCCTCACTTGAACTTATGGGATTATTTTTATCCGTTAATTTTTCCAAAGCCTTCGTTTTGGTGAGAAAAAGACAACTAACTTTATCTTTCAAAGTCTTCTTTTTCTCGAAATTTTCAATGCCCAAATCAACTTCAAACTCTTTTCCATTTTTTAGGCGTAAAACTCCTTTCATTGGTCCAGAATTTTTATTTACATTTTCATATTGAAAAGTGGCACCATTCCTAAGCCTAATAATGGAACTGTGCATGCTCTATGATTATGGGAAATAAATATTTTTTGTAAATACATTTTATATAAAGGCCGCTATCCTAAAAAAATTTCCCAACAATGGCCGTAAAAAAGTACCCTATCCCTTTGTTCCCCGTGGAACATTGCCGTAAAAATTTCTCCCCGCCCTCCCCGGGATTATCGCCCCTAAATATTTTCACCCAAAGCCTCCACTTTCGGTTTCTCCGAATATGCCCTCTCAAAATCCCAAAATAACGCGGATAAATGATCGCCTAAAGAAGTTTTTCCTAGGATGTTTCAGGGAATATGCAGGTCATTTCAGGAAATAAAAGTTATTCACATCAAAATGTGAACAACATGTGGATAACTTGTGAATAAGTCCAAAACACAAAAAGTTATCCACATTTTATTCACATAGTTATTCACAAAAACCATCCCCGCAAACCCACTGTTTATGCGCTTTTTTCGCACTTATTCACTTATTCACAGCCCCTACTACTATTATAGAGTATTTTATAATAATAGTAGTAGTATACCCCCCTCCCCCTAAATTTTCCCTTTTAGCTCATCCATTGGTAACTAATTTTTTGCCCATAAAAGAGAGTCGTTGAAGTTTGCGATTCCAATCCTTCGAATAAACGCTCTTTCCAATCCTGCTAAAAAAAATTACTTCTCCAGCCAATGATTTGGCAAATTGCAATGCCATTGGGCTTAGGAGCGGTCCAGGAGACCGGTCTTCGGGCGGGGATTCTAAGGGCGCGCAGCCCTTGGAGAAGGCGAGTGGTTCTCGGGCTTGCCCTTAAAGCAGTCTTACGGCCCCTAGGATTGATTAGGAGACGCTGACCCATATCTTCCCCTAGGAGTTGTGGTCTTCTCGGCTTTTAGGGGGAATTTTGCGTGAATTGCCCAGGGCTTTTTCAGGGAGAAGAAAGTTTTGTTTAAAAAAGGATTTTTTTCATAAAGGAAAATTCCAGTTTCACGGCTCTGCCGCTTAGAGGAAAATTACTTTCTCTTGCCAAATGGTTTTGCAATTTGCAATGCCATTGGGCTTAGGAGCGGTCCCGGAGATCGGTCTCCGGACGGGGATTCTAAGGGCGCGCAGCCCTTGGAGAAGGCGAGTGGCTTTTGGGTTTGCCCTTAAAGCAGTCTTACGGCCCCTAGGATTGATTAGGAAATACTGATCCATATCTTCCCCTAGGAGTTGTGGTCTTCTCGGCTTTTAGGTGGAATTTTGCGTGAATTGCCCAGGGCTTTTTCAGGGAGAAGAAAGTTTTGTTTAAAAAAGGATTTTTTTCATAAAGGAAAATTCCAGTTTCACGGCTCTGCCGCTTAGAGAAAAATTACTTTTTCTTGCCCAATGACTTGGTAAATTGCAATGCCATTGGGCTTAGGGGCGGTCCAGGAGATCGGTCTCTTGGCGGGGATCCTAAGGGCGCGCAGCCCTTGGAAGGGCCGAGAGTCAGGTGAGTGAATTTTTGAGTTGGGATTGCTCCTCCGTAGGAACAATGATGACCACGCTTTTCTGGGCAGATGTAATAATATTTTCCATGGGAGATATTTTTGTTTCACATTCAATGGCAGCACCCAGTGCGCGCAATTTGACTTCGAAATTTTCATAGCCGCGATCGATGTAGTCGGTTCGGGAAACGAAGGTTTCGCCTTCCGCGATTAGAGCGGCCAAATACATCGCAGCCCCGGCACGCAGGTCCGTTGCCATAATTTCGGCACCCTTGAGATTATTTTTTCCTCCTATGGCAATGGTGCCATTTTCCATTTTCTTCACATTTATTCCCAATTTTTGGAATGCGTCGACGTAGGCGAAGCGTTCCGGAAAAATCGTATCGTGGATGTGGCTCGTGCCTTCGATTTGCGAAGCGAGGACGGCAATTTGAGCCTGCAAATCCGTCGGAAAACCGGGATGCCACTTGGTGTAAACATCCAATGGTGATAAATTTTCTCCCCGGTGTACCATGAAATCATCCCCTTCCCAGTGGGCATAATGGTTAATATTTGGTATAATATTTGGAAAGCCGCAAAGTATATCCCTTGGAGCATTGAGAATTCTCAGGGAATCGCAGCAAAGCAGTCCTAGAATGAGGAACGTTCCCGCCTCCATGCGATCCGGTTGCACCGTAAAATCGGCGCCATGGAGCGAAGAAACGCCTTGAATCTCTATTCGATCGGAGCCAATTCCATTGATTTTTGCGCCCATTTTTTTTAGAAAGAGACAAAGGCTGACGACTTCCGGTTCCCTTGCGGCACCGGAAATTATGGATTTACCCGGAGCGAGAACGGCGGCTAGAATGGCATTGGCGGTTCCCGTGAGCGTTGGCCCCCGCGGGCCCTGCATTGAAAATGCGGCTCCCTTGAGGGGATTGGCCTGGAGGTGGACGTAATTGGGTTCCTGGGTGACGGTGGCTCCCAGGGCCTCGAAGGCATGCAGATGGATGTCGATGGGGCGTTCACCCAGTTTGCACCCGCCGGGAATGGCAACCGATGCACTACCCTTACGTCCCAGTAGGGCACCGAGGGTGTAAACGGATGCGCGAAAACGTCCCACCAATTCCCTGTCGGCGTGGGTCGTAATCCGTTTGGCTTCAATGGAAAAGGTATGGGCATCGATTTGATTGACCTTTGCGCCAAGACGCCCTATGATTTCGATCATACAGGCGATGTCTGTCAATTGTGGAACGTTGCGAAGGGTACAGGTTTCCTCCGTTAGAAGCGTTGCGGCGAGCAGGGGTAGACAGGTATTCTTAGAACCACTAATTGCCACCGCTCCTCCCAGGCTTTTTCCTCCTTCTATGCGACTACAGTTCGGATCCATGATCATCTAGGGAAATATTGCTAGGATTTTTTTGAAGGTGGCCGGCGGGGTCTACCGTAATTGCGATTTTCATCCCGTGGACTATTCCCCGAATGATGCCTTTCCGGATCGCTTTTGCATTTGACACTGGTCATTTCATTCCTTTGCTTTGAAGAGCAGCGGGAGGCATTGGAGGACGATTTAAAACCAAAAAATTCTAAAATTTTACAAAAAAAATGTTTCACGGTGCACTTTTTTGAGTCGTCGCATTGGCATTGCCCGTGGAAAGGTTCCGATGGTGAACGGAGTGATGGCTGCTGGGAAGTATTTGAAGACTCAGTTCTTCTGCCATTGTACGATTCGCTTTGTCTATCGCGATGGCGACGATCCCTAGGGGGGTATGGAGATTCTTTCTGAGTGTTACGCACCCGTTTGCCGTGGGAATTCCTTGTCTCTTTTTTAGCATCAATGGATGCTTCCGTCTGATCCAGGAGGGGATCGAGTGCGTCGACGCTTGTTGTCTTAGCCTCCCGGTGGATACGCTCGGATGGAATGTAATCACCTTCATTTAAGTCTTCGGGAGGGCTTTTCGTCGAGATACTATCATTCAGGACACTAAATGGATCCGTAATTTCACCCACGGAGGATTTTTTCTGTCGTTCGTTGCCATTGCCTTGAATTCGGCCACGCCTTAATGGATTTATTTTTTTTTCTAACATAACTGCTAATCTATAATAATCTAATCTATAATTACAAAATAAACGATAATAATTTTTATCGCTACGACTTATTTTGTATCATTACAATAAATAAGTCATGGTATAATATGCTAAAGCAATAAAAATTATCGCAACTAATTTATGGGAGATAAGAATAAAAAAGCAAGAAATTTATCGGCAATTGTAAAATGATCACTATTATCGGAAAAACTGAAAAAAATGTTGACAAATGAATGTATTTGATATTGATCCTGCAAAATTGATTTAAACAATGAATAAGTCAGAATTAATTAACGAAATCTATGGTTTACTAAATAGCTATCAGGAAAATAATCCTTCGGATCATAAATTTACCAAAGTTTTTGCAGAAAAAACTTTGGATATTGTTCTTGATGCTATTACGAGAGGGGTAAAAAGGGATGAAATTGTTCAGGTGGTCGGCTTCGGTACTTTTTCAGTGGCAAAGAGGGGAGCACGGACGGGAGTTAATCCGCGAACGGGCGATAAAATTGAGATTGGGGCTTCGAAGGCTGTGAAATTTAAGGCGGGTGCCAAATTAAAAGAAATTTTGTGATTTGGATAGAATTTGCTTGTGGGATCGGTGGTGAAATCGTTTCATAGGCTTTTTTATTTTGTGGTTATTCTAGGGAAATAGATAATACTTTAAATTCAGTTTTTTGTTTTGGTTGGTTGGTTGTCCTTTGTCTGAATAGATAGTGCCGTGTTTTTATGCCTATTTTTTTAGCTGATTTGGATTGCAAAGTATTTATTTTTGCAAAGTGGTTATAAAATCGGGAGTGCCGTGTGTGGTGGATATAGAATATGGAAAATATTTGGAATTATTTGTGTCCTGCCAGGCCTCGGCAGTAGTTTTGTGGACGGGGCGGACGGCGCGGAAATAACTGCAATGGAGTTCATGTCCAGTGGAAACGTTTAATTTTTTAGCGGAAAAAATTTTATAAATCGGGCAAAGGAGTTCAGCGAATGTTTCCTTGGACTTAGGCTAGAAGAAGGGAAAATTGCTGAGTTTTATGGATTATAAAATTGCCAATGAAGCGAGGCATAGAAAATATGCATTTAATCGTAGGTGCTGCGACTAGATCGGTTCAATCATTTTGTTCGATTCCAAAAATATCGTTTTACGCTTGCACTAATTAATCAATGGAATAGTCGACAAACGTTCGAATATTGGATGCAGCCGAAAAAGCGAAGGGTAATGGCGGCGAAATGGATTCCTTGGTCGTCGAGGATGGGGGATCGGCTCATTAATTTTGATGGGGAAATCAATGGTGAATAAAAGTAAAAGGCTGAGCCGTGGGGTAATTTGCGATGTGGCCTGAGTTTTTTTCAATTTTTTGCATATCCTTGAAAATTTGCAAACGGAGAAAAATCGGTAAAACTGGCGGAGCAAAGACTGCTTTTGAAAGCATTGGAGGTACTAGACCGGCGATCAATGGCGTAGCGCGG
>JAIRYA010000014.1 GCA_031268005.1 Puniceicoccales bacterium | reverse complement strand
TTTGCAAAGGTATTGGGCAAAGAATTCTTAAATAAGACTCTTCTCCAAGCGAAAAGCGGGGGAGAATCTCCCCCGCTTTTCGCTGAAAGAGGTCAAGGAGTCTGGGACTCCTTGCAGGGGCATGGGATGGAATCCCGTGGCAGCCCGCTAGGAAATGGATTTTTTGGACCTCCATTTCAAATATACCAGGGGAGAAGTCGCGATAATTGAAAACCATTTTTTTTCAGGAAGGATTTTCTATCCACACTCGAAAAATATTGTCCATGGAGGGATTTTGGGAGAAGACCTAGCGTAATTTCCGTAAATAGGACATCTTCAAATTTTATTGCTCCTTCCAGAGTCCATTTTCCCGCATACATTTTTATGGCTCGAGCATCGGTGTTCAGATAATCCAAGGCCATTCCATCCGGGGCTAATTTCACCAAATGCATTTCAAAGAGAACGGTGGAATCGGATAGCAAATTTGCAAGTTTCCCCATATTTTCTGTGGGAAATGGAGTATATAAATCATCTTCGGAAGAAAAATTTTCAAGGATTGTCACGCTACTAGCGGTATCCAAAGTGAATTTAAAAAGACCTAGCGCAGCCGGTGAATTTTTGCTAATCAGCGCAGGCAATGGTGCTAAACCGTAGCAAATCGCCCGAGGGCCTTCGGGGGAATGAATAAAAAAACTCAGCGAAGGATAGGCGGAATTTTCAAAATCATGCCCGGGGCCACTCGGCGAAAATTGAAAGGGATAGGCATTTTCATGGATCAATAAATTTCCCAATGAGGTGCACTTATTTTCCAAATTTTTTTCGATTTCATTTAGAAGTTGAAAGGCCTCAAAAGCCAACTTAGGTTTTTCGTTCTCCGTTTTTTTGCAATCCAAAAGCGTATTAATGCCCACTGCGGCAAAGGTGGTGATCGCCGCCATAATCACACTTGCGATGAGAATTTCCAAAAGTGTGAATCCCAAAATATTCCTCCCAAAGTGCATAAATTCTAAACAAATTGAGGGAAACGATACATTTTCCGCCACCGATGTCGAAATCTATTTTTAAAATTTTCTTGAATTGAAAAAATTTTACTTCATTTTCCAACTCAACTGTTATATGCCAGCGCAAATTTTGAGTTTCATAGAAAAATTTTTTCGCACCCTAAAAATATTGCCCAAATATCCCAAAAAAATTTCAAAGGAAAAACTTCAAAAACTTCCCGTCAAATTCTACGACGGAGCCATTCATTTCATTAACACGGAAGAGGCCGCACGGGAAGCTATTGCCGAAATTACAGGGGAATCCGTCCTAGGATTTGATACGGAAAGCAAGCCCGCTTTTTTTAAGGGAGAAAAATATCTGCCTTCCATCCTCCAAATCGCTACGGCGACGGGAGTTTATATTTTTCAACTCACGAAAATCGGGCAATTGAAATTCCTAAAGCCTATCTTTGAGCGCGAAGATTTTCTGAAGGTCGGCATTGCCATTCGCGACGATGTTTTGAAATTGCGCGACATTGAAAATTTCAAACCCGCCGGTTTCAGGGATATTAGTGATTTGAGCAAATCTCTGGGGATTGAGCAGACTGGAATGCGCAATTTGGCAGGCATTTTCCTAAAATGTCGCATTTCGAAAACCTCCCAAGTAACGGATTGGTCCCAGGAAAATTTAACGACGAAACAATTAATTTATGCGGCCACGGATGCCTGGATCAGTCGAGAACTTTACCTGGAAATCAAAAAATATATCCCATGAAAAAAAATTCGCCATTGATTCGCGCCGATGAATGGCTCGTTTTGAATCATTTGGCCGAAACGCGAAGCAAGGCCCAGGCAATGATTCTATCCCATTCCGTGCGCCTATCGAAGGATAACGTCATCGATAAACCCAGTCGAAAAATTCCCATTGATGCCCTATTAAAAATCGATGCCGCGCCGCAATTTGTGAGCCGTGGAGGAGAGAAATTGGCCGGATTCTTAGGACGTTTTCCCATGGAAATTGAAGGTAAAGATATACTCGACATTGGGGCTTCAACGGGTGGATTTACCGACTGTCTCCTTCAAAGGGGTGCGCTGAGTGCGGTTTGCGTCGATGTGGGCCATGGACAATTGCACTACAAATTACGAAAGGATCCCCGCGTTTCAAATTTTGAGAATGTTAATGCTAGGGATCTAACTCCCAATTTTTTTCAGGGGCGGCTATTTGGCATTGTTGTCTGCGACGTATCTTTCATCTCACTCAAAAAAATATTTCCCGTAATCTGGCCATTTGTTGCCCAAGAAGGGTACCTTATCGCCCTCATTAAACCCCAATTTGAAGCGGAAAAGAATTACATGGATCGGTGCAAAGGCGTCATTAGAGATCCAAAAATCCAGGAAAATATTTGCGACGATATGGTCCGATTTGCTGCGAATAATTTATGCCCATCCCAATGCATTGGCATCATCGATTCTCCAATTTTGGGAGCCGAAGGGAATCGCGAATTTTTATTGGGACTTCGGAAAAAATAAAAATACTAAGATTCTCTTTCCCTATGCCAAAGCCTCGGGTAATTGGAAGGTACTAGTTATGAACTTCGAAGTCGAGCAAATTTTGAATCATTTTTGCTAATTTTTTACCATAGTCTTCATCCGTAGCCCAGGCTCCGCAAAGGTCATAAACCGTTTTTACTTTTCCAAAGTGAGATGATCTTTGGATAAATTCTCGCCTTGGATCCACGCAGGGACTGCGGAGTGGCTCATCCGATGCGTAAGCTTTTAAATGTTGAATGTGGGCTCGAATTCCCTCTTCCACGGTTGAAAAACTTAGCCCGCAATGGGTGGCATGCAAACTGCCCATGCCTGCAAAATTATTTTGATGCTTTTGGATGGCCCCTCTAAAGTTTAGAAAACCGGTCTCCAAGGCCATCTGTGCAATCGCAGCGGCGACATTAATGGATTCCTTTTGGCATTCTTTGAAATAAATTCTTACGATATTTTCTACGTATTCTTGGGACAATTCGGGATTATTTTTAATCAAAAAATATGCGGCTCGTTGCTCTGAAATTTTTGGCCGATGTAGGAGATGCAAATAATCGGGAATGCTATTTAAAATTACAGTATTATTTGGAATTACCGTATTTTTTTGTTGGAGCAATCGGGTGATGGCAAAAACAATAATTCCACCCAATATCACGGATACTAATATGCTTTCCAGGTATGTGCGGACGGTGATTTTCATATATTCAACAGCAATGGGTTAGTTTTCGCGTTTCGGAAAGGTTCTTTTTCCGAGATTTTTTAGCCTCGAAACTGGTAAGGTAGATCATACTCGGAATGATAATCGTCGCACCCAGAATCATATTGGGTGTGATGCTTTCCCCAAAGAATAGATAGCCAAATGTACTCGCCAGGATGAGCTCCACGTAGCGGAGTGGTGCCGTCGCGGAGACATCAATGTGGGAAAAAGATTTTAAAATACAAAACATGAGGAGATTGGCTCCCACCCCTAGCAGGCAGAGAAGTTGGAGATCATGCGTTTCAATTTTAATAATTTTTTGAAGAATTACACTGAGGATTAGATAGGGGGGATCGTATTTTAGCGCATGGGAAAAAATAAGCGAAATCATCGAAAAAAACATCGTAAAAAATCCCGTATAAAATAGACTTGTCAGCGCACTTTCCCTTGTAACCAGCATTTTATTGAGGATATCGAGCAGGGCAAAAAAGATTGCGGACAATAAAAACAGTGAAGCCGATGAAACTGAAAATGAGGCGGTTTGGGGATTTAAAACAACGGCAACGCCCAAAAATCCGACTAGGGTGGCGATAATGCGGGGCTTCTCAATTTTTTCCTTTAAAATGAGTGAAGCCAGGAGCAGGGTAAAAATGGGTGTCGTAAAGTTGATGAGGCAGGCGACGTTCAATTGGGACACATCCAACCCGTGGCACCAAATGGACATGCCAAAAAAAAGAATCAATCCCCGCAGAAAATTTATGCCCAGATGGCATGTTTTAAAATTTTCGGCGAAGAGACCCATGACGGGCAGTAATACGATTGTGCTAAAAAAAAAGCGACCAAAAACAACCTGAAAGGGAGATAGATTACGCTCCAAATATTTTGTGATAACGTCGTTGGTTTCGCATACCAATAGGCTGACGATAAACCAGATAATCCCTAAAAAATAATGCTTCCTTGGACTATGCATTTGAACCACTTAAAAGAAAAATCAAAAAAAGGAAGATGAGTCAAGTTTTTTTAGAAACTTGGCGATAATATCGCGCTTTATCATGGTGCCAACGGTCTGATCGATTAGTTTTCCACCATGGAAAAAGAGCATCACGGGGATGGAAGAAATTTCGAAATCCTCCAGCAAGGAGGAACATTCATCGACGTTGACTTTGAAGATTTTAATATCCTCGCATTCGATGGATATTTCATCGAGGATTTTCCCCAGGGAACGGCAGGGGCCACACCACGGTGCCCAAAAATCAATGATAACCTTCCCCGTATTTTCACGGATTGTTGACTCAAATAAATTTTCAGAAAGATGAACAACCTTTGACATGTGTGAACTATCCCTAGTAATTTTTTCTTAAATTCAAGCCATTCTTGGAAATAAGATCATGGCATCCGTTGCCAAGGATTGATTGGCCAGGGGATGGGCATTCCATTCCAGTTCTTTTCCCCAGATAATCCTATCAATTTGAAAAATGGAAAGCATTTTTTGGGAAGCCGTTGGCAAAATGGGCGCTAGAATCGTCGCCGTTAGGCGGATGGCTTCGGAGCAAATGGCGAGGGAGGTATGCAAATGTGCCCGATGCTTTGGATCCTCCGACTTCGCCAATTTCCAGGGGGCACGGATTTCCAAAAATTTATTGATGGCACGCACGAAGGTGAAAATATCCTCCAGTGCCCCGTGGAGCTGCAGCCGTTCATAGGCCTCCAAAACCTTACGCTGTGTCTGGGCCCAGAGATCGATGATTTCCCTTTCCGGCTTCTCGAGTTCGGCGATTTCCGGAATAATACCGCCGTTGTAACGCTGAAGCATATTGACCGTGCGGCTGAGGAGATTGCCGAGATCGTTGCCGAGATCATCATTGTAGCGGGCCAGGAAACGTTCGTGGGAAAAATCACAATCTTGACCCACATTCATCTCGCGAATGACAAAATAGCGGAAAGCATCCGCCCCAAATTGCTTCGCGTAGTCGAGGGGATCAACCACATTGCCCACACTCTTGGACATTTTTTCCCCCGAGCAAAGCCACCAGCCGTGAACTAGCAGTGTTTTGGGCATCGGAATTTCTAGGGCATGCAACATGATTGGCCAATAGATCGAGTGGGCGGGAACGAGAATATCTTTGCCGATCACATGGAAATCCACGGGCCAAAATTCAGAAAATTGCTCCCTGCCATATCCAACTACGGAAATGTAATTGATCAATGCGTCAAACCACACGTAGGTTACGTACTCCGGATCAAATGGCAATTCGATGCCCCAGGAAAGGCGATTTTTGGGCCGAGAAATGCAGAGATCGTTGATGTCTTCCTTTAGAAACTCGAGCACCTGTTTGGCGCGAAATTTCGGAAAAATGAAATCTTCATGGCTGGAAATATGATCGATGAGCCACTGCTTATGAGGATTTAATTTGAAAAAATAGTTCGTTTCCGTGATTTCCGTTACCGCACCGAATTCCGATTCCGGCCAAACGCCGTCCACCCTATCCTTATCCTGGAGAAATCGTTCGACACGCGTGCTGTAAAATCCCGTATATTCGGCCCTATAAATGTCGCCTTGGTCAAAAAGTTTTTGCAGAATTTCGCGGACAACTACCTTGTGGCGGGGCTGAGTCGTGCGAACGTAGTCGTCGTAGGAAATCTGAAGCAACGCACACATTTCGATGAATTCCTGCGCGACGGAATCGCAAAGCTCCTGGGGGGTAATGTGCCGTTCCTTCGCCGTTTGTTCCACCTTTTGCCCATGCTCGTCGAGTCCCGTTAAAAAATGCACATCGAGGCCGAGAAGACGCTTTGTTCGACAGATCACATCCGCTAAAATTTTTTCGTAGGCATGGCCGATGTGTGGATGCCCATTAGCATAGTCGATGGCCGTTGTGAGGTAAAATTTTTTCATAACCTTTCGAAGATCAGCAAATTATTTTGCTCTTTTGTCAATAAAGTTTTTTAAAATTACCCAAAGCAATCTTTCACTCATATAAGATTCAATTATTTCTAAGCTTTAGCATAAATGTGGGAAATTTTAGAGTTTCGAATTGAAATTCATGGTGTTAGCTTTTAACTAATTTCAAAAAAATTTCCGATGCTGGCGCACATCACAGTTGATATTGATCCCTATGCCATTCATTTTCCAGATGGCTGGTGGATTGGAGGGATCCGCTGGTACGGTGTGTGTTATATCATTAGTTTTTTTCTCGTGCAATTTTTTTTAGCATTCTATTCCAGGAAAAAGCTTTCGCCGCTGACACCGATTCAAAACGATGCATTTCTATTATATTTCGCCCTGGGTGCCATTGGCGGCGGGCGTTTGGGATATTGCTTGCTCTATGATTGGAACAATTTCGCAGCGAATCCTCTAATTTTTTTTCAAATCTGGCGAGGAGGAATGGCGAGTCACGGTGGTTTCCTGGGAGGAATTCTAGCGATTCTCTACTTTTCTAGAAAATTTTGCTGCGATTCTTTTTCCATTGCCGATATTATTTGTTCGGTAATTCCACTGTGTCTAATGATTGGTCGCATTGGGAATTTTATCAATGGGGAACTGGTCGGACGCATTACGGACATGCCCTGGGGAGTAATTTTTAAAAGAAATGATACAATGGGACTATTGGCACGCCATCCTTCGCCGCTCTACGAGGCATTTTTCGAGGGGGTTTTACCCTTTATCATATTGCAAATTTTAATGCGAAAAAAACACTTTCTTTCCGGATATTTGAGTGGTGTTTTTCTTATTTTATATTCCCTCATGCGCGTTGGGTGTGAAATTTTCCGCGAACCGGATGCGGGATTAATTCTAGCCATGACACGTGGGCAATTTTTCAGTTTATTTCTCTTCATATTTGGCCTATTTTTAATTTTTTTTCGAAAAAAAGCAAAGCACTCGCCATAGTGTCACATTCGGATAGATTTCCGCCAATGTTTTCAGAATAAATTCAACGGGAGTTTCCCTATTTTCGGTGCTTTGCACGGTGGC
>JAIRYA010000052.1 GCA_031268005.1 Puniceicoccales bacterium | reverse complement strand
CTTTTTCTGATGTTGGATTAGTTTTAGCAGAATCAACCAGCCTCTCCATCGTTTCTTCAAATTTACCAACTTTATTTTCTCCTAAAATTTCTTTAGCTTTATTTTCTAATTTTTCTAACCCATCATTTGAGCTTTTAACCGTTTTTTCTAATACCTCACAATCATCTGTAAGTTTTGCCAAATTTTCTTCACATTT
This sequence comes from Puniceicoccales bacterium, assembly GCA_031268005.1. Taxonomy (GTDB): domain Bacteria; phylum Verrucomicrobiota; class Verrucomicrobiia; order Opitutales; family LL51; genus LL51. The sequence continues at coordinate 3,619 of JAIRYA010000052.1, read as the reverse complement.
TTTCTCGCTATTTTCGAAATTTTTGATTTTTTCAAAGTTTTCTTCTGCGGTTAATTTACTCGTTATTTTTTCTAGTCCAGTTTGATTTGTTCCTAAAGAAGTAATTAATTCATTTTTCTGCTTGTCAAGCCATTGTTGCGCGGTATTTGGAACAAATTCATTGTTTATCTTTATCTCGCTTATTTTGTTTTTTGTGGTAGTTATTTTTCGCATTTCTTTTTTTATTGCTGTTCTTATTGTTTGTATTTTTGAATTTTTTTGAATTTCGTTTCTAACTGCTTTCATATCATCGGCACTTTTTACCTCCGATTTTTTCGTATTAATATCTTTTGGTTCTAGTTGCCCATTTGTAAGAGCTTCTATGATCCTGTTTTTATCGTTCGGTGTAGTTTTTCCAAAAATCATTCGAAAAAATCCACTAATTCCATTCCCAAGAACTTTAGCGGCTGCCAAATAGCCGACCTCAACATTCTTCCCCCCCCATTCTACTGAAATTCCCATAAATCAATCTTCGCTTGCCATTTTGTATTTATTAAAAAAATATCAAGATTTTTTTTATCAAATTCCCATGAACACCGAAAATGCAATTTTTCTCCAACTTAGAATTTTGCCGCTGCGCGGCTTAGGCGGTCGCCAACGGCGATACCAATGCCATCTTTTTTCGGAACTTGGCAGCAAATGCTATCAAATTGCATGGTATCCAATTGCCGCAATAGGGCAAACATATTCCGTGCGATTTCATTTAAATTGCCGTCTTCGCTGAGCCAAAAAATATGTTTTTCCTTTCCAATTGCCATTCGTTGGGGCTCCATTTCCTTGCGAGATAAATAAATAGCAGCGCTATTTTGCGTAGAATTTTCCCAAAAATCAGGAATGATTTCCTTCACTGATTTTTGAAATAGACGCAACTTTGTGTGCGGACTGTAATGCTGCTTTAACATTCCCGGAGCGGAGGGATCCGCGGCAACGAAGGGGCGATAGGGCTCGACTTCTTCTCCCAAAACATTTCCGATCATTTCAGCCGTGATAGCTCCTGGGCGGAGAATTGAAAAACGTTTGCCACTCAGGTCTAAAATTGTCGATTCCACACCCACTTCACAGGGCCCCCCATCCAAAATGTGGGAAATTTTATCACCCATTGATGTGCGCACATGCTCCGCACGGGTTGGACTTACGTAGCCAAATGGATTCGCGCTAGGTGCCGCTAGGGGACCCGATCGCCGTAAAACTTCTCGAAAAATCGGATGCGACGGCATGCGAATGGCTACCGTTTTCTTACCCGCGCTGATAATATCTGGGACACTTTTTTTCTTTTTTAGAACAAAGGTCAATGGCCCCGGACAAAACGCATCCGCAAGTAGCCGTACTCTATCAAAACATTTTTCATCCACATCCACCAAATCTCGCAGAGAAGGTAGATTTAAAACATGCACAATCAACGGATCCAATAGGGGCCGAGCTTTAACTTCGAAAATCTTTCGCAGCGCAGTGCCATCGCCAACAATGGCCGCCAAACCATAGACTGTTTCCGTCGGCAATGCAACGACATCGCCCAAAGAAAGGGCGGCTACAATTTTGACTATGGAATCTTCCGTTGGCTCTAAAATTTCAGCCAATTCCGACACTATTTCATCAATAGCATATTCCGTGCACGCTTAATCATGCGCGTGATGTGTCTCTGCTGACGGGAACTCAACCCCGTGTACTTTTTGGGCAAAATTTTACCCGTTCCCGTTACGTAGGGCATTAATAACTCCGGATGACACCAATCCAATTTTAAAGGGGAAAGTGTTGAAGTCGATTTTTCTTCTGAAATATTCATAATCTGACTGTCTAAGATACAACGCATCGTTTTCTAAAAGGCAAGAAAAACTTACATTCCCAAGGCAAATTAAAAATGATTAGAGCTTTTGCGCTTTCTGTGCCGATTGATTCCAATTTAAAATGAAAAAGAAAGTTCCAAAGACCGCACAAATTCCGAAAAATAAAAAGACGGTATTCCATCCCCATCGATCGGCGATGGTACCAACTCCCACACCGGCAACGGCTCCCCCCAAGTAGCCAAATGTTCCCGTTAAGCCATTTGCCGCCGCTGCTGCCCTTTTAGAGCCCAGTTCCGCACTGGAAATTCCGACCAAAGTTTGGGGGCCATAGATAAAAAATCCTATCAAAAATAGAAATGCCGTATTAACCATTTGCGATGATATGGGCAGATACCAGAAGAGAAAGAGAAGCGTGATCAAGGCAACCATAAAATAAAAACCCGTACGATTGCGATGTCCTTTGAAGATGTGATCCGAAGCCCATCCGGCGAGTAATCCACCCAGTGCTCCGGTTAATTCAAATAGGGAAGACTGCATACCCGATCCCAACGTCGACGCCCCCTTCGCCTCCTGTAAAAATGTGGGTGCCCAGTTAAAAAACCCCATGCGAATAATGTAAACAAAGAAATTCGCCATGCACACATACCAAAGTGCCCTATTGGGTAAAATATGTTCCATGAAAATTCCTCTGAAGCTTACCGCCTCCCCATCCCCAGGTACCGAACTTCGCAGCAATCCTTCTTTTTCTTCGATGGAGGGCAACCCCAATGATTCCGGCGTATCGCGCAATCGCTCAAATAAAATTCCGGCCAACAAAAGAGCAATCACCGCGGGAACAATAAACACGGAACGCCATCCAAAATATTCAAGTAACCAAGATCCTCCCAATAGAATGGCAATACTTCCAAATTGGTGGGACGCATTGACAAGCGCCCAACGTGTTCCCAATTTCCGAGGAGAATACCAGTGGGTCATCAGGCGCGAAACCGGTGGCCAACCCATCGATTGAAACATGGCCCCCATGGAATATAGGAGTGCAAATGCTAAAATGGAATGGGAAAACCCAATGCATAGCATGCACAGTGCCGCACCGAGAAGCCCAAAGGTCATAAAATAGCGGGCATTGGTGCGGTCACAAATCGCTCCACTGACAAATTTCCCGACGCCGTAGATGATTGAAAATATCGAAAAAACCCAACCCATTTGGGACTTCGTATAGCCAAACTCTCTCAACATTTCCGGCGCTGCAACGGTAAAATTTTGGCGAACAATATAAAACGACGCATAGCCCAGGACAAGAGAATAGAAGATCCTCCTTCGCCAATAGCGATACTGACGGTCAACGTATGCGGCATGTATCTCTGAAAATAATGCCTGCTTTTGAGCTTTTTCAATTTCAGTCTCCTGTTCCTTTGTGGCAACGTAACCCATGCTAGCTATCTTTAAACTATTTCCATACTTCGCAAATCGTTTACTTTAAAATATTTTTTTCCAAGAAAATTTTCCAAAAATCCAAAAAAATCTTTCAAAAAAATCCACCATTAAAAAATTTTTCTTGACTCTGCTTTTTTTGAAAATCATCGGGCTCCTTCGGAAAAAACGGACTTAAAAATGGCCTTTCTCTTTCTTCCTAAAAAGTCTTAAAACTTTCCCCTTTACCTCAAAACCAAACATAAATTCGCCCTTCGCCCAGGATAGATAGTTTTTATCCCACAAAAGCAAACTCAAAATTAATCCGGCAATCTAGGCATTAAAAAGGTTACGGTGAATGCTGAAAAAAAGTAAAGTATCAGGCA
>JAIRYA010000023.1 GCA_031268005.1 Puniceicoccales bacterium | reverse complement strand
GGAAAATATTTGGGCCAAAAATTCTCCCAAAGAAGAATTAAATCCCGGAAAAACAAAAATATGGATCAAAAAAAATGGCATGGATGCTCCCATGCCATTTGCCTATTCGTGTATTAATTGCCTAAAAAGAGAAATCTTCGTTTCACAAATTTCCGTTTTTTACTAAAATTTCCCAATCCGACTTAGACTCATCAAAATTAGACCAAAAATTAACCGCGAAATTCGGCGTAGTTGAATTCCTGGATGGAGGTCCTTGATCAGGAAAGTTGTGCTCAGCTGAAGCGGGGCAATCAGAACCCTGATTCGGATTTTTAGCGGAATACAGCTTGACCCATCGATTTCTTAGGTCAATATCTGTCCTACCAGGGAAAAATTTGGCGATTTGAGCCCATTTACTTCCCATTTTTTGAAATTGCTCCACTAGGCGTTGGTCTTCTTCTTGAGTCCAAGGCCCTCTGTTTTTTGAGGAATCGAGGCAGTTTTTCCAGTGTTCCCTGCATTGAATAGTAGTACGGCCAGGTATTTGCACGGCTTTATCTGGCCAGCTCTCCGTGCCATTTTGTTGTACTAAGGCGATTAATTGTTGCTCTTCTTCCCGAGTCCAATGTCTGCTCTTTTTTGAAAGATCGAGAGAATCAAACCAGCGATTCTTGCATTGCCTAGGTGTACAGCCAATCATTTGCTCTGAAATGAGCTTCCAATTCTTTGTACCATATTGCATTACCAAAGTCACCAATGCTTTATCCTCCGCTAGGGACCAACGCTTTTTCCTACGAATAGGAGCGGAATTCGCTTGTCTTCTCCCTTTACCTAGTTGTGAGATAGGGATTGCTAACGCCGTATCCATTAATAAACTAAACGATATGAAATATATGATATTTTTTATATTTTTCACTAGCCTTCATAGGTTGTAGAATTTTTATGGCCATTCAAGAAAAAAACTAAAATATAATTATTTGTTGATAATATTATAATATAAAATTAATAAAACAGCTTTATTAAAAAATTGTCGTTCTCAGAATTTCCGTCTCCAAAATTTCGTTTCAAAAAATTTTCATCTCCAAAATCTTCGCCTCTAACTACACGATTTAAATTCCTTTCAAGCCAATCTTTATTTTCTCCAAACCGATCTTCATTCCATTCGAATGGAATGAATTGATTTCCGAATGGAACTAGGGCACTCGAATGACTTCCCTGCTCTGATTTTACTGTGGTTAGTTGATTTCGCCGTTGATTTATTTTTGAGAGATGATTGACCCATCGATTTCTTAGGTCGCTATCTATCCTGTCAGGGAAAAATTTGGCGATTTGAGCCCATTTACTTCCCATTTTTTGAAATTGCTCCACTAGGCGTTTGTCTTCTTCTTGAGTCCAAGGCTCTCTGTTTTTTGAGGGATTGAGAGAACTCAACCAGCGATGCCTGCATTGCTTAGGAGTACGGCCAGTTATTTGGGCAGCAATGGCTGGCCAATTCCCCGTGCCTTCCTGTTCTACGAAGTTGATTAGTTGTTGATCTTCTTCCCGAGTCCAAGCCCCCTTGTTGTTTGAGGGATTGAGAGAATTCAACCAGCGATCCCTGCATTGCTTAGGAGTACGGCCAGCTATTTGGGTAGCAATGGCTGGCCAGTTCCCCGTGCCATTCTGTTGTACTAAGTTGATTAATTGTTGCTTTTCTTCCCGAGTCCAATGTCCGCTCTTTTTTGAAGGATCGAGAGAATCAAACCAACGAATCCTGCATTGCTTATTACTACGGCCAGGTATTTGGTCAGCAATGACTTTCCAATTCCCCGTACCATGCTCTTGTACTAAACTGATTAGTTGTTGATCCTCTGCTTCATTCCAATGTATTTTCGGCTTTCTCGTCTGAATCTTAGCGGGATTTGGCTGTTTTCCCCCTTCACCTGCTCGTAAATGAATACCAGGCAACGCCGTATCCATTAATAAACTAAACAATATGAAATATACGATATTTTTTGTATTTTTCACTAGCCTTCATAGTCTGTAGAATTTTTATGGCCATTCAAGAAAAAAAAAATTTAAATATAATTATTTATTGACAATATTATAATATAAAATTAATAAAACGACCCCGCAAAACCCAAAGGAAATTAGCAACTATTAAATTGAAAAATAAAAAGGTTTGCCTGCTGGAAAAATTATTCTATGGCCTAGGGTAGAAAGAAAGTAATAAAAATCACAAAATGAAATCCGAAACACATAATCCGGAAAATACTTGGGCCCAAAATTCTCCCAAAGAAGAATTAAATCCCGGGAAAAACGAAAACGCAGAACCAAATACTTCCGAAGGTATTCCCTTGGAAGAGGTAAAAATTCCTTCCCATGTTTTCCCTGGAAGTGAATACATTCCTCCAAATTTAACTATTCCGGAGCCGATTTTCCAGGATGATCGCGTCCAACAATTGAAAGAGCAACTACTCATCGTTCAGGCAGATTTTGATAATTTTCGCAAACGCTCTACCCGTGACCAGGATGATCTTCGACGATTTGCCTGTGCCGCAATTATAGAAGAATTGCTACCCATTCTCGATCATTTTGAAATGGGTTTGAAATCGACGCAAATGGATAAGAGTATGCTTTCCGGTTTTCAAATGATTTTTTCCCAATTACAAACACTCCTAATGAATAAAGGTGTGAAAGAAATTGCCCCCGCAGGCACACCTTTTGATCCTTTACAACAGGAAGCCATTGCCTATATTCACCACGGAGAAGTGTTGCCGGAATATGTCGTCGAAACCGTCCGAAAAGGCTATTTACTTAATGATCGCCTACTCCGCCCTGCCTCCGTTGTCGTATCCAAAGGAAAACCATTAGAAGAAGTATAAATGGCTAAAATAGATTACTACGAATTGTTGGGCATCTCCAAAGATGCATCGCCAGAAGAAATCAAAAAAGCCTATCGAAAAATGGCCGTTAAATACCACCCCGATAAAAACCAGGGGGATAGGCTTGCCGAAGAAAAATTTAAACAGGTTTCCGAAGCCTACGATGTCCTGAAAGATGAACAGAAGCGCGCCGCCTACGACCGCTATGGGCATGACGCCTTCGATCCCAAGGGGGGCGGAGGGGCTTCGAGTCGTTCCAATGGCTTTGGAGGTGGAGCGGATCCCTTCGACATCTTTCGCGAAGCTTTTGGTGAAGGGGGCGGTATTTTTGGCGATCTTTTTGGCGGCGGCTCTCGGCAACGTTCCCCAAAGCAGGATGGCTCCGATTTGCGCTACGATCTCGAGATTTCCCTTGAGGAAGCTTTTTCGGGAATTGAAAAAACCTTGCGCTATGATCGCCATGTAACCTGTTCAAATTGCGGGGGAAGCGGTGAGGAAAAGGGATCGAAATCAGTAACCTGTGCGACCTGCCGTGGTAGCGGTGTTCTAACGATGTCCCAGGGATTTTTTTCCATGCGCCAGACCTGTCCCGATTGCCAAGGAGCGGGGACAAAAATTACCCATCCCTGTCGCCATTGCCAGGGAATGGGATGCGTCGCCGATTCGACGAAAACAAAGATAAAAATTCCAGCGGGAATTAGCCATGGAATGAAATTGCGCCTCAATGGTTTCGGGGAAGCCGGTACCCGAGGAGGGCAGCGCGGCGATCTATTTGTCGTTATTTTTATAAAGCCCGGGAAGCGATTCGAGCGGGATGGCGACCACCTCCACTGTAACCTTTCCGTTCCCTTTACCCTGGCGGCGCTTGGCGGTGAAATTAATATCAAAACGATCGATGCGGAAGCCGTTTTACAAATTCCCGCGGGAACACAACCCCACTCGATTTTACGCATGCGGGGATATGGCATGCCCAATTTTTCCACATCCCAGCGGGGGGATCAATTGGTACACATCGAAATCGAGGTTCCCAGGAAACTAACTTCCGATCAGCGCGCTAAACTGGAAGCTTTTGCCCTTTCACTCAACGAAGGGGACAAATCCTGGTTCTCTAAAATAAAAGATAGCTTCAAGTAAAAGCTTCCCTTCCATTTCCAGCGGGAAATGAATTTTTTGAATCTTTTTCCATGGGCCAATTCCTTTGCAATCCGCAAAAAAATTAGGCGAATTAGAACGTTTGAATGAAATATTTAATAATCTCCTTCGGCTATGTTTTTTTTTAAACAAATTTCTCGAAAAGGAGCCCAATGGAATAGGTGGGTAATTTGCCCCCACTACTTTTTTGCCCCTACTTCTTCTTGAATTTTGAGCAGTTCCGGTGAAATGAGATCGAGGAATTTTTTAAATTCGGGATTGCTTTCGCTGTGGCGTTCGCAGATTTCTTTGCCATGGGTGAGAATGCGGAGGGCGCGCTTGGGGCGCTCATTTTCGTAGTAACATTTTGCCGCAGAAAGAATGATCGATGGATTATCCGGAAATACATTCAAAATAAAATCATACATCTGCGACCCCGTATCAATGTTGAGCAGCGAAAGCGATTCGGCGAGGCGGAGATAGACGTAGGGATTGGGTGCGCCCCTGGGGCATAGTAGCGTCAAAAATTGAAATAACTTGGCCGATTCGGCAACTTTGCCGGATAACATAAATGTTTCCGCAAAGTTGCCGAGAATTTGAATTTCATTTTCGCTAACTCCCATCAATGCGCTTTGGATATCCTGATTTTCACTGGCCGTAAATAGGCGCTCTAAAATTTCTAAACAGGCCGCATCGGTGACATATAATTCCAACGCCGATTTGTAAATCACGGTCAAAATCGACAGATTTGTTTTCGGTAAGGGAAAGGCAAAATCGAGGTTATTGATCGATATTTCCCGCGCCATGACTTCAATTTTCTGACAAAACTGATTAATTTTTTCTTTCACATCCATATGTTTCTTAGGGTAAATTTTTTTTTACTTTAGAAAAGCTTATTTTTTATTACTCTTCGATGTGAAAGAGATTTTTTAACTTTTCGCGGGTACCTTTTGGAAGTTGATTGAAATTTGCCCCATCCTCCAATTTTTCCCCATCGCAATTTTCTTCCGTGGGCGATCCTCCCCCCTCCCCTTCCGATTCTCGACTAAGAGGAGACGGTGGCGTACCGCCGAATTCGGAATCATTGATCCGAGAACCTTCGCCTTCCGCAGGCATCCGTGGAGGGTGATCTTCCCCGCAATCCCCAGAAATATTCTGCATTCTGCGAAGCAAAGTAATAATTTGATCGATGGAGCGTCGCTCTAGCGCTTCGATGGCCCGAAATAGGGTGAGTTGAAACATAACTTCCGGGGCATTGCTATTCCGTGTGGCATCCTTGGCTGAGACAATAATGTCGAGAAATTTCAGTGTTTTGGCAATTTCAACTGAATTTTTCAGGGTAAACAGTTTTGAGCGCAATTGTTTTTCGATGTCCAATAAAATGCCCGTGAAGTTGCAGTGGTTCAATTGCTCCGCCAGGCGAATAATACCTCCGTAATCGGCATTTTCAACGCAGTGCATAATGGTCGAAAGTTTTTCCGCCGAAACGAGTCCATAGGCATCGATAACGTCCCTTTCCTCTATTACATTATTTCCAAAGGAAGTGATTTGGTCGAGAATGGATTGCGCGTCCCGCATTCCACCATCGGCGATGCGTGCGATGGCTTGGAGTGCGAGGGGCTCGGCCTGAATATTTTCCCGCTGGGCAATTTGTTGCAATTTTTGAATGATAATCGCCTCCGAAATGGGTTTAAATTCGAAGCGTTGGCAGCGGGAAATAATGGTCTGGGGAATTTTATAGGCTTCCGTCGTGGCAAAAATAAATTTTACGTGCTCCGGCGGTTCCTCCAGAGTCTTAAGTAGGGCATTGAAGGCGGACTGGGAAAGCATGTGCACCTCGTCGATGATGTAAATTTTGAAGCGGCAGGAAGTGGGCGCATACTGGCATTCTTCCCGCAAACTGCGGATTTGTTCCACGGAATTATTGGAAGCACCATCGATTTCGATGACATCCATGCAATGTCCTTCAAAGATCGAACGGCAAGGTTCCCGGTCGGGATCGGCCTCGCTGGAGGGATGATCCGGAGCGTTGAGCGCCATGGCGAGGAGACGGGCCATGGACGTTTTCCCCGTCCCCCTCGGCCCGATAAATAGAAAGGCGTGTGCTATTTTATGGAGACGAATTGCATTTTCCAGCGTTCTGACGATGGGTTCCTGGCCAACCAGTTCGCCAAAGCGCCGAGGCCGCCAGCGGCGCGCAATCACTTGATAATTCCCTTGCATGTCTGGAAATTATCAATGGCACACACTCCCTACAAGATTTATTTTTTCCCCATTTGTTGGAGGGCATTTTGATACATTGGATCCCCTTTTTCCATGGGATTGGATACAGATATTGATTAATTATTCCCGTTTTAAAACAAAATCTTGCAAATATCCACTATTGCATTGCAGCGCCAACTCCTTAGCCTATAAAATATCGGAAGAGAATGTTTCATAGGTTTGGAGTGCTATTGTGTTTAGGATTGCTCGTCGGCTGCTGGCAAGATCAGGATAGGGTTGAGCTTAGCGATGATCCCGAGGTTTACATGCTTAAAGCCAGGGAATACATTGACTCCGCCCATCCCACGGAAGCCATAGGATTACTCGAAGAATATGTTCGGAGAACCGGAAATTACAGTGGCGAAATCTCAGAATTACTTGCTTCGGCCTGTTCATTAAATGGGGATGAAGAGCTGGCGGTATTTTACCTTGAACAGGCAGCGGGTTTGTCGGAATTAAAATATTACTGCTATCTGAAAGCCGCTGAAATTTACGAAAAACTAAATGATCGCGAACAGGCGCTCCTCTCCTACAAGTGCTACCTGGAAGCATTGCCGGAAGATAATGAAATCCAAATCAAATACGCCAATACCTTCCTAGCCATTGGTAAAAAGAAAAAGGCATTGGAGATTTTCGTCAACCATGCCGCAAATGATTTCGCCGTCCACAGGCAAATCGCAGAGCTTTTCCTTGAATTTGGAAATTACATTCAAGCGCGTAATTGGTATCTTTCAGCTCTGGGCTATGAAAAAAACAATTTAACCGCATTGGAAGGACTCTGGAAAATTAGTTTACTGCTCAACGATTGGGACGCTCTGCGGGAAACGGGGAGCATTTTATGGGACCTTGGCGTGAAAACCATCGGTGGTATTTCCCTAGAAGCGCTCATGGAAAGTTTAAAAGCTAGGCAAAAAGCTTGGACCGCATTGAATGCCGTTGAAATTCGTTTTGATAGGGCTATTTTACCCATGTTTGCTACGGAAGAAATCCCACAAAATCTTCCGATTTCTGAAAATTTAATCCCCGAACTTCAAGAGCTTTCTCCGGATTCAAAGACCGGAAAAAATGAAAAAATAGAAGCGCTAAAAATTGATATTCAAAGGGCTAAGGATAGGGGCGATTATGAGGAAGCGATCGCGATTTTGTGGAAAATATTGGGGTTGGAGGATAAAAATGTGGATGCCTGGACGAATCTGACCCATTGCCTCCTGAAGATGAATAAATACGATAGGGCGGAAATGGCGATCCAGGAAGCCATTAAACTCAGTCCGGATCACGTTGATTTTCACCTAACCTATCTGGATATCGTTTTGCGGACACATAGTAGCGCGGATTATGTGCGTATTTTGAAAGAAATTAAGCAAAAATTTCCTCGAGATGCCGATATTCGCCTTGCATGGGCACGGGCAAAAGAAGTGTACATGAGCGATGCGATGGGCGCAAAACATTCCTACGAAAAATTTTTGAAATTGGCATCGCCCGAACATCCGGAAATTTCGAAGATAGAACACCTACTAGAAACCTATCAAAGAGAGAAAAATGATGGAGAAAGCGGAGAAAACAGAAAATAAAATGCAAGAAACTCTCACCCAACCGATAGGCATAGGATTCTTTGACTTTGAAGATAAAATAAAATTTCACATCAAAATAAAGTTTGACCATGAAAGGAAAGAAGATAGAGATAGACAAAGATTTGAAAAATTTCTTAGAAAAAAAATGGGGGGTTAGCTCAGCTGGTTAGAGCACTTGCTTCACACGCAAGGGGTCGGTGGTTCGAGTCCACTATCTCCCACCAGTGAAGCATTTTATATTTAATTTTTGCAAATACTTCTATTTTTCACCCATTGCTTCGGCAGAGAATGAAAGGTGAGTATACCATCGATTTTTAATTTGATTATCCGTTCGATTCGGAAAATTTTGTGCGATTTCAGCCCATTTATTTCCCAATAATTGGTGTTGTTCTATCAGAAGTTGATCCTCTTCTTCAGTCCAATCATCATGCTTTAGGATGGGATCGAGTTGCTCTATCCAGCGCTCTCGGCATTGCTTGGCCGTTCGGCCAGGTACTTCGTTGGCAATTTGCTTCCAGTTTTCTGCGCCATATCGCCATATCGTATCCAATAGCAACTCATCTTCACTCTCCTGCCAATACTTTCTCGTCCGTTCTCCGAATAAAGATGGATTTTTTTCGTCCACACTTCCTGTGCTTAAATTTTCGGAATGTTGATCATTTGAAATAAATTCGAACATTTCCTCATCACTTGGGATATAATCTAAATCTAAAATAAATTCGGATGTTTCCTGGCGAATGGATTCGGAATTTTTTACATCATTTTTTGTGAGTTTTTTTTCTGTTTTGTCTCTAATCATTTGGCGTTTTTCTATTTTTTTTTGCTGTCTCAAGAGAACGTGCCACCGATTTTTAATGCCATTATCCGTTCGGCCGGAAAGTTCTTGGGCGCATTGGGACCATTTATGGCCATTTTTTTCAACAAACGCAATAATAAAATCATCTTCTTCTTTGGTCCAAGGGGCATGATTAATACTAGGATGTATCACATTTAGCCAACGTTCTCGGCATTGTTTGCCCTTGCGGCCAGGCATTTGGAGGGCAACTTTATTCCAACTGTCTATGCCCTCTTGTTCTACCAAATTTTCCAATAGTTGATCTTCTTCTTCAGTCCATTGCTGGCCTTCCTTTGTTTTTCTTGATATGTGCACACTTTTTTCCGACGATGGATAGGCCGCAGACGTTGTAAACATTAAAAAAATGCCCGAAAGAACGAGCACCATATTTTTCATACACTTTCGCTCCATTGGGAGTTCAATTTTAGAAATATTTGCAATTATGCAAATAAAATTTTAGCGGAAATGCTAAACCAAATAAATAAAAAAATATTGATAGAAACAAAATTCACGGGCAAGGGCTCGCTGAATTAAATTCACTATTTCCCGCCATGGGAATTACATTCAGTTCTTGCGAATATTTTTATTTTACATTTTTTGCTCAGCGGTGGATACAAATCCCCATTCGCTATGTCAAATGAACAATTTAAAAAGTTGGATTTTGCCAACTTCGGTCGGGGTGTTTGAATTGGATTTTCCCGCAATTCCGAAAGAAGCTGATTTATTTGTGGATTTGGATGATTTTTTTAGAGAGGTGAATGTACCATCGATTTTTAATTTCATTACCCCTTCGATTCGGAAAATTTCGTGCGATTTTAGCCCATTTATTTCCCAATAATTGGCGTTGTTCTATCAGAAGTTGATCCTCTCCTTCAGTCCAATCCCCATGCTTTACGGTGGGATCGAGATACTCTATCCAGCGCTCTCTGCATTGCTTGGCCGTTCGGCCAGGTACTTGAGCGGCAATTTGATTCCAGTTTTGTGGGCCATTTTGCTCTACCACATTCCGCAACAAGTTATCTTCTTCCTCCTGCCAGTACTTTTTCGTCCGTTTTCTGGGAAAAGATGGATTTTTTTCGTCCACATTTCCAGTACTTAACTTCTCGGAATGCTGATCATTTGAAATAAATTCGAATGTTTCCTCATCACTTGGGATATAATCTAAATCTAAAATAAATTTGGAATTTTTTTTCTTTGCTCCTTTTTTTTGCCGTTTCGAAAGATTGGAGTACCATCGATTTTCAATGCTATTATCCGTTCGATTTGGGAATTTTTCAGCACATTGGGACCATTCATGGCCATTTTTTTCAACAAACGCAATAATAAAATCATCTTCTTCTTTGGTCCAATTCCCATGCTTTACCTTGGGATCGAGCTGTTCTATCCAGCGGTCTCTGCATTGCCTACTCGTACGGTTAGGGACTTGAGAAGCAATTTGATTCCAATTTTTTGGGCCATAGCGGTTTACCGCATCCCCTAATAGGCGATCTTCTTCCAAATTCCATCGCTGGTATTTCTTTTTTGATCCCGTTGTGTGTCCATCGCTTTCCGACGACGCATAGGCCGCGGACGCTGCAAATATTAGAAAAAGGCCCCAAAGAATGACTAACCTATTTTTTATATAATTTTGATTCATCGAAGGCCATATTATAGTAACCCCTGCAGCTATGCAAATAAAATTTTAGCGGAAATGCTAAACCAAATAAATAAAAAAATATTAATAGGAACAAAATTCACGGGCAAGGAGTTACTAACTGGGGTTCATTATCTTCCACCACAGGAAACCACATTTAGTTTTTATGAATATCTCCACTTTGCGTTCATTGCTCCAATGAGGCCTATCAGTCTCCATTCTCCGTGCCAAATGAATAATCAAAAAAAATCGAAACTTGAGACCGTTCCCCAGGACTCCGGAGGAGGCTGATTTATTTGTGGATTTGGGGGCTTTCTTTTTGAAAAGCGACTGTACCATCGATTTTTAATTTCATTACCCGTTCGATTGGGAAAATTTTGTGCGATTTTAGCCCATTTATTTCCCAATAATTGGCGTTGTTCTATCAGAAGTTGATCCTCTTCTTCGGTCCAATCCCCATGCCTTAGGGTGGGATCGAGATACTCTATCCAGCGGTCTCTGCATTGCCTACTCGTACGGTTAGGCACTTGAGAAGCAATTTTCTTCCAATTTTTTGGGCCATAGCGGCTTACCGCATCCCCTAATAGGCGATCTTCTTCCAAAGTCCATCGCTGACATTTCCTTTCTGATCCCGTTGTGTGTCCATCGCTTTCCGATGATGGATAGACCGCAGACGTTGCAAACATTAAAAAAATGCCCCAAAGGACGAGTACCATATTTTTCATACACTTTCGCTCCATTGGAAGCCATATTATAGTAACACTTGCAACTATGCAAATAAAATTTCAGCGGAAATGCTAAACCAAATAAATAAAAAAATTAATAGAAACAAAATTCACAGGCAAGGAGTTGCTAACAGGGGTCCATCATCTTCCACCACAGGAAACTACATTTAGTTTTTATGAATATCTCCACTTTGCGTTCATTGCTCCAATGAGGCTTACCAGTCCCCATTTTCCGTGTCGAATGAATAATCAAAAAAATCGAAACTTGAGGCCGTTCCCCAGGACTCCGGAGAAGGCTGATTTATTCGTGGATTTGTGCGTTTTCTTTTTAGAAAGTAAGTATTCCATCGATTTTTAATGTCATTATCCCTTCGATTCGGAAAATTTCGTGCGATTTTAACCCATCTATTTCCCCATAATTGGTGTTGTTCTATCAGAAGTTGATCCTCCTCTTCAGTCCAATCCCCATGCTTTAGGGTGGGATCGAGTTGTTCTATCCAGCGCTCTCTGCATTGCTTGGCCGTTCGGCCAGGTACTTCGGCGGCAATTTGTTTCCAGTTTTGTGGGCCATTTTGCTCTACCATATTCCGCAACAAGTTATCTTCTTCCTCCTGCCAATACTTTTTCATCCGTTTTCCGGGAAAAGATGGATTTTTTTCGTCCACATTTCCGGCATTTAAATTTTTTTGCCTTTCCAAAAGAATGCACCAGCGACATATAACGCCGTTATACGTTCGGTCGGGTATCTGAGAAGCAATTTGATTCCAATTTTCTGTACCATAGCGGTTTACCGCATCCCCTAATAGGCGATCTTCTTCCAAAGTCCATCGCTGGCATTTCCTTT
>JAIRYA010000016.1 GCA_031268005.1 Puniceicoccales bacterium | reverse complement strand
CAATGATTTTTTCAAACTCAACAAATAGGGGCTTATTCCCGGAGAGCAATCTCGATCCCGTACTACCCGAACCATATTGCTGAGCCGCCTTGCAACCGGCCTCGATGACTTCCCTATTTTTAGAGAGACTTAAATAGTCATTGGTGGAAAAATCGATACATTCCTCGGGATCATTTGATAGTTTTCGAAATTTTTCTTGCTTTACGGTGAAATTTATATATTTTTTTAACATTAAAAATAAACCAAATAGTTCATCTTTAGCCAAACGGTATCATCGTTTTTCGTTCGTCAATCAAATTTTTTACGCATTTGAAAGCAGTTTGACTAAAAATGCCGGTAGAAAGCATTGACAGTTTTAAAAATACTTTTGCACCAAATGTGCTATGAATAAAGGATTAAGTAGTTTGAAGGTGATTCTCATCATCGGATTCACATATATTATGTGGAACATAAGCAATTTTTTCCGGGAAAATTCCACGTCTACGGAAAAAAAAATTGCCGTTGCCTGCGTTACCGATTTGCACTGCAATGATCAAATTTATCCAAAAATCGGAGTTAGAGTAAAGGAGTTATGTGAAACGAATGATGAAGTTATCCTCGTCGTTAATGGAGACATATTCACGAAATACAACCCAATGTATACCGCCACCATAGATAACATAGGAATGGGTGAGGACCTCTACGCTTTCCATGAGAATCATTTCCTTTCTCCCGGGGGTTTGGCAGATTTTTTTATAAATCTCATGGGCGACAATTTAAAAATAGGCGTAGTTTTTAACATAGGAAATCATGAAGTTATGTTCGAGTACGCCCATTTGCTTGCCCGTTTTTTTAAAAAAATAAGGGATAGGGTAGGCGAACGATTCCAAGTGGTCAGCAATTTGAAAGCGAAAAAGCCGGATGTTCCTATGGGTTACGGCGAGCCAAGGGATGGACTCGTGGAATTTATAAAACCTTCCGCTAGACTTGGGCAAATAATTTTCGTCGGCTATTGCACGACAAGAATTTTTAAAAATGCTTTTTTTAAAGGAAAATCTTTATATGGCTATGGTAGGGATCATTTCTACGGCGTAGAAAAAACAACGGAGGCCCACGATCAGGTATTCATAGATAATATTAGAAATGCCGTCAAAAATAAAATGGATAGTTCGGTTTTATTCCTGTTGGCCCATGAGGGAACGAGGACATTTAGCGATGTGTGGAAAAAAGTGGAAAAGGACAGCCAAAATAAGGGCAACTATTTGTCCACCATGGAACAAAGGATCATTGTAACGGGGCATGCCCACGGGCAGCGCAATGATGATTGTGGTGGTATGGATGAAATGGTTATTGTCCCCGGAGTATTTGGTCAGCGGATAGAAGTCGTTGAATTGAGTTTTTTACCGATGTGGGGAAATCTAAAAAAAATTTCCAGAAAAAAGAACAGTTGACAATGTAAGAAGCCGAAGCAAGGCTGTGAAGTATGGGGAGGGGAGTGTGTCGCATTTGGGGAATTGCTTTTGCCTAAAGCCATCGAAAGTGGCTTGAAATAATGGCTTCGATACTTGTAATCCATGAAAATGATTATCGATCTCATCTCACTTTTTCCCGAAATGCTCGATGGCTTCCTAAATGCTTCAATCATCGCCCGCGCCCAAAAAAAACAACTCCTACAATACCGCTCCCATAATTTACGGCAGTGGTCTAGTAGCAAACATTTCAAAGTCGATGACCGTCCTTTCGGAGGTGGTGCCGGGATGGTTCTCCAACCCGAACCCATCGCCCGCGCCATCAATGAGCTCGGGGGAGAAGGAACTTACACCGTCTTTCTCTGTCCCGATGGCATTCCCCTAAAAACAAATGTGGCGAAGGCATTGGCACAAAAACCGCACATTATTTTCCTGTCGGGGCATTACGAGGGCATCGATCAACGCATCCGCGATCGTTACATTAATTTGGAACTCTCCATCGGCGACTATGTTTTAACAAATGGCACCCTGGCCGCAGCGGTCGCAATCGACGTCATTTGCCGTCATATTCCTGGAGTTTTAGGCAATGAAACCTCCCTTGGGCAGGATTCCTTCGCCGACGGATTGCTGACCTTCCCCCAATACACGCAGCCGAGAATTTTCGAAAATATGGCCGTTCCAGAGGTTTTGCTGAGCGGAGATCACCGGGCCATCGAAGGGTGGCGCCAACGGCAACGCTTCGAACGCACCCAAAAACTACGCCCCGATCTATTAAATGAATAGGCGTGAACGCGAAATTAGGAGACTAAATGAAAGACGAGAATGGCAAGTTCTTCTTTTTCATTTTCCATTTTAGCTTTCCCGGAAAATGGAAGCGGAGGAAGGAAAACGGGATAGGGTGAAGCCAAATCCGGTTGGTAAAATAAAAGTGCATTTCCACATGAAAATGCCTAAAATTCACGGGGAATTTCGGATGAAAATAAATATTCTTTTCCATTAAATTTGTAAGAAAATTCTATGATACGGGACTGTAAATAGAGTCTTTTTTGGGGAAAAATCGCCCATAATTTTTTATTTAATGAAAAATCGCCGTAGGTCCTATCACCAACAATCGGCATTTTTCGCAAAGCGCACTGGATACGCAATTGATGGGTTCTCCCCGTAATCGGCTCCAAACGCAGCCGCAGCACGGGAATTTCCCCCATTTTTATCTCTTCTTCAATACAATATTTTGCCAGGGCTTCGCTGCCGGTTCCCCGATGCACACGCAAATGATTACGCTCGGATCGTTCCTCTAGAAAATCGCGAAATTCACCCACTTGCGCTATTTTTCGGTAAGATGTTAGGGCACAGTATGTTTTTTGAACCACTCGCCTGAAAAAGCACTCGCGGATAATATTTGCGATTTCCTGGTCAAAGCAACCGATTAAAAGCCCAGAAGTTGGTGCATCCAAACGATTCAATAGGAAAAATTTTTGATTGCGAGGAAAAAAATAGCAGCGCTGCTTGGAATCATAGGGAACGCGAAGTAAATTTTTTTGTTTAATTTGGTGATCTTCGTTGGGGATGGACATAATATCGCACGGTTTGTAGAGCGCGACAACGCCATTGCCATCGGAATGCACGGCGTAGGCTTTGGGATGCAATAGCCCATGGAAAAAATTGTCCATGTTTCTATGAAATAAAATGAAAATTATGATAAAGGCTAAATTTAACCTTGAAAAAAAAAGAGGAAACTTGAGTATGAAAAAATTCTGGGCTCTTAGCTCAGTGGTTAGAGCAGGGGACTCATAATCCCTTGGTCGCAGGTTCGAATCCCGCAGGGCCCACCAGAATAAGTAAATTTATTTTATTTACATAATGTTTTTTTAAAAATTAAGGCGTTGAAGCAAAGCGTTTGCAGTCGATAGATTTATTTTGCTAGCACAAAAGTGACTCGGGCAGTACTAAATATGGCCAAAAGTCAAGATGAAATTATTGGTGGAAGCAAAAAAAGACAGTGAATGAATGTAAACACTACAAGGCTTCGGTCTAAAATATTTTTATTTTCCTTTTCCAAACCTTTTTTTATCCTTCTAACGCTTCATTATTTTCATTTCTTCCCCATTTCACCATTCCTGTTATATTTATTTTTTTGCATTTTACGCATAATTATGCATATAAGTTCTTGACTTATTTGAGGGAATCAAAATACTATGCCTTCATAATCTTAGGGATTTTTATAAAGTTTCTGAGGCATTTTTAATTTAGAAAAGGAATACAGAATGAATAAGTTATTAGTAATTACAAGTAGTTTACTGACAGTAGGTGGTCTTTGGGGGAGTTCTGAGGAATCTGCCTCGACTATTTTGTCAGATCTTAATATTGATGCAAAAGTCGAGTTCAACACGGCACGGGTCTCCGAAGGTCGTCGTTTGGCAGATCAGCATTTTTTTCCAAGTTTGGAAATTAGTGCCCCCGTATTTGATGCGGGTGGGTTATATTTTGGTTTAGATTCATTCCTGAAATTGAATTCTTCCAAGGGAAATGTGAATGAATTAGCGCCCTATCTAGGATGTTTCTACGACGTTACCGATATACTCACAGTCGATTTCGGCTATACTTTACGCCGTGGACTCAAAAGTTCCAGTGTGAAAAAAGTTGGAGGCAAAGCTTTTAAACTAGTGAAAGAAGAAACAGATGACGATAAAAATATCAATACTATTTCAAAAAAGCGGACTTATCATGAGATTTATCTAGGCCTCATGATCGATGCCCCCGTGAATCCTCAGCTTTATTTTACCTACGATTTTACTCAAAAAAAAGCTAATCTTGAAGGACGCATTAGTCATACCTTTGATTTGGGAACTTTTGGGGCAAATGGATTTGCCATTAATCTCGGCGCCAAAGTCGGTTATAGCCGTGCCAATAGGCCCTATGGTATTAGTCGTACAACGCCGGTTACCTTTGCTAATTTAAATTCGGAAGAAAATGAAAAAAATAATGAAGGGGAAGAGCAGGAACTTAACTTTGGCGATGCTACGAACAACTTATTCGAGAAAAAGGATTGGTTCTATGTGGGCTTAAATGCCGATTTGGTGTATTCCTTGAATGATAATACAAAGGCGCGTGCTGGTATTGCATTCTCCCACAACAATGCCGCTAAGGATTCGTGGATTAACGATGTAAATTCCAAAAAGTACAGTGTGTGGTTCTCCTCTGCAATTGAACTTTCATTTTAGTGGTTCCATCGTTTTATAAAATTTTTGCGAGGGCTTTTGCCCTCGTTTTCTATTGCCTTTCGTAACATTATTTTAATCCATCCATAGACATAAAAAATTACAAATGGTTTATTGGTCACGGAAAATGTTTGCGA
>JAIRYA010000069.1 GCA_031268005.1 Puniceicoccales bacterium | reverse complement strand
TTCAAAGGCAATGTTTTTTCATCATTTTCTAGGGAATCGAGTAATTCAAAGGCTTCTTTTTTCGTCATTTTGTGATTTTCAGGCATATTTTCCTGGGGATCAAAGCCATTTGAATCCTTTTGATCCTGATCCTTTTGATCCTGATCCTTCTGATCTTGATCTTTCTGATCCTGATCCTTTTGATCCTGATCCTTCTGATCTTGATCTTTCTGATCCTGATCTTTCTGATCCTGGTCCTTCTGATCCTGATCCTTTTGATCCTGATCCTTTTGATCCTGATCCTTTTGATCCTGATCCTTCTGATCCTGATCCTTCTGATCCTGATCCTTCTGATCCTGATCCTTTTGATCCTGGTCCTTCTGATCCTGATCCTTTTGATTTTGATCTTTCTGATCCTGATCCTTTTGGTCCTGATCCTTTTGATCCTGATCTTTCTGATCCTGATCCTTCTGATCCTGATCCTTTTGATCCTGATCCTTTTGATCCTGATCCTTTTGATCCTGATCCTGTTTTTTTTGCTGTTCTTCTAGCTTTTTGATTTCTTCTTCCACGTATTTTGCGTTCTTTTTGGCTTCCTCAAATTGCCTATCTAAATCGATCGCAGACTGAAAATGACGCAAACTTTCCTTCCATTTTTCTAAAACTTTTTTGGGATCCGGTAAAATTTTTCCCCCTTCAAAGAGTGCATTTCCCAGGTTATAAAAGGCTTTTTTTTGCAACTCTATGGGGGCATTGGCAATGGATTTTTTAAGACAATCCACGGCTTCTTCGTATTGCTTTAGGGCGAGACAAGTCGTCCCCTTATTGTAGAGCAATTCCGGGACATTTGGTTTTTTCAATAACCGTTCGTTGTAGAATGCGAGTGCTTTTTCAAAGTCTCCATTTTTATAAAAAATTTCCCCGCCACTTTCCTTTGCCAAAAGACCATTTAAGGGGAGCAAGCAGAAAAAGATGAGCAATGAAAGTTTATAGTAGATTGAAATGGAATATTTTTCGGGCTTCTTGTAGGTTTGTAGTAGCATTTCGAGGATCAAAAGGAGAAATCCCAAAAGCAAAAATAATTGGTAGCGCTCCTGGTAGACCTTTTCCGTATATTTATTTTCTTTGGAAGTTTCTTTGAGGATGGGAAAATTGGCGTGTATGTCTCTTTGTAGATGGGATAGAGCCGCAGGCGATAGGTGATAGTATTGGCCATTCGTTATTTCGGCGATTTCTTTCAATGTTTTTTCATCGAGAGCCGTTTTGACAATTTGTCCGTTTCTGTCGCAGAGCGGTTTTACTTTTTTACTTTTACCTTCCGCCATGGGAATTGTGGTGCCTTCCGCCGATCCGATGCCCACGGTATAGATGCGGATATCTTTTCTCTTTGCCCGTTGAGCCCCTTCGATGGCACTATTAGCCAATTCCTCGCCGTCGGAAAAAAGAAATAGTAATTTCTGATTTGGGGTTTGATCGTAGACCTTTTCGGCCAGTTCAATTGCCGCATTAATAGCCGTTCCCGGTAGGGGAATGGTGTCCGTATCCAGGGCATTTAAACTTTGGATAAATGCATTGTGGTCGAGGGTAAGGGGGCATTGGAGAAAGGAATTTCCCGAAAATGCGATTAATCCGGTGCGATGGCCCGCAAAGGATTTGATGAGATCCAAAATGGCCAGTTTGGTCCGTTCCAGGCGATTCGGTTTAATATCCTCAGCCAGCATACTTTTTGAAACGTCTACGGCGACCAATAGATCGATTCCCTTCACATAGCGCTCTTCCTCCCTATAGCCCCATTTGGGGGCCGCCAATGCGAACCCAATGAGTGCAATGGCACATAGGAATAGTAAATTCTTTAGATTTTGTTTCCCTTCACTGTAGTTTGAAAGCAGCAGGGGAGAGAGCCGTTGGGCTACGATTCTACGCAGTCGACGCGATCGCCGCCTCTGTCCCCACCCAATCATGGAAAGCGTTAGAAGAATCCACAGCGGCAGTAAAAATAAAAGCAATGTATTTCCAATTTTCATGGTATTCTCTGAAACTTTGAATGGCGTAAAAAACACTCCAATAGGAGGAGAAGGAGTGCACATCCAATGAGCCAAATAAAAAAATCTTCGACGGTAGCAAATTGTTTAACTTTCACCTCCGTTTTTTCCAATTGGTCGATCTTAGTGTAGATATCGCTCAGTTGCTTCCGGTTTTCTGCGCGAAAAAATTGCCCATCCGTCTTTTGGGCGATTGCTTCCAGTAAGGTTTCATCGAGATCGGATGATGCCTGTACCGTTAGTGGCCGACCCAGGCGATCCATAATCACATTGCCGTCCCTATCGGGATAGGCGAAATGTATGATCCCTTTTTTACCGATACCAATGGTATAAATTTTGATTCCCAAGGCGGCAGCGGCTTCCGTTGCGATGGGTGGGGCGATACTCCCCGCCGTATTACCACCATCGGTGAGAAGAACGATAAGTTTCGTTTTAGATTCAGATTTTTTTAGGCGATTGACGCAGGTGGCGATGGCATTTCCAATCGCCGTTCCATCCTCGACCAATCCGATGTGCAGGCGCTTTAAGTTTTCCTTTAACCAATGGTGATTCATGGTGACGGGACTGACGAGATAGGCACTCCCGGCAAAGGCACACATCCCGATGCGATCGTCGGGGCGATTTTCAATGAATTCATTGGTAACTTGTTTGGCGATATCCAGACGTGTTGTTATCTTTTGCTCCCTTGTTTCCTGAAAATCAAGCCCCATCATGGAAGAGGAAATATCAACGGCTAGCATAATATCTACACCGCTCGAATTCGATTCCGTAAAGCGATGGATGAGTTGGGGACGCGCCAGGGCGAAAATTATGGCAATCAATGCCAAAAAACGCAAAAAGGTCAAAATGCGCTGCGACTTCAATGGACGAGAACCGGCCACTTTTTTTAAAATTTCGATGTAGGGAAAGGAGAGCGTCGATCGCTTTTTGCAACGTTTGCAAATATAGGCAATGAGTGGCAAAAGCAGAAATAGCCACAAAAACTCTTTACTGTGAAACTCAAAGGTGTTTATCATTTTTCGGCAATTTTAGGTTTTGCTGAGCGGCGAATGCGCTTCACTTCACGAATGAAAAAACAAGTTTTGAGAAACAAATCCCTGTGAAGATCGAAGGAAAAGCTTTTTCCCGCAAATTTAGCTTGATCGGAGTACTGCAAGATATCCGTTAGATTGCTGACGATATCCCACGAAAATTTAGAGGATTTACTAAATAGTCTCAAAAATTCTTCCGTTGTGCGACAGGTTATGGGCAGTTGGTATTCCCGTTGCAGATAAGATTTTAAGGCCAAACAAAGCGCGGAACAAAATTCCTTTGTATCCTCCGTCCGGATATGTAATTTAGCGCGATGTAGGTCCCTGAGAAATTGCTGGAAAGGGGTGAGCGAATGAGCTGGGAAAACCCGACGGCGGCGAAGCCATAGGATCAAAATCAAGAAAGAAAGGATAATTGCAAGGGATGAAAAAAGAATAATTTTCCAATAATTTCCGGTTTCGACGGGGGCAAGCGCGGGCAATAAGGCTTGGGGAATGTCCCCATTGGATGGGAAATTGGGATGGGGATCTACCACTCCCGTTGCCCCTAAAAGTGCGGACAACGAAACAATTTGAAAAATGATGCTGACAAGCCATTTTTTCATGTGCTTTTCGTAAAATATTTGTACGTGGCCTATTATCGACAGAAGATTCATTTTTTCAAGAAAAATTAAACACTTTTGTGTTTTTTGACGAGTCTTCCTTGAATTTTTGAAAAAATATCTATAAATGCCGGGACATGCAAGCATTGAGTGATGATCTAATCGGTGAAGTGGATGAAAAATTAGAATCCATTCTTTCCCTAGCCGCCTTCGAAGAACTTAAAGCATCCTATTTGGGAAGCAATGGTCTCCTTCGCAATGCGATGAAACAAATGGGGAATTTAACGGCGGAAGAACGTCCCGAATTCGGAAAAAAAATTAATCATCTGAAAGTTAATATTGAAAACCTGTTTCAAAAAAAGTTGGGAGCGCTGGAAGCGGGGGAACTGCGTCGAAAAATGGGAGAGCCCATCGATGTGACTTTGGAGTCGAGAAATCGCATTTCGGGTAGCCTCCACCCGCTGACCAAAATGTGCCAACGGCTGGAAGAAATTTTTAATCAAATTGGATTTGTTACCGCGGATGGTCCCGAAATCGAGACGGAATGGTTTTGCTTCGATGCGCTCAATACCCCCGATTCCCATCCCGCCCGTGAAGCCATGGATACGTTTTTCCTTTCCGAGGACATCGCCGTAAATTCAACGGCAAAACACGGCCGGGAGCGCTATCTTCTCCGTTCCCATACTTCGACGGTGCAAATTCGTACCATGCTCAGGGAAAAACCACCCATTTATATCGTAGCCCCCGGGCGTACTTTTCGCCGGGATACGGTCGATGCGACCCATAGCGCTAATTTTCACCAATTTGAAGTCCTCTGCGTCGATGAAAATGTGACCATTTGCGATTTAAAGTCGACCTTGGATCATTTTCTCAGGGTACTGTTTGGATCGAAAACGGAAACGCGTTTCCGTCCCAGCTTTTTCCCTTTTACGGAACCCAGTTTTGAAGTTGATTTTCGTTCACCAAGCGTGGGAAAGTTGAGCCATCAGTGGATTGAAATTTTAGGTTGTGGCATGGTCGATCCCAATGTCTTAGAAGCGGTGCACATCGATCCTGGAAAATATTCCGGCTTCGCCGCCGGTTTCGGCATCGAACGCCTGGCGATGCTCGCCTATGGCATCGATGACGTCCGACTGTTTTACCAGAATGACCTCCGCTTCCTGGAACAATTTTAGGCACCATTTCCCTCCGTCGCCCCATGGGATTGCAGAAATTCTATGATTTCCTCATAGGCGATTTTCTTCTCTTCATTTTTCTTTTTTTCCCAATCTTTGCCTTCTTTCATCCGTTCTGAAAAAACATCCCTATTTTCAATGGCCAGATCGAGGGGTGTTTGCCCCCTATGATTCGTCGCATTCACATTTGCGCCCCGCCCAACGAACAATTGTACTGTGACCAAACAAAGGTCCTCCACAGCCCAATGTAATGGCCCATTTCCCTTCGGGTCGGGTTCATCTAGGTTTGCACCATTATTCAAGAGTAGATCCAAGACCAATTGTATTTTTTCGGAGTCAGGAACGTAGAGAGAAACCAAAAAATTAATGGCTCGAAATAGCTGATAGTCGTTGACATTTGTCCCATTATCGACCAACAGCTGTGCTACTTTTAAATGCCCAAATACTATGGCAAAAAACAAAGGCGTCAGTCCTTGATTGTCCTTTGCGTTTACATCCGCACCACATTTTAGCGCAATTCGTATTTTTCTTTGATAACTTTTACTGCGTGATTCTCGCACAAAACGATGCAAATAAGTATCACCTTGGTAAGCGTCTTTTTCATTTATATCGCCTTCTTTGGAAAAGTACTCTATTATGGCCGCTTCGTCTAAATCCCACAGAAGAACTACTGGAGTCTCATTTTCATCGCTTTTTGTATTATTATTCGTCGCCGATAGCAGTAATTTTATAATTTCGCTAGCATTTTCTTCAATTTCTTGCCGATCCGCCTCATCGATGGTTTCTGATTCTAGCATTTCATCCCTCTCCTCGATAATATAACGCCATGGTCCTTGCCAACAATTATCCTCCACAGCGAATGCACCGGCTGCAATTAATGTTTTTATTCCTTTGATATTCTTAAAATAAGCAGCCCAATGCAAGGGCGTTTGCCCACATTCATCCTGCATATTTGGATTCGCACCGGCGTCAAGCAATAGCTTCAATAGCTTTTGTGATGCATGCTGTACGGCCAAATGCAAGGGTGTATAACCCTTTAGGCTTTGCGCGTTTACATTTGCACCATATTTTAATAGGAGTTGGATTTCTTCCATACCTTTAAAATATTCAATGGCACGGTGCAGTCGCGTAAATCCAAACACTCCCCTGAAATTTATATCCGCACCCTCTCCAATCAAATGTTGCACGGCTTCTTCGTCTCCTTTTTTGAGCGCCTTCCAAAGTTTTATGTTCCTTTCCCTTTGCTCGGAAAGATTCATTTGATCATTCGCTTCCCCGTTGCTTTCGGGTTGCGCCAATAGAAAACTTCCCAACCCCCAAAGAAAAATACCCCCCAACAGGGCATTCCTTAATATTTTTTTATTTCCCATCCCGTTTATAAAACTTTTCTATTTTTTGAAATATGTCAAACATTTTTTAATTTTCAGTAATTTTCAATGGCGAAGCAAGCATAAACGCGAAGGCTTTACCCAACTCGGAATACGCTGTCGAGACGGAGGTGTCTCCGGAGGAGCAAATTTATGCAGCAAATCTATAATATCCTCAGCCTCTTTTTCGATATTTTTATTATATTTGCCTTCCTTGATACCGTCCGATATTTTTTTTCGGTTTAAATAGGCTAAATTTAATGGATTTGTACTCGTACTGCCATTTTCCGGCCTCAATATCTCTGTTCTCCGTATTTTATTAAGTAGTAATTCCACTATTTTACTAGATGCGCAGCATTGCATTGGAGTAACCTCTTGCAGATTTTTGAGACCGATATTCTTAATGTGAGCATTTAAACATTCTGCCGCTTTCTCGGGATCATATACGGCCAAATGCAATAGCCTTCGACCATACCTTTCTTTTACATCTACGATTATAACTTTATCATCTTTTTCCATAGCACCCCAAACTTCTTTTTCGCAAACAATTCTGTTCACATTTGCGCCTTTTTCAATAAAGACTTCCACGGCTTTCGGAGAGCGACGCAATACAGCTTCCTCCAGTAGTGTTAAAATTCCAACCTCCACATTTGGATCAGCATCCTCTTCGCGAACTAACTCTATGCATTTCTCCAAAGACGCTAGCTCTAGGCGCAGCTTTCTTAATTTTTCCGTGGCTTCCTGATTATATCTATGTATATTTTGTTCCGCCCCTGGAACAGGCTGCGTTCCCTGGATTTGTGTGGTAAAAATAGCTGAACCGCCCAGAAAAAGACTCCCAGCTATGCAATTTCTTATTAACTTTTCATTAAACCTATTAATTTTATAATTCTTATCCATGGCTCCCATAATCTAGCATTATTTTCGAACGCGCAAGCGTTTTTAAATAATAATTGATTTTTTAAAGAAATATTAGCAAAAATACACCGAGGATGCTTTATTTCCCAAATTCAGAGTGTTCTAGCTGTAAAACTAATTCCTTCAAACGGAAATGGCGAAATTGGATGGAATGAAAGAGAGACCGAAAAAACACGAGTA
The DNA here is from genome assembly GCA_031268005.1 of Puniceicoccales bacterium. GTDB lineage: Bacteria > Verrucomicrobiota > Verrucomicrobiia > Opitutales > LL51 > LL51. Next base: position 681 of record JAIRYA010000069.1, on the reverse strand, counting down.
GAAAACAAAACCCACAAATTTTTGCCAAATTTTTAGTGCGACACTACTCCCACCCACTGCCTTCCAGCCTTGGCAGGGATTACTTAATTGTCAAACTATTTTCAAAAAGGCATCATAGAGGAAGCTGAAATTGAGAAAGAGGGTTTTATGGAGCTTTTACAAACTAAAGATATCCATGGCCAAACGCCACTACATTTCGCTGTGCGCAATTGAAATTTGCAATAGAAAAAAGTCTTTATGGCGGCTTTAGGGCACTACTTTCCAGGTCAGTTGAATGAAATAAAAAAATTAATTAAAAAGTCAAAAGCGGAAGAGAACAAGTAGTAGGCAAACCCGCCAACCCAATGTTTTTCCTTCGTCAAAATGGTCGAAAATGTCGGCTTTTGCGGTTGTGGTAATTATCATTGCCGTGGCAACCTGCAGTTTGGTAATGGTTTCTTGAGTAGCATCCCATCTGGCAGACGGAAAGGAAGGCCCTCTAATTTTGCTCTATGGATAACACATCTTCACGTCGATCATTACAAATGGTTTGTTGAGGAAATGTTGAAAAATGAAGAAAATTTTCAGAATCTTTGGAATTGTCGTTAATAAAATACGGAAAGACTTGAAAAAATAAAAAACCGAAACAAAGCTGAGAGGCAGTGGGTGGGAGTAGTGTCGCGTCCAGCGTTCGGGGCTCTA
>JAIRYA010000064.1 GCA_031268005.1 Puniceicoccales bacterium | reverse complement strand
TCTTCGGTAGGAGCTTGTTTTTCCAAGTCTTCTCTTTTTACTTCCGAATAAGCCGATCTGAGTATCGATAAAATTCCGATCACTCCACCTATTGCTGCACCAATGGGTGTTCCTATTCCTCCGGCAAATGCTCCTAGCGTTGCTCCAAGAGTTACCCCAGTGGCAACTGCTGACACAGCAACGCCAATGTTTATCTTACTGAAGACGCGCTTTAAAAAGCCTTTTGTTGTCTTTTCGATCTTCTGGACAGTTAATACATGTGGAGTTGTGAAGTTAGGTTTCTCATTTTCCATGTTTCCTTGTGAAGTCTGCGTTATTGTTCCGATGTTTTTTGAAATCCCTCCCGGAGGACAAATCTTATTTTGCAAACTTTCAAATCTGGTTGAATTTTGCGAATTTTGCGAATTTTGTGAATTTTGTGAAACAAAAGTCCTGTCGAAATTGTTACCGATTCTATCTCCCATGCCTTTAGTATATGATTTTCATGTAAATATTAAAGCTAAAAATTCATGGGAACGCAAAATTTGTAAATTTAATTTTATTTTATTATTGTTTTCCGCAAAAAATTCTTTAGCATTGAGAGAGATGGAGTTATGAAATTAAAAAAAAAAGGGTTTACTTTAGTTGAAATACTGATTGCGACTGCGCTTACTTCCCTAATATTTGTCGGGATGATGGGAGCAACAATGGCATACCTAAAAATCTGGAAAATGACTTCGGGAGGGGATCTGGATAGGAAATTTAACCAAGAAACGGTCGTACGCAGGACATTATCCAATGAAATGTCAACCATCATTGCCGGACTAAATAATGTTTTAGCCAATAACACGCTTACTTTTAGACAATTGAATGGACAAGAAGCCATCGAAGGTAATCCGGCAGAAAAAATTTGTTTATATTGGCAATCGACGAATAAATTGCCTTTTGTAAATGACGACAAAGGCGGCATTACGGAATGTTGGTTGAAATACATGGGACAACGAAAATCCGATGAACTAAAAGGAACTCTCGCAGCGTTGCGACTTTATTATCGCACCTGGAAACCTGGAGAAAAACCAAATTTTAATGATACCACTAATGAGGTGATGGACTATGTTGAATTGCTTCCGAATTGCGTTGGCATTAACTTCGGTTACACGGAAAGTTTGACTTCCTCGCCGGATATCGGATTTTATGGTACGCCAAAATTTCGAAGCTCCCAAACGGGCAATAGGCCCGATTTGCCTGAGGTTGTCCAAATTTTAATATCCGATGAGCCTATTACCTCTAATCCCAACCCCTAGGCGTTTGCGTCCATTAAAGCTTCTATCAGCGGTCATTTGGAGTACCATGGGTTTCCAAGAAGAACTATTATTATTGAGTTTTTATAAAATTTATTTAGCCGAAGGCTTTGAGATTCCATAAAAACGCGGCACCGGCACACATCCCGTTTGACAAAACTTTGCCAATTCTTAGGAGTATTTAAAATGGATGTGGAAGTTCGTACGCGCGACGTAATTAGGGATATTTTTAGGGAATTGGGGCAGATGTCCGGTTTCATTCCGGGGATTGGACCATTCAGATCCCAACCCTTAGCCATTTATAATGGTGAGTCCTCCGGTGATACACTACAGCACATAACGATTTTTTTTGTGCACGAAGATGGATCTTTGGAGAAAGCCGGCGTTTTATCGCCGAAAGTTCTATTTTCGCGGACGCGCGACGGTGAATCAAAGCCCATTCTTTATTTTTCCCTAAAACTCGATTTTTTGCGACCATTTGCGGGATTTGCAAGCATACGCTACGGCCAAGAGTATATGTTCGAGATTATTCGCCGCCATTTCGAAGCCTTGAATGATCGATCCATTTCGGTTTATTTCGAGCACTGCAATCGCTTTTTTTATCACAAGGCGGCACTGCTCGCGGGAAGCATACCCGGTTGGGTGAGTCATCGCCTGGGTGCGGGGAAGTCCTATCGCGGCCTAAAGGGACATTTATTGTCCATGATGGATCGCTTCCTGCACCGTGACAATTTATCCGATATTCCACGGGAAGATTTGGTGAAAATTTTGGCGAAAGTAATGCTCACCCATGAGGGGCCGACGCTAGCTCCGCGGAATTGGGAAGAGGATCGGGTGACAACGCTTTCATTTGCGCGCCTGTGGAATGGCAATCCGCGCTATGAATACCTCTACGACATGGAGGGAAAATTTTGGTTTGAGTCGGCACCGGATGAAAGCCGCCAATACATTGAAACGGCGAAGAAGACTCATCCGGAACGCGTTATCAATGGGGAAGAAGTTAGGGCCTATCTAAGGGAATATGTAAAATCAATAAAATAAAAAATGTTTCCGTGAAAATAAATTTGCCATTCAATGCCCGGGCACTATTTCTCGTTGAAAATTATGGATATTGAAAAAAAAATTGTCTTGACGGGCATGCAACCAACCGGAATTCTCCACCTCGGTAATTTTCTGGGCGCCGCAAACAATTGGAAAAAGATGCTCGATGCATACACTTGTTATTTCTTTATTCCCAATCAACATGCGATTACGGTCCCCCAAATTCCCGCCAATCTTCGCCATGGCACACTAAATTGCGTTGCCCAGTACATTGCCTGCGGTCTCGATCCCGAAAAATGTACTATTTTTATTCAGTCGCAGATCATCGGCCACACGGAATTGGCATGGATTCTCGGATGTTTAACGCCCCTGGGCCAACTCTATCGCATGCACCAATTTAAGGATAAATCCTCTAAAAATGAAAATATCTATTCGGGATTACTGTACTATCCCGTTTTAATGGCAGCGGATATCTTACTCTACAATGCGGATTTCGTCCCCACTGGAGAAGATCAGAAACAACACGTCGAACTCGCCCGCGATCTCGCCGAAAAATTTAATGGAACCTATTCCGAAACATTCACCGTTCCTTCCCCTATGATCGAAAAAACGGGTGCACGAATTATGTCGCTCAAGGCACCGGAACACAAAATGTCAAAATCCGATCCGGATGGCAATGGGACGATTTATATCACCGATGAACCTAAAATTATTCAAAAAAAAATAGCCTCCGCGCTGACGGATTCCACCAATAAAATTGCCAATGATCCGGAGCGTCCGGGTATGGTAAATCTATTAAATATTTACTGCGCTGCAACCGGGATAGCGACTGCGGATGCCGAAGAAAAATTTAAAATTTATCAAGGCTACGCACCCTTTAAAAAAGAGGTTGCCGACGCCCTAATTGCCCTACTGGAACCGGTCCAGAAAAAATATAAATCCATAAAAGACGATAAAGAATACCTACAATCGGTCGCCCAAAAAGGTGCCGAAACCGTCCAGCCCATCGCCCAGGGGACCCTTTCCAAAGTTTACCGAAAAATTGGCTTTCTCGGGAACTGAAGCATAAAAATTTTCATATTTTTTTATTGCATTGTGTAAATTATTATTTACAATAAAACCGCAATGGATAACACCTTGACGCATATGAGGACACTGCTAGGGGAAAAGAAACTATCCTGTTTCTTTATTTCTTTCTTCGCTTTGACCCTATGGGTAAGCGCAACGGCAACGGAGTTTGTCCTCGGTGATTCCTTCAGTCTCCTGGATAAAATCGGCAACGATGAAAAAAAACGACAATTTGCCATCGATTTTCTGGGCAGTAAAACTTTAAAAAAGGGAGCAATCATCCGCAGAGGTAAAAAATTAGCAAAGGGAGGATATGGCATTATCTACGAAGGCTTTTGCGGCGATCTAAATCTGATCATCAAAGTGGTGAAATCCCCAGAAAAATTAAAGGGAATTCAAAAGGAATTGGAGAATTCCAATGCTTTTATGGATGCCCTAGCCCAAAGATTTACACAGGATGACCTCAACTACGGCAATTTATTGGGCGCTGCGGCCATTATCGTACCGGTCATCGGAGTAACGACGGATGGTTCCCTGATAGAGGAAAAAATAGATGGCTCAAACCTTGAAAAAATTACAAAAAATTTTATCGCCCCCTACGATGCTCCCGGCGGCCATCCCCGCGATCTTCAAGGGGCCATGGAACGTGCCGCTTGCTTTTTTCTCGGACTCCTAACGTTACACGATTTGGGATTCGTCCACTGCGATATCAAACAGGGGAATGTCATGATTTTAAACGATGCCACCTGGGGATATCCCTGCCGTATCATCGATCTCGGCGGACTAAAAAAATTTGGGGAAAATGTTGGGATACACTCAAGCAATGGGGCCCCGGAATACATCGAACAGACTTGCGTAATCTTTACAAGCAAGGCGGAACAAAAAGAAATTAGGGAAAAATTGACTAAAATAAAATCCCAGATACAAAATGCGTCGAATCCCGAAGAAATCGAAGGACTTAAAGGTCAAAAACATGCCCTCAAAGAACAATTTAAAGCCATCGGCGATCGGATAAAATTAGCGGAATCAACGCGTTGCTCCACCGCCTATCCCTGCTACGATATCTATTCATCGGCAGCCATTCTCCTGTCCCTATTGTTTGGCAAAAATGGAGTACTCTTCGCCAAATATTTATACTTTTCCAGTACTAAAAATCCACAGGATTTCAAATACATCCAAATGGCCCGGAATCCCAATTTCAACGGCGATGAATACTTCAAGAAAAAACTCAACAAGCTAAATGAATTGATGCAAAAAGAAACCGGACAAGCCTATCCACGGGAAATTCTTGGACGATTAATTAAATTACAAACCGGAATGTCCGCATTCGATTCCACTAAACGCCCAACGGCCAAGGAAATTTTCGAAGAACTCCAGGATATGGCTCTCGCCGATTGGAAAAATGGACATTACTCCATCCAATGGGAAAATAGTCTTCCGGAGAAAAAGTAAAATGCGCGAATGGCACGGTCGCTGCCGCGGGCTCCGTCCGTTGCTTGAGGCTTCAGCTCAAACGCCACAAGGAGTCGCAGACTCCTTGGCTTGGAGAGAAAGAAGTCTTGTATCAAAATCGAGGCCTTGGTACTTGAAAAGTTTCACCAATTGCTATGGATTGGGAACATCGATGCTACGAAAATCAAAATTTTTTGCCCCCAACTTCCCTTTTTCCCCCCACCGTATTCCATTTTTTTACGGCTGGGTCATTTTTTTTTCCTCACTTTGTGGGCGTTTAACCAGTATGCCCGGGCATACGGTCGGTATTTCTCCCTTCGTTGAACCCCTGATCGCTACGCTGGGGATCTCGCGCGTCCACTGGAGCAATATTTTTTTCACCGCCACTTTGCTCAGCACCCTAATGCTTCCACTTTTTGGCGGTTTATTCGATCGCATCGGATCGCGTCGCGCGGCAACCTATTGCGGGATTTCCCTCGGCCTAACGCTCCTGTTTCTCGGCAATATGAACAGCATAATTACCTATTCTTGTCAGTTTGTTTCCCCGGTGATTGCCACGACGGGTACGCTATTTGTGGGATTTTTTCTTTTGAAATTATTGGGACAGAATCTCGTTCCATTGGTCAGCCGCATGATGGTACTCCACTGGTATGACAACAAGAGTTGTAGAATGGTTGGACTATCCGGTATCCTCGTTTCCGTAATTTTTGGTCCCACACCGCGACTCACGCAGATGCTGATCACCCAATTCGGCTACTCCCATGCCTGGAAAATTTGGGGAGCCGCTGTCCTATGCCTATTCGCACCCATTATCTGGGCAACCTGCCGCGATACACCCCAATCCATCGGCATGGAATTGGATGCTAAACCCCAACAAAATATTCCCGATCATCGAACTGCTCCAAAGGATAAAACGCGGAGACAGGCATTGGCTAGCGTAGATTTTTGGATCTTTACACTGGCCACGGCAATTTCGATTGTGACGACCACGGGTATTCACATTCACATCGTCGACATTTTCCGGGAAACTCACTCCTGTAGCTCCGACACAATGGGTATCTTTATTCCCATGGCCATTGTCAGTGCCACGGGGAGTTTCCTATTCGGTGCCATTTTCGATAGAATTTCAATTTACTATTGTCTCCTGGCGATTTTCGCGGCCAATGCGCTCACCATGGAATCACTGGAATACGTTTCCCTATGGTGGGGATTATATCTCTTTATCTTTTTTTCGGGAATCAACTTGGCACTCTATGGCATTATTTTTTCCGTACCTTGGCCAAAATTATTTGGAAGAAAACATCTGGGACAAATTATGTCCGCCGTTGCTTTTATTGTGCTCATATTTGGGGCAATTGCTCCCTCTATTTTTGCCTATGCCCGCGCATTCGGATCCTATCTTTTCGCCACTCGAAGCCTACTCGCCCTCTCCGGCTTGGGATTTTTAATATCCCTATGCATCCATGGAAAAAAATTATACAGGCGAGAATAGAGCTTTCCCCGATTTTTGCATGAAATTTTTTTTCAAAGGATTTTTTCGGCCATAAAATTTTTTACAAAACATCAAAGCCCATCTTCTTTAGCACACTAATAATTCGAGAACCTATGGCAACGACTCCCTTTTCTTCCTTCAGCACATCCCGCAAAAGGGCATTGGGTCGCAATGATTTTCGATAGGAAATTAATTTCAGCTTTGGCGCCTTGGCATCTACTGCATCGATGGGTGTCCACTTTTTAGGCAGACCGAACCAGGTAAATTCGATTTTCCAACCCTTGACGGGCTTTTTAAGATCGACAGCCCGGGCAACCAATGGGGCATATTGATGGACGAATTGGGGAATGAATGTGCTTACAATTTGGATGGTCATCGCTTCCCGTTCGTCGATCAAAAGATCGATGAGTTTTGTCCCTTTGATTATTTTTTCGATGCAAAGGATCGGATCGATGCCGATTAAATTTAGGCCATTATACCCACCGTGCGCATTTTTATCGCCGTAATTGGCACCGTACCATTTTCCAAAGGAAGCCCCATCGCCAATTTGAAAATCGATCTCAAAATGGACATGGGCGCGCTCGTTCGGAATTTTTGCACAATTGGAAGTCGTTCCCAAAATTCCAAGTTTTTCGCCCGCTTTTACATTTTTTCCAACGGTAACGTCGATCGAAGCCAAATGGGCATAGAGCGTCAAAAAATATTCATGCTTTAAAACGACGTAACACCCATAGCTACTCGCACTTTCCGAAGCATTCACATACACAACTTCCCCATCCATGAAGGCATGGACGGTATCCGTTGGAATTTTATTTTTCCCCTTTAAAAAGGATTTTATGTCGATACCTTCGTGAAACTTCGTTCCCTTTTCTCGAACGAAACCAAATTTTCCGGACTCTAATTTTCCCGATTCCGTCGGCTGAATACAGTCATCAATCTTTCTCGCAGAATTCTTTGAAATCGGACTCATTGCCGTCGGCCAGGAAATCGAAAGCCCACAGGCAAAATTCGCCATACATAATAACAGTGGCATAAAAAAAATTCTCCCCATAAACTAGCAATATAAAGGGTAATATCGCCATTTTCAATGCCATTCGCTAAATTTCATAAAAAAATAATTGTAAATTTTTAAAATTTGAACAGAATGGTTTCCCATGGACAATCGATCGACGGTGAATGAACTTTTCCAGTCCATTGAGACCCAGCTTGGATTTCAAATTGTATTGGGAAACAATAATTTATGCAACATTAAGCGAAAATCAACGGGAGAAGAAACAATCATTGAAGTTCCCCGCAACGGTGAAATGCTTTATGTTTATGCGCTTATCGGCGATGTACCTTTCGATAATCGGGAAAAATTTTTTGAATTTATTTTGAAACTTAATCTCCACGGTAATGGAACGGGCCACGGCAATATCGGCATTGACGCCAAAACCAATAAATTTATTCTTTCGCGATCACTTTCCATAAAAAATCTAGACGATCAGTATCTCCTACAAGTCATGAACGAGTTCTTTTCAACGGTTTCTCAACTCAAAGAAAAACTATTGCAATTTCTCCAAGTCCAACCCGCCGAAGGTGCCACTGCCTTTGAAGGGGAACTTCTGTCACCCAATCTTAATTTTGTGATCTAATCATGAGCAATCCCATTGAAAGTATTGATGGTTCCTCCCCCAAAGACATGATTGAGAAGATGCAGGTTTACCAAACTTACATGGAGTCCGGAGATTCCAACTCCACCTCCAGTGAATTTGCTTCCAGTGATCATTGTGAACTTACCTCCGTCGAGGATAGCAGTCCCCTAGAAAAAACGGCCCCCAGTGCGATGCCTTCCAGCGAAGACGTGGATCTCTCCGATATTCCCTCCGATGGCATGACAACCGCGGAAGAAATCCTAACAAACGGCAATGAGGGAGCGGAAGAACCTGGAGAAAAGATTGATCTCGGGGATGACGATAAGGACGGCATTCCGAATTATTTAGATACAAATGATGCTCCCATTAGCGAAGCGACCCAGGCCGTCCTCGAAGAAATACTAACAACCGATACGGACGGCGATGGCATCCTCGATTATTTGGACCGAACGGGCGGCGATTCCCAAATTAAACAGGCCTATGACGAAGAAGCAGAAAGAGCCGCTTCCCCGGAAAATATGCGTGCATTTATGTCGCTCATGTCGATGTTTAAGAACCTCGATTTGACGGCACTTTCCGGAAAATTTACGGAAAATGGTGGCGAGTCGCTGGCTAGTATGGCAATTGCAGGTATGGCACAGACTGCGATGACCCATAGCGCAAACCTTCAGGAACCGCCTAAAAATACCATTTTAAAAAAACAGGATGTAAAAAAAGCGATCGAGCAATACAAAAATCAAAGCAACAAAGAAAAGCGAGCCAATCTCGCCGTACTCGATAAATTTATCGACGCCATACCGGATGGCAATCCCATGAAAACTACCCTAAAAGCTGCGCGGAAACCCAAATCCCCCGAAACGCAAAACCCCAACGTTCCCAAAAAAAATACCGTGCAATCCTAGGGAAAAATCATTTCCAAGAACTCCGCGGCTGTTCTAAGGGCTACTCACCCTTAGGATCCCCGCAGGAGACCGATCTCCTGGACCTTTTACCAGCCCCAATGCCTTTGCAAATTGCAAAGCCATTGGGCAAAAGAGTCTTTTTTAAACAAGATTTCTTTTTCTGAGCAAAGGCCCCGCGGCAAAGCCGCGGGGCGGGAATCTCTTTTTAGGAAAATTCTTTGAGCAACAAGAGTCTTTTTTCAAACAAAACTCCCTTCTCCGTTCCAAAAGCAGGGGAAAATTTCCCCTGCTTTTGGCTGAAGGAAGTCAAGGAGTCCATGATTCCTTGTGGAGTTTGAGCAAAGCCTCAAGTAAACTCGGAATTTGCGTTGACGAAAATGTATTTTTTAAAAGATTTAGAGACCTATGTGGGTCAATTCCGTTACGAAAACATTCGTTTTATTTTTGTCATTGAAATTTTTGATCGAAGAAATATTGAGCAAAATTAATAGCCGCCACATTTTAAAGCACCGGGAACAAGTTCCCCATGGATTTGAACAATTTATTGATTTACCCACTTACCAAAAGAGCATCGACTACACCTTTTCCAAATCTAAATTTTCATCGATTTGCAATGGCTGGACCTTTTTCTGGGATGTTATTTTTCTCTGTTCGGGCTGCCTACCCTTTCTCTTTTCAATTCTCAGCAAATACTTCGGATTCACAATCTGGGGCCAAGCGGCCACGCTGGTGACCGTCAATATTTTACTATCCTTTTTGTCAATTCCTTTCGGTTGGTGGCGACAATTTCACCTGGAAAAAAATTTTGGATTCAATCGTTCTACGCAGACAATTTTTTGGACCGATAAGATAAAGGGCTACATCGTCAGTTTTCTTTTCGGCCTACCGATCATCTCAGCGGTCGTGTATTTATTTCAAAAATTTCCAAACTCCTGGTGGATTTGGGGATGGGCCACGGTCATGTTTTTTCAAACCGTGATGATCGTCATCTACCCCCTACTCATTTTGCCGCTTTTCAACAAATTGACACCCCTAGGGGACGGCGAACTCAAAGATCGCCTCCTGGAACTGGCCCAATTGACAAATTTTCCCATCAATAAAATCTACACCATGGATGGCAGTAAGCGTTCGGCACATTCCAATGCATTTTTTACGGGAATTGGAAAATTTCGTCACATTGTCCTCTACGATACGCTCATTCAACAGATGACCATCGAAGAAATTACGGCAACCCTGGCACACGAAATCGGCCACTACAAACACCAACACATTCGCACCCACCTCATCGTCGAAGGGATTTGCACACTTTGTGGTTTTGGAATGCTATACTATCTCTCGCTGACCAATTGGTTTCTAGAAAGTTTTGGTTTTTACGCTGCCTATGAATACTCTCTCATTCCCCTCATTCTCATCTTTTCGATTGCGATTACAGGCATAACTTTTTGGATCGAACCCCTATTAAATTTTCTATCGCGGAAGCACGAGTACGAAGCGGATCAATTTGCTCTAAAAATTCTAGGAGAGCCGGAACCTTTAATTTCGGGATTGAGAAAATTACACCGAGAAAATTTATCAAATTTAACACCTCACCCTCTTTTTACGGCATTTTACTACTCCCATCCGACACTTCTTGAACGGGAATCGGCTTTGAGAGAAAAAAAATAGCATGGGAGATAATCTCACATGGGTAATTAAACAATACGGAGAAACGATGCCGTCGGTGGATGCGGTTATCGAAATGAAAACAAATTTCATGGGGCATGCGTCCATTTGTCGCCGCCTAAATTTCAAAGAATTGGACAGACACATCGATCAATATGCCGTAGAATTTCTAAAAAATGGCCTAGCACAAGGCTCGCGCGTGCTCATGCTTTTACATCCCGGCATGGAAATGATGTGTACTTTTTTCGCACTAATACGCGTGGGAGCGATCCCGATTTTAATCGATTCCGGCGTCGGTTTGAAGGAATTCACTCGCCTGGGAAATTTTTCAAAACCGGATTTCATCGTTTGCACACCCGCCATAGGGGGACTTATTTTTTGTCGAATTATAAATATTCACGGAAAAGTGATTGCCGTTCGCCGCTCATTTGCAAGGCTTCAAAAGACAACCGTAACCGTGCAAAATATCGATCCAGAAGATACCGTTGCGATTTTATTTACTTCGGGATCGACGGGAGTTGCCAAAGGCGTCGCCTATAAGCAGCGCAATTTCGTGGATCAATTACACAAATTGCGGTCCACCTATCAACTGGAATCCAATGTTCGAGATGTCACACTTTTGCCAATTTTTACCCTATTTAATCCCCTATTTGGGCGGACATCTATTATTCCCCACATGGATTTTTCCCATCCCATAAATTTTCACGCTCCCAGTGTCATCGAAACGATGCTTAATCAGGGAGCAAGGAGTAGTTTCGGCGCACCGATTTTGTGGAATAAAATCGCCGACTATTGTTTGGAAAATGATCTAAAAATCCGCAATTTGGAACAAATTTTTCTGGCGGGGGTTTCGGCAACGGCGAACGTTCTCGAAAAAATTCAAGACATCGCTCCAAGTGCGAAAATTTTCACACCCTACGGAGCCACGGAATGTTTACCGGTGTGTTCGATTTCGGCGGAGGAAATTTTAGGCGAGATCCGCCCCCTACAGGAAAATGGTGCGGGGACCTGCCTCGGCTTTCCGGTTGAAGGAATCGAAATTCAAATTATTACCCCCGTTGACGGAATCGTCGAAAGTATGGATGAACACAACCTTTTATCCCTGGGCTATATCGGTGAAATTACCGTTTCCGGCGGCAACGTGACAGAAGCATACGACCAACTCCCCGAAAAAACGGCTCTGGCAAAGATCCATCAAAATGGAAAAATTTGCCATCGGATGGGTGATCTAGGATTTTTAGATGAAAAGGGACGCCTCTGGTTCTGCGGACGGAAATCCGAACGCATCGTCACGGAGGATGGAGAAGAATACTATCCCGATTGCATCGAACCATTGTTTTGCAAATATTCCTTCGTCGAACGTGCTGCCCTTATCAGTATCAAAAGGAAAGGTAAAATTTGTCCGGCCATTGCCATTCTTCCGAAACCGGATTGCTATCCTTTCTTTTTTTGGGAAAAATGGAAAATGCGCCGGAAATTGAGACACTTGGCACAATGTTTTCCAAAGACGGCACCCATTCGCGATTTCTTTTTTTGTAGATCCTTTCCCGTCGATCCACGTCACAATGCCAAAATTCATCGATTGGCACTGGGTAAAAAATTTTCTTCCCAGGTATTATAAGAGAACTGCTCTCTAAGAGCTACTCGCCCTTAGGATCCCCGCCAGGAGATCCGTCTCCTGGACCTCTTATAAGTTTAATGCCTTTGCAAATTGCGAAGGCATTGGGCAAAAGGAGTCTTTTTTTAAACAGAAATTTCTTCTTCCGTGCCAAAATCAGGGGAAATTCTCCCCTGGTTTTGGATGAAAGAATTCAAGGAGTCCATGAATTTCAGGGAAGCAACTTATGGCCATTTTCCGTTTTCAACATTCTAGTTCCACGAATTTTTTTGGGAAATTTAATCGTAATCGTCGTTCCGCACCCTTCCTGGGAAGCAACGGCGATGGTGGCACCATGATCCCTCAAAATGCGCTGTACGATAAACATCCCCAGGCCGGTACCATTTTCCTTTGAGGTGCAAAAGGGCTCAAAAATTTTCCCCATATACTCCGGAGCAATACCCGTCCCCTTGTCCGTAAATTTCAGCACCACACTATTATCATCCGTTAAAACCGAAATGAACAGTTGTTTCCTTCGCTCCATTGCCTCCATCGCATTCTTAATGATATTAAAAAACACTTGCTTCATCTGGTCGACATCCGCTAAAACAACCGGAATTTCTCCCTCCACAATCACCCTAACTTTAATTTCAGCATCATCCAACTCCGGCGTAAGAAATTTGATGATAAAATTGAGTAATTCTAGTAGATTTGCATCCGTAAAATTAGGAGCAACGGGACGCACGGCCTGCAAAAAATTCTTGATGATACCGTGTAAACGCGTTACCTCTTGCTCACAAATCGTTAGTGATTTCGACATTTCCGGTAAATTCTCTCCCCGAATAAGGGAGCGCAGCAACTCCAATTGCAAATTGAGCGAATTGAGCGGATTGCCGATTTCATGGGCTACGCCCGCCGATAGGAGTAGAATCGAACTGATTTTTTCATCTTCAATTTCATTTTTCTTTTGCTGAAGGGACTGGGTAATATCGGAAAACACGCAAATAATTTGCCCTCCCGAATCTTTCACAAACGGCACGGAATAAAATCTCAAAAATTTTTCCGTGGGATAGGTCAAATGTAATTCCGCACTAATGGCATGCTTTTTTATTTTATTGAGATCGATTTGGTGAAGTAATTCGGGGACACATTTCCAAAAAATCATACTTCGCAGACCACGGACATTGAGTATTTTTTCTGCGCTATTGTTTGCCAAAAGAACGCGACCACTACACTCAAGCATTACGATACCGTCCCTAATGACGTCAACAACTTTTTCAAATATTTCCTTTTGACGGTAGAATTTTTTAACTAGGGACACCAACGTGCCATGATCCAAATGATCAACGCGCTCGAATAAACGTTCCCACCTACGTGTCTGCATTCCAAGAAAGTTTCCTAACGCAATGCCAAAGAGCCAATTTCATTCATAGATCACAAGATCTATGCTTCTTGAGTTACAAGTTCTTCAACGGGCGCCTTTTGCACTCTCTTCGCTCTCTTTTTTCTTGATTTTTTATAACCCGTATCATCGGCGGCCACGAATTCAATGATAGCCATTTTGGCGGCATCGCCCTGCCTTGGAACCAATTTATAGATGCGCACATACCCTCCCACACGTTTCAAAAACTCAGACACTTTCTCGTCAAATAACCTATGAATTGCATAAACATCGCGCACACGCGCAATAGCCAGGCGACGAAAATGTAATTTTTGTTCCACAATTTCCGTTTGATGAGCTTTTTTAGCCAATGTTATAATTTTTTCGATAAAAGGTCTTAAAGCCTTTGCCTTTGCCAAGGTGGTTTCAATCCTTCCATGTTCAATGAGTGCCGCTGCCAAATTCGCCAACAACGCCCGGCGATGTTCTTTTTTTACCCCCAAAATATGATTATGTTTTCCGTGCCGCATTTTATATTCTCCCCGCTAAAAATTAACAATTCAACATGTGTTCGTCTACTTTCATTCCCAAAGATAGCCCCAGTTCTTCTAGTTTGTTCTTAATCTCTGTTAAAGATTTTTTTCCAAAATTGCGATAGCGCAACATTTCTCCCTCGCCTTTCATAACCAGTTCCCCGACGGTCGTAATATTGGCATTGTTCAGGCAATTAGCCGCACGCACCGAAAGCTCAATCTCGTTGACACTCATATTCATCAGCGTTCTCAGACGATTTTGCTCATCACTTGCCTCGCGAACGCCGTCTTCAAATTCAACCATTTCACTATTAATGGAATCAAAAACATCCAGATGGCGTTTCAAAATAGTAATGGAATCCTTCAAAGCATTCTCAGGAGAAACACGACCATCGGTCCAAATTTCCAAGATCAATTTATCGAAATCGGTCATTTGCCCCACACGCGTATCTTCCACGAAATAGCGCGCTAATTTCACAGGACTATAGAGTGCATCAATGGGAATCGTTCCAATATCCGTGGTAAATTTTCGATCATCGGCCAGGGCATAGCCGCGACCAACTTCCGCTTCCATTTCGATGAATAGATGGCGTGCCTCATTAATGGTACAGATAATTTGATCCGGATTGACAATTTCGACGGGAATTTCACTGGCAATATCCGCAGCCGTAACCTTTCCCTCACGATCCACATCAACCGTCAATTTTATTGTCTCCCGGGAACTGGATTTTAATAAAACTTTTTTTAAATTGAGCACAATATTGGCAACGTCTTCAACGACCCCCGGGATGGACTGAAATTCGTGTGCCACACCTGCAATCTTTAGCGAAGAAATAGCAATTCCCTCTATCGCTCCCAAAAGTACTCTACGAAGAGAATTACCAATGCTCTGGCCAAAACCTGATTCAAATGGTTCCGCAACGAACATTCCGTAGGTACCCGTCGCCGTTTCTTCAACGCGAACCATTCTTCTAGGTAATTCAAACTTTCCTAAACGTCTAACCATAATGATCTTCCTTTAACGACTATAAAATTCCACAATCAATTGGGCATTTATTTTTTGCTCCAATTCTTCGGCAATGGGTTCCCGCTCAATCCTTCCCTTTAGTGCAGCCGAATCAAATGTTATCCACGTCGGAACCATGCGGTAGCGGCAATCGTCAACGCTCTGCGTGGCATAGCGCTTCGAAGTATCTCGTCCACAAACCCCAACGACGTCACCCGGCACACAGCGATAGCTTGGGATATCCACCTTTTGATCATTCACAAAAACATGGCCGTGGCAAACAAATTGCCGTGCCGCACGGCGCGTTCTCGCCAATCCGATAAGATACACCACACTGTCCAAACGCATCTCCAGCATGCGCAGAAACTGTTCACTCGTGACACCGCGCTTCGATTTCGCCAAATTAAAAGTCAAACGAAACTGCTTTTCCGTCAGACCGTACATAAAACGCAACTTCTGCTTTTCGTTGAGACCGATGCCATACTCCGAAACCTTACGCCGCAGACGCGGACCATGAATTCCAGGAAAATAAGGTTTGCGCTCAATCGCCTTGCAAGAAGGAAAAATTTCACAATTGAATCGTCGATTAACTCTAGCTTTTGGACCTGTATAACGGGACATAGTTTTTTAAAATTTAAAATTATATTCTCCTACGCTTACGGGGACGACAACCATTATGGGGAACGGGAGTCGTATCCGTGATTGTATTGATCACTAACCCTAAAGATTGCACCGCACGAATTGCCGCATCGCGCCCCATTCCCGGACCTTTTACCTTAATTTCCACTTCCTTAAGTCCGTGCGAAAGGGCCACACGCCCGGCCTCTTGGGTTACCACTTGTGCCGCATAGGCCGTCGATTTCCTCGAACCGCGAAAATTACACTTTCCGGAACTGGACCAAGAAATGACATTGCCCTGTAAATCCGTAAAACAAACTTTCGTATTATTAAAAGTCGCTAAAATACTACAGAAACCGTGGGAAACATTTTTACTGTTTTTTGCCCTACGGATCTTGACATCCGTCGCTTCACCCTCGTTTAAAATATCCTGCACCGATTCTTTGGGTTTATCGGCTAATTTTTCCGGTGTCTCGGCTGGGGATGCATCTTTGGATTCTAAATTTTCTGTCATAGCTACTATTTCTTTCTAATTACACCAATCGTTTTTCGCGCCCCTTTGCGCGTACGCGCATTGGTCGAAGTCCTCTGCCCGCGAACGGGAAGTCCACGATAGTGGCGAATTCCTCGATAACACTTAATCGCCTGCAGACGCTTCAAATTCGAAATAATCTCACGGCGTAAATCGCCTTCAACTTTCCATCCGTTTTCGATAATAACGGAGGTAATCTTATTAATATTTTCCTCGGTTAAATCCTGTGCCCTCATATCCGGATTGAGGCCCGCCTGCTCCACAATGAGATCCGCACGGCAAGGCCCCACACCATAAATGTACCGCAAAGCATAGGGTAATTTTTTATTGTTGGGAATATCTACTCCAATTAAACGTGGCATAATTGTTTATTTTTTATAAAATGTTTCGTATATAGTTCTTGGAAAATCATTTTTTTAACAAAGTCAAGATTTCTGGCAAACTTTCTGTAATTAAAAGAGTATGCTCACTGTGAGCAGCCCATTTTCCATCGGCTGTGCGTATGGTCCAACCATCGGAATCCACCGAAATTTTTGGCTTACCCATTGTAAACATAGGCTCAACCGCCAGGGTCATGCCCGGCTTCAATTGCGGCCCCTTTCCGGCAACACCATAATTGGGGACTTCCGGCTCCTCGTGCATTTCACGCCCAATGCCGTGGCCAATCAATTCGCGCACCACACCCAACCCATTTTCATCGGCAACACTCTGAATTGCCGCCGAAATATGCCCCACCGTATTACCCGCAATCGCCGCATCAATT
Organism: Puniceicoccales bacterium; assembly: GCA_031268005.1. Taxonomy (GTDB): domain Bacteria; phylum Verrucomicrobiota; class Verrucomicrobiia; order Opitutales; family LL51; genus LL51. The sequence continues at coordinate 29,858 of JAIRYA010000064.1, read as the reverse complement.
CCAGCCTGCAAGGCGTATTGGGTGATATCGATCAAACGCTGCATTTCCAGTGCAATCTCTCCGACACCCACCGTTCGCGTGTTGTCTCCCACAAAACCGTCCACTCGCATTGCCAAATCAATACTAATAATATCACCCTCTTGCAATATTTTTTTCTCCGATGGAATGCCGTGAACAATTTCATCATTGACCGCAAAACATCCGTAACCGGGAAAGATTTTTTTACCCGAACGAAAACCAAAAGACGTACTTACCGCTCCATGGCGCTCCATGACCTCTTTTGTCAAATCATTTAAATCCGCAGTTGAAACCCCGACAGCAACATGGCGACAAATTTCGTCCAATACCTTTGCGGAAATGGCCCCAACCCGTCGCATTTTTTCAATTTCAGCTGAATTTTTTATCGGAATCATGAAACCCTTACTTCAATAACCAAGCCACCAAGCCGATTACTAATAATCCTGCCAGAATGAAAAGTATTCCCCTAATCTTCTTACAGGATTCCACAAATTCAGAGAAATCAAACCCCCCGCGAATGCCACGGGAACGCACCTTTCCCTTCTGTAAAAATCCATCGTAATTCCGCTCCAAAAGCTGAACTTCCATTTGACGCATCGTATCCAAAATAACACCCACCGTAATCAGCGTTCCCGTTCCACCAAAAAACATTGAAATTGTATAGGGAATTCCAAATGAAATCGAAATTAAATCCGGCAATAGGGCGACGACGGTTAAAAAAATCGCCCCCGCAAGTGTCAAACGCGTCATCGAAAAATCGAGAAAATTCGCCGTATCATTTCCGGGACGAACGCCCGGAATATAGCCCCCACTCTTCTTTAAATCTTCCGCAATTTGCATGGGCTTAAACATAATCGATACCCAAAAATAGCTAAAACAGAGAATCAATGTTCCATAGATCACATAGAATATGGTTGAGCCATGCATCAACGCATTGGCAATTTTGACGAAAAAGGGAAGATTCCATGCCCCCGCAATATAGGTAAAAATCTGCTGGGGAAACATAATAAGCGTGCTCGCAAAGATAACGGGCATCACCCCCGCATAATTTACTTTCAACGGAAGAAAAGAATTTTGCCCCCCCATCATTTTTCGACCAATTACGCGGCGGGCATATTGCACCGGAATTTTTCGCGTTGCCTGCGTCACCGCGACCATACTGTAAATGACGACAACTAATAAAGTTAACATCAACAACAGATGGGGCATGCCCATTTCCGCCGATTCGGCGCCCACCGGTTTTGTAAACATTTGCACCAATTGTATAACTGCACCTGGAAGCGAAGATAGGATGCCCACCGTAATGAGCAGAGAAACGCCATTGCCAATCCCCAATTGGGTAATGCGATCGCCGATCCACGTCAAAATCATCGTCCCGGCTGTTAGAATAATTGTAGAATTGAATAAAAACCACCCGCGACCCATGATAACAATATCACCATAGATCGAGCGATCAAATCCCGGAAAAATTTTCTCGGGATAATTCGAAAGCGCTAGCACTAATAGCACCCCCTGAATTAGACAAATGAGCAATGTCAAATAGCGCGTATATTGCGCAATTTTTTGATGTCCATTCTGCTCCCGTTGAATTCGAGCGATGCTGGGGGCAACCGCTGCCAACAACTGGAAAATAATCGAAGCACTAATGTAAGGCATAACCCCTAAACCGAAAATCGCACCCTTTAAAAAAGCGCCTCCGGTAAACATATTATACATTCCCACTAGATTATTGCCCGATCCCCGTTGGGTTACAAAAAAATCATGGAGAGCCTTTGGATCCAAACCGGGCAACGGAATGCACGCCCCAATGCGAGCAACAAACAACAATGCAAGCGTAAAAATCAACTTATTACGCAATTCCTGTATCTTTAAACAATTAAAAAATGCCTCAAACATTGAATCCCTTATGCTCCCTCTGGCCGCTCAATAACAGAACCACCCACCGCCTCAATCTTCCGCTTTGCACTTTTCGAAAATCGATCCGCAGTAACTTTTATCGGTTTTGCCAATTCCCCACTTCCCAAAATTTTAATCGATACCTCATTTGACTTAATAATTCCACTTTTAACTAAAATTTCCCTATTAATTTCGCTGTGAGTTTCCGCAAGCTTTGCTAAAACACTCAAATTAACCCCGAAAAAACGCAGCGTAAACATACTATTATTAAATCCGCGCTTCGGCAAACGGCGATAGTAGGGAATGCCGCAACAACAGGGGGCCGGAGAATATCCCGAACGCGCCTTCCCTCCTTTGTGTCCACGGCCCGAAGTTCCGCCACAGCCACTGCCCTGGCCGCGGCCGCGACGCTTCGTTTGACAATTTGACCCAACTTTTACTAAATTATATAATTTCACCATAACTCCTATTCTTTTTTCGCATCACCATAGCGCAAGGCCATCACAGAGGAATATGAGCGCAATTTACCCAAAGCATCGAGCGTTGCCCCTACCATCGCGAAAGGATTATTCGATCCCATGGACTTTGAAAGAACATCCGTTACTCCTAATACCTCTAAAACTAAACGAACTCCCCCGCCGGCAACAATTCCCGTTCCCGGAGCAGCGGGCCGCAACATTACCAATCCGCCATCGGAAGCGCCAAGCACATCATGGGGAATTGTATGCCCCGCCAAAGGATAACTTTTTAAATTTTTCTTAGCTTGCTCAACGGCTTTTTTCACGGCATCCGGCGTCTCCTTAGCCTTACCTAATCCGACACCCACACGCCCAGCTTCGTCACCTACAACAACTAACGCCGCAAAGCCAAAGCGACGCCCACCTTTGACAACTTTCGCACAGCGATTAATAAAAACGACTTTATCCATCAAGCGCTCGCGGTCTTCTCTTCGCTCGCCCAGTCTTTCCCTTATCGATCCGGACCTTCTTTGCCGATTGGACTCCAAATTAAAATTACTCATAAAAACTAAAACCTTAAACCGGCATCTCGAACCGAATCCGCAAATGCCTTCACTCTCCCATGGTAACGCTTTGTATCGCGATCAAAAACAACATTGCCAATGCCCGAATCAAGCGCAATTTTACTAAATAACTTACCAAAAGAGGCCGCTCCATCGACATTCATTTTCAATTTTTCAGCCGGAGCTTTAGAAACCGTCGACAAATAAACCAACGTCCTACCCGCACTATCATCAACGCACTGCGCATACATATGCTTACCACTAAAATGCAAGGACAATCGAGGACGGGAAACTGTCCCCAAAACCGCCTTACGGATTCGCATTCGCCTCCTGTGTTTTGAAATTTTCTTACGATCAAAATTCATAAAATACCCACCTCTATTTTGCTGATTTTTTACCTTCCTTTCGGCGAACGTGTTCACCAACAATGCGCACACCTTTGCCCTTATAAGGCTCCACCGGATAGAAACGTTTTATATCCGCCGCAACCTTTCCAACTAAAAATTTATCGGCGCCTTCAATATGAATCGCCGTACCATCTTTTACGGTCACCTTTATGTCCTCCGGAATGGAATAAAGCACGGGATGGGAATAGCCTAACACTAAATCCAAAACGCGATCCTTTAAAATTGCCTTAAAGCCAACTCCCTGAATTTCCAGGTCTTTAAAATAGGGCGTTTGCACCCCTTGCACCATATTATTAATGATCGAACGCACCGTGCCATGCATCGCATGCGCATGGCGGGAATCATCCTTTGGGGAAACTTCAATGGTACCTCCATCGAATTTAATGTGAATCAAACCATTAAAAGATTGAGATATCTTTCCTATTACACCACTCACGGAAACCATTCCATTTTCTATGGCAACTCTAACCGTACTTGGAACAACTATGGGTAACTTTCCTATTCTACTCATGATTTTTTACCAAACTTTACACAACAACTCACCGCCTACGTGATTTTGCAGGGCCTCTTTTCCAGATAAAATCCCCTTCGAAGTCGTCAAAATACATATTCCCAAATTGTTATAGACCCTCGGAATCGAACGATTGGCGTGATATAAGCGACATCCCGGACGACTACAACGAACGATTCCCGTAATCACTGAAACACCCCTAACGTATTTCAATTTTAAAGAAATTTCTTTTACTCCGGAGCGTACTTCTTCTATGGCATAGTCACAAATATAGCCATTTCTCTTCAAAACATCCGCCAATTTTACCCTAATATTCGACGCTGCAGCGGAACAGATTTGCTTCCCCACAGCATTCGCATTTCGAATAATCGTTAAAAAATCTCCAATTGTATCCATTTTACCAAGAAGCCTTTATTACACCGGGAATTTTTCCATAGGAAACCAATTCACGCAATTGAATTCGCGAAACACCGAACTTTCGATAATAGGCACGTCCTCTTCCCGTAATCGAACAGCGATTGCGCACCCTCGTCGACGAAGAATTTCGAGGCAATTTTGCCAATTTTCGACTGGCAACAAAAAAATCCGTATCCGTCGTTTTGGGATTTTTCAAAATTTTCTTCAAAGCATCACGCTGCACTGCAAATTTTGCGACAAGCGCCTTTCTCTTTTCATTTCGTTTAATTATGGAAATTTTTGCCATGATCTACTCCGCTACGCACTTTTCTTTCTAAAAGGAACCCCAAATAATCGCAATAAATCACGACCCTCATGATCCGTTTTTGCAGATGTCACAAAAGTAACATCCATGCCCACAATTTTTCGCTCCTTACCAACCGTAACTTCAGGAAAAATCGTGTGATCAACGATCCCAAGAGTATAGTTGCCACAGCCGTCCAGTTTATTGGAAACGCCGCGAAAATCACGCACAGCCGGCAGGACAATTGAAACTAGTTTATAGAAAAAATCATACATCGCATTCCCCCTTAAAGTTACTTTAAAACCATTCGGCATTCCTTTGCGAAGCTTAAAATTAGAAATACTTTTTTTTGCCTTAACAACAATTGGCTTTTGGCAACAAACCATAGCGATATCGCGCTCCACCTCTGCAATAAAATTTTTATCCCAATCCGAAGCAATTGCTGAATTAACAACAATTTTTTCCAACCAAGGAACCAAATGCTTATTTCCATAACCATACAATTCTATCAACGCTGGCACAACTGTTTCGAAATAATACTCCTTAAAAACTAACTTCCTCATTACTTTCCTTCCCTTGAGATCGAAGCCAATGCAACTCCCAAAAGCATTAAAAAATTACTTAGACTACCCCCTCTTTTTATCAAAAATCATCGCCTTCATGACATTGGAATAATGGATACTACTCTCCTGTTCAACGACGCCCCCTTCCGGGTGATTTTGATCCTTTTTAATATATCTCTTTTTTAGACCAACACCTTCTATAATAACCCTACAAGAATCACGTAAAACTTCTAAAATCTTACCGCGACTCCCCCTATGGGATCCGGAAATTACAACAACTTCATCATTTTTTTTAATTTTGTACTTCACTATATCACCTCCGGTGCTAAAGAAATAATTTTCATAAAATTTTTCTGCCGCAACTCGCGGGCAACGGGCCCAAAAATACGGCTTCCCTTTGGATTACCCTTATCGTCAATAATAACGCACGCATTGCGATCAAAACGCAAATAGCTTCCATCTTCCCGCGCAATCGTCGCTGCCGTTCTCACGATCACCGCATGGGCCACACTCCCCTTTTTTACCATAGCCTCCGGAATACTTTGTTTAATGGAAACCACAATCACATCGCCAATTCCAGCTGTACGCGTAGTTTGCCCAAGCCGACGGATCATCATTGCCCTTTTGGCTCCCGTATTATCCGCAACATCCAATATACTTTGCTGCTGTAACATAAAAAATTTTACTCCAAGACAGGCATTTTCTCCATAATATTTACCACACGCCAACGTTTCATCTTACTCATCGGACGCGTTTCCATAATTTCAATTTTGTCGCCCACACGACACTCATTTTTTTCATCGTGCACATGCAAAACCGTCTTCCGTTGCACCTCTTTGCGATAAAGGGAATGGGGAACCTTGTAAGAATATATCACCTTTATACTTTTAACACCGGAACATCCCACCACGACACCCTGTAAACATTTTCGACTCCTTCTTTGTTCCATAGCCAACATACTTTTTACTTATTACAATTTTTGCAAGCCTTTTGTTTCAAAAAAGTCTTAATTTTTGCAATTTGTTTTTTTAACAAAATAAGCATATGAGGCTTCTCCAATTGGGAAGAACATCTTTTCATGTGCAAATCAAATAGAGACTTTTCCGATTCTTTTAAACTTTGAAATAACTCCCTTTCGGATTTTTCACGAAAATTTTCCATGCTATTTTTCATACTAATAACTCTCCAATTCTTCACGGCTTATAAAACGGCAGCGAAATGGCAATTTAAAATCCGCCAAACGAAAGGCTTCACGCGCTAAACTTAGGGGAATCCCTGCCAATTCAAATAAAATTAAACCCGGCTTCACCGCCGCTGCCCAATATTCAACCGCCCCCTTTCCCTTTCCCATACGCGTTTCAGCCGGCTTTTTAGTCACAGGAATTTGAGGAAAAACACGAACCCATAGCTTCCCCTTTCGTTTGAGATGGCGCGAAATTGCCACGCGAGCCGCCTCAATTTGCGATGCCGACATACTCGCTCGATCTAAAGCTTGGATACCGCAATCGCCAAAGGCTAAAAAATCGCCCCCTTTTGCATTTCCTCTATTGCGTCCCTTTTGAATTTTTCTGTATTTCGTTCGTGCCGGAGATAATTTACTCATGACCTGCTCCTATCCAATTAAATTTTTATGGCGTCATTGCGACAAATCCAACATTTAACACCAATTTTTCCATAAACCGTACTGGCCTCTGAAAAACCATAATCAATATTTTCCTTCAGCGTATGCAATGGAACACGCCCCTCGCGTAAAGATTCCGAACGGGCAATTTCCGCCCCACCTAAGCGTCCAGCGCAGCGAATTTTTATTCCATCGACACCTAAACTTATCGCCGATTGAATCGCCTTTTTCATCGCACGTCGAAAAGAAATTCGACGTTCCAATTGCAAAGCAATATTTTCCGAAACCAGCTGAGCCACCAAATCCGGTTTACGAATTTCTTGAATATCAATCAAAACCTCGCGCCCAATTACAGCCTTTAAATCCTCACATAAAATTTCGAGATCTTGCCCTTTTCGACCGATGATGACTCCCGGTCGAGGCGTAAAAATTTTAACGCGAACGCGTTCACCAGCCCTTTCAATGAAAATCTCCGAAAATGAAGCAAAAGACAATTTTTTTCGCAAAAATGTACGAATATCATAATCCTCTTTTAAAAATATAGGATAATTTTTTTTCGTCGCATACCAACGGGAACTCCAGTTTCGACGAACAAACAAACGAAGCCCTATAGGATTAACCTTTTGTCCCATAATCTATTTCAAGTTATCTGTTAATATTATTTTTATGTGACTCGTGCGCTTCCGAATGGGATGCGCAGACCCTCTCGAAGCCGGTACGGAGCGTTTTAAAGCGATGCCTTGTTCGGCAATCACCTCCTTGATAACAAGTACTTCCGTATTTACTCCCTTACAGAAAGCATTGGCAATCGCACTCGCCAACGTTTTTGCCACAAAACGCGCCGATTTTTTCGGTATAAATTTCAAAAATTGCAACGCTTCTTCGGCATTTTTACCGGCAATAACGCGCGTTATATCGCGCACTTTCTTGTCGGACATGCGGACATATTTCGATGACGCTCTAACTTCCATTTTTATTTCTGCGTATGAGGATTATGAGTCTTAAACGTACGTGTTGGAGAAAATTCTCCTAACTTGTGCCCTACCATATTCTCTGTTATGTAAACGTCAATAAACGATTTACCATTATGTATCTGAAAATTCAAACCCACAAAGTCCGGCGTAACCGTCGAACGACGCGACCAAGTTTTTATGGGCTTTCGACTATCCGCAGCCTGCGCCCTATCGACCTTATCCATTAAATTTGGATCCACAAAAAAACCTTTTTTAGCGGAACGTGCCATAATCTACCCCTTTTTGACCTTTCTACCATTTCTTCGCACTAAAATCATGCGATTCGATTTTTGCGAACGCTTGCGCGTCGGATACCCCTTGGCCAACTGCCCCCAGGGAGACACCGGATGACCACCGCCAGAAGTACGTCCCTCGCCGCCTCCCATCGGGTGATCCACCGGATTCATGACGACACCTCGCACACGAGGACGCCGCCCCAGCCAACGATTGCGCCCAGCTTTACCCAGAGATTGTTTGCCATGATCACTATTTCCAACTTGACCGATCGTTGCACGACATTTCGCATTTAACAGACGAATTTCCCCGCTAGGCATTTTAATGGTCGCATAGCCGCCGTCAAAGGCAACAATCTGTGCACCAATTCCCGCACCACGGGCAATGGCCGCCCCCCTTCCCGGCTCAATTTCTAAGCAATGGACAAAAATACCCGACGGAATCAATGCCAATGGCAAAGACATTCCCACGGAAAAATCCCTTGGGGCCGTATTTAAACTCACCACAAAATCACCAATATTTAAACCCCGAGGCGCTATAATATAACGTTTTTCACCGTCGACATAATTCAATAAAGCAATATCGGCCGAACGATTCGGATCATATTCAATGCGCTCTACGCAGGCAGGAACATCCAATTTATCGCGAAAAAAATCAACTAGACGCATCAATCGCTTATGCCCTCCCCCTCTCCTGCGGGAAGTAATGCGACCGTAGCAGTTCCGCCCCTTACATCGATGCTTACTAGCAGTAAGCAAATTTTCGGGCCTATCTTTCCATAACGCTCTCCTATTGAGTGCTAAAAACCGCTGCGTCGGCGTTTTCGGTTTATGTAAAATAATTGTCATTTTTATCCTTAAATAATTTCTATTTTATTTCCCTCTTTTAGCGTAACAATCGCTATTTTACGCTTAGAAGTAACGCCGTAAGCTCCGCGTTTCATTTTGTTCCGCCGAGTTTTTCCATCGCGACGGATAATATTCACTGCCCTAACTTTAACACCAAAAGAAGAATGAACCGCTTCCGCAATTTCGCCCTTTGTACTCGATAGATCAACATCAAAAACATATTGATTGTATTTTGATGCTAAAACTGTAAATTTTTCCGTATAACAAATTTTCTTCAAAATATTACCCATGACACACCTCACCTCACCCGATCCAATAGCTGCGAAAAACCAACTTCACTCACCAAAAAATGATCGTATGATTTTAAATCCAACGCATTAATCGACGCCGCGTCAATCATAAAAACGCGATCCAAGTTTCGCACGGAACATACCCAGGAATCCTCAAAACAATTATCCACAATAAGAATACTCCCCATGGGGAAAATTTTTTCAATAAACGTAGAAAATTCTTTTGTTTTTTTAAAATTTTCCGGAAAACTATCGACAATTGAAATCAATAACTCATCCGCACAATCGTAGAGAGAACGCGCCAAAGACAATTTTTTAACTTTTTTATTCACTTTTTTGCGGTAATCCCTCGGATGTGGCCCAAAAACAACGCCGCCACCCGGCATCAACGGACTGCGGCTAGATCCCTGACGAGCGTGCCCCGTTCCCTTCTGCCGAAAAGGTTTCTTTCCTCCACCTCTCACATCGGAACGCCGCTTCGTGGAAGCATTTCCTTGGCGCTTATTCGCTTGTATCGCCTCAATCGCAAATTTTACCGCGGCAACTCCACGATCTTCTTCGAAAACCGGAATATTATAATCGCGATCTTCTAAAAAAACACCCTCCTGATTGTAAATCTTCAATTTCATTATACTAACTCGCCCGTTGTTTTACCTTTTTTGCCTTTCGCAATATAACTAAACCTCCATTGAATCCTGGCAAACTTCCTCGCAACAAAAGTAAATTTTTTTCCAAAATCAACTCTACAATCTCTAAATTTTGCATCGTACGCATCAAACAACCATCGTGGCCTGGCATTTTACGCCCCTTATAGACGTGCCCCGGCCATTGGCGACAACCATAGGAACCCCCTCGGCGATGAAACATCGAACCATGGGAAGCGGGCCCCCCAGAAAATCCATGGCGCTTCATAACGCCCTGAAATCCTCGCCCCTTCGTTTTTCCAATTACATCGATGAGCTCACCGGTTTGAAAAATCGAAAAATCAATGGCATCTCCCATTTTATAAGTATCCAAATCTTGGACGCGAAATTCTCGAAATCCTTCACAACTCTTCAATCCCACATTTTTCAGATGACCTTTTAGGGGATTAGACATATTCAATTCCTTGCGACTTCCATAGGCCAGCTGAACGGCCTTATAGCCATCCTTTTTTTCATCTTTTAACTGGGAAACAAAACAAGGTACGGCCTTCATAACCGTAACAGGAATGAGACAGTTCTGCTGATCAAATACCTGCGTCATTCCAACCTTTTCCCCTAAAACTATTCTCCTGTCTTTCATAACTCTAAGCGGCAAATTCACTTTTTATCAGCCCAACCCGTATTAGTTCTATCCGTTCTTCTCAACAAAAACAATCTGTCAAGAATATTTTAAAATTCAAACATTAATCAAAATATCAACACCGGCCGGCAAATTCAACCGCCGCAAAGCATCAACCGTATCAGCCGTTGGCTCATGAATATCAATTAGACGATCGTGCTCCCTTAACTCAAATTGATCCATCGATTTTTTGTCAACGTGGGGCGAACGATTCACCGTAAAGCGCTCCTTGCGCGTCGGCAACGGCACTGGCCCCATCACACGAGCCCCGGAACGCTTCGCTGTTTCTATAATCTCCACCGCCGATTGATCAACCAAACGATAATCAAAACTTTTTAACTTTATCCTAATTCTTTGTGCCATATGAACACCTTACTTAAAATATTACGAACGAGCCGCCGCACGACTTGACGTCTCCACAATTTTTTGCAATAAATTCGTCGGAACTTGCTCAAAATGCGAAGGCTCCATGGAATAACTCGCACGCCCCTTCGTCAACGAACGCACATCCGTCGCATAGCCAAACATCATTTCCAATGGAACAAAAGCCGTAATATTTGCCAACGTCCCACGCGTCTCCATATTTTGAATTTGTCCACGGCGGCGATTTAAATCACCGACAACATCTCCCTGATATTCCTCGGGCGTCGAAACTTCCACCTTCATAATCGGCTCCAACAGTATGGGTGAAGCCTTTTTCATCGCATCCTTAAAGGCAAAAATACCCGCCATCTTGAATGCCATTTCCGATGAATCGACCTCATGAAAACTACCATCGACAATGCGTGCGCAAAAATCAATAACCGGATATCCCGCCACAACGCCATTCGTCGCCCCCTCAAGAATTCCCTCCTGAGTCGGCTTGATATATTCCTTCGGTATCACACCTCCGACAATTTCATTCAAAACCACGGCCCCCTCTCCGCGCTTTCCCGGTTCTATTTTTATTACCGCATGCCCATATTGCCCACGACCTCCCGATTGGCGAATAAATTTACCTTCACCTGCCGCTTCGCCCGTAATGGTCTCCCGATAGGCAATTTGTGGCCGCCCCGATGTCGCATCCACATTAAACTCCCGAAAAAGACGATCGCAAATAATTTCAAGATGCAATTCCCCCATTCCCGCAATTAAAGTCTGTCCCGTTTCCGAATTCGTCGTCACCTTAAAGGTGGGATCTTCCTCCGATAAATTTTGCAAACCAACGGCTAATTTTTCTTGATCGGCCTTCGATTTGGGCTCAATTGACATACTAATAACCGGCTCCGGAAATGTAGGCGGCTCCAAAATTCCTTCAAAGGAACGCTCGCAAAGGGTATCTCCCGTTGCAATCCCCCTCACGCCAATGATGGCACAAATATCCCCCGAATAGGCAACGTCAATGTCCTCCCGATCATTCGCTTTCATGATCATCAAACGACTGACGCGTTCCGTTTTTCGCGTACGGGGATTATATACCGTGTCACCTTTTTTTAACTGACCACTGTACACGCGACAAAATACCAACTTTCCCACATAGGGATCACTCATCAATTTGAACCCCAATGCGGTCATTTTATCCGCATCATCGGGCTTGATTTCAATTTCAGAACCGTCATCTAAAAACGCTTTCGTCGGTGGTAAATCCAAGGGAGAAGGTAAAAAATCAACCACCGCATCCAGCAACATTTGAACACCCTTTTTCTTAAACGCACTCCCGGGAATCACGCCCACAAAATTCAAAGATAGCGTCGCCCTGCGAATCGCCGAACGAATAGCATCCTCCGAAATTTCTTCACCGCCGAGGTATTTTTCTGCCAATTCATCGTCGTCATCCGCCAATGCCTCGATTAAAAATTCGCGATATTTTTTCGCCTGCTCCGCATACTCCGTCGGAATATCGACAACGTCAAATTTCTCCCCCAATGGATCCTTACTATCGTAGATACAGGCCTTCATGGAAATCAAGTCAATCAAGCCCTCAAATTTATCCTCCGCCCCCATATTGAGATACAATGGATGCGCATTTTTTCCTAATTTTGTGCGAATATCCTCGATTGCACCGAGAAAATTTGCTCCCGTGCGATCCATTTTATTAATAAATGCAATCCGCGGAACCCCATACTTATCCATCTGTCGCCAAACCGTCTCCGACTGGGGCTGTACCCCGGCTACCGCACAAAATACCCCAATTGCACCATCCAATACCCGCAGTGAGCGCTCCACTTCCGCCGTAAAATCGACATGTCCCGGCGTATCAATTAAATTAATTTGGTGATTAATCCCCGAAAATAAGCCAACCTTTGTTTTCCATCCACAGCTGATTGCCGCCGACGTAATCGTAATACCCCGCTCCCGCTCCTGCTCCATCCAATCCGTCACCGCCGTTCCCTCATGAACCTCGCCCATCTTATGCACAACACCCGCATAGTATAGAATGCGTTCCGTCGTCGTTGTCTTTCCCGCATCAATGTGTGCCGCGATTCCAATATTGCGCGTGTGTTCCAGGGGAGTTTTTCGATTCGAAGAGTTTACCGCCGAAATTTTTTTATCATTTGCCATCTTCCACTTCCCCTATCACCAAACAAAATGCGCAAATGCCCGATTCGCTTGCGCCATGCGATGCATTTCCGTCTTTTTCTTCACCACATTGCCCGTATTATTATAGGCATCTATAATTTCCTGACCCAGTGCCTCTTTCATCGCCTTGCCCTTCCGCGACTTCGCCGCCTCAATTAACCAGCGGAACACTAAGCCTTGCTGGCGAATATAGGGAACCTCCATCGGAACTTGATAGGTTGCTCCACCCACCCGACGACTCTTTACTTCCACCTTCGGGCGAGCATTTTCTAAAACCCCCACTAGAAGCTCCACGGGATCCCCCTTTGCCAGTTCCTCGCTCGCTTTTTCAATGGCTCCATAAACGATCGAACAGGCCAGGGAACGCTTACCATGCTCCATAACAATGTTAATCAATTGCCCGATCAAAGTACTACTAAACCTCGGATCCTTTTCAAATTCACGCTTTTCTGCTCTTCTACGCCGCGACATATACCCCTCTTATCTTACTTTTTATTTTCCTTTGGACGCTTTACGCCATACTTCGAGCGACTTCTGCGACGCTTTTCAACACCGGAACAATCCAAAGCCCCGCGTACGATATGATAGCGCACACCGGGTAAATCCTTCACGCGCCCCCCCCTCACCAACACGATACTGTGTTCCTGCAAACTATGTCCCTCGTCGGGAATGTATGCAATGACTTCAATTCCAGTGGTTAGGCGCACTTTCGCCACCTTGCGAATGGCGGAATTCGGTTTCTTCGGCGTACGCGTCATGACCTGCACGCACACCCCACGGCGGAATGGATTTTCACGCAGCGCCGGTGCCTTCGATTTAACGATCACATTCACACGCGGCGATTTTACTAACTGATTAATAGTAGGCATTAAAAATTTACAATTTTAAGTTTTCCGTTAAGCTAGAACTAAATTTAACAAGATCAAGTCTTTATTTAAAAAAAATATTAAGAAATACAAACTTCCTCCACCGCAACGGCGGCAACCTCCTCCTTGGGACTAATTTCCTCACTTTCCCCCGAAAATAGGGTGCAAACTTTTAAACGCCTGCACGATGACAAACCACTTCCCGCGGGAATTAAATGTCCCATAATTACATTTTCTTTAAAGCCTTTCAATTCATCCACCCGTCCCAATGTCGCCGCATCGGTCAATACTTTCGTCGTTTCCTGGAACGATGCCGCCGAAATGAAGCTTTCCGTCTCCAATGAGGACTTCGTAATGCCTAGAAGAACCGGCTCCGCTTCCGCAGGTTTTCCCCCTGCCTCAATAATTTCCTCATTTTTCTCGAGAAATAAATCCTTTTCGATCTGCTCTCCCCAAAAGAAATCCGAATCTCCGGGATCCGTAATCCTAATTTTGCGCAACATCCTTGCCACAATTAATTCGATGTGCTTATCATTAATGGTTACGCCCTGCATGCGATAAACTTTTTGAACCTCTGCAATTAGATACTCCTGAACCGCCGACGTCCCCAAAATATTCAAAATTTCATGGGGATCCGCCGCACCCTCCGTTAAATTTTGCCCACGATTGACAAAATCGCCTTCGTGAATGACCAAATGCATCCCATGGGGAATTAAATGTTCCTCCCGACGCCCCGTTTCCGTATCCGTTATCCAAATACGCCTCTTATTGCGAATCATCCCACCGAAGGAAATGACGCCATCAATTTTCGCCATCTCGGCTGCTTCCTTCGGACGACGCGCCTCAAACAATTCCGCTACGCGCGGTAATCCCCCCGTAATATCCTGCGTCTTCGAAGCGGAACGCGGCGTTTTAGCTAAAAGCGATCCCCCTAAAATTTGATTGCCATCATCGACTAAAATTTGCGCCCCCGTCGGAATCGAATAGGCCGCAACAATGCGCTCTTCTCCATGATTTTCCACCACAATTTCAATGGTTGGATTGAGTTCCTCCTTATGTTCCACAACCACCGTTGTAATATGCCCACTGGACTCGTCGATATCGCGTTTAATCGTAATCCCCGAAAGAATATCCCTGAAACGTACACGCCCCGAAAATTCAGCAATAATTGGCACATGATGCGGATCCCAAGCCGCTAGTAATTCATCTTTTTTAACCGATTGACCATCCGCTTGAAGCAGTACTGTTCCTGGAATAATGCTATAATTCTCAATTTCACGGCCGTTTTTATCCAATAAAATAAGATAACCCGTTTTATTTAAGACGATACTGGCACCGTCCGCCGTATGTACGAGACGCAAACCCCTCTGCTGAACCATACCCTCCGACTTTGCACGATATTCCGGTGCCCTCAAAACCTGACTCGCCACACCACCAATGTGGAATGTTCTCATCGTCAACTGCGTTCCCGGCTCACCGATGGATTGGGCCGCAATAATACCAACGGCGGATCCGCAGGCTACCATACTGTTCGTCGCCGGATCAATGCCATAGGCAATCGCAGGAATACCATTATTTTTCATGCTCGTCAAGGGCGACAAAATTTTGACGCGTTCGATACCGGCCTCATCAATTTTTTTTGCAACATCCGCCGTAATTAAGCCTCCCGCAATCATAAATTTTTCCTCGGAATTAATTGGATTACACACATCCTCTGCCGCACAGCGGCCAATAATGCGCTCCTGCAAACTGACGATTTCCTCATCGCCATCCATGATGGCCTGCTTCCAAATGCCATTGCGACAACCGTCGTCCTCGCAGGAGACAATACAATCCATCGCCGCATCACATAATTTGCGCGTCATATATCCCGCATCCGCCGTCTTCAACGCCACATCGGCTAATCCTTTGCGCGCACCGTGCGTCGAAATAAAATACTCCAACACCGATAATCCCTCACGGAACGAGGATAAAATGGGACGCTCAATAATTTCCCCCGAAGGTTTTGCCATTAGACCACGCATGCCACAGAGCTGGCGCACCTGCTGACGATTTCCCCTCGCCCCAGAATCCATCATAAGATAAACGGGATTGATATAATCCTTATTTTCGTTCTGCATCAAATGATCGAAAACAACCTGCGCAACCTCATCCGTAGCGTTCGTCCAAATATCAACAATTTTATTATAGCGCTCGCCTTGCGTAATAATACCCTTGCGAAATTGCGTGTCCACGTCATCAACCTTCTTCCGTGCCTTAGAAATAATATCTTTCTTCTCCTCGGGCACAATCATATCGATAACCCCGATGGAAAGTCCCGCCTTCATCGCCGTGTAAAATCCGAGATTTTTTAGGCGATCCAACATCTGATTTGCCTCCTTTTGTCCCGAAATTTTATAGGTTCCCACGATGAGATCGCTCAGCATTCCCTTTCCTACGGAAAAATTGATAAAGCCAAGCGATTTGGGAAAAATTTGATTAAAAATAACACGCCCAACCGTCGTTTTAATGATGCGATCCTTGGAATTTCCATAGCGCGTTACCTTACCATAATCGGGATTTGCCAAATGAATCCAATCCTGCTTCGTTACAATCCCCTGAGCCTCAGCCATTAACACCTCTTCCACATTTCCCATTAGGGGAATACGCTGCTCACTTTGCTTGGGCTCATAGGTCAAATAATAGACCCCCAAAATAATATCCTGGGAGGGCGTCAAAATGGGCTTACCGCTCGATGGAGAAAACATATTTTGCGTTGCCATCATCAACAACTTGCACTCCAAAATGGCCTCAATGGATAAAGGAACGTGAACCGCCATTTGGTCCCCGTCAAAATCCGCATTAAATGGCGTGCACACCAGTGGGTGCAAACGAATGGCTTCACCCTCAATCAAAATGGGCTCAAAGGCTTGAATTGACAGGCGGTGTAAGGTCGGTGCACGATTTAAAAGAATGGGATGCTCCCGCGTGACCTCTTCCAAAATGTCCCAAACCTCGGGATCCTGATTCTCAATCATCTTGCGCGCACTGCGCACGGTGTGCACAAAACCCAATTCCTTCAAACGCCGAATAATAAAAGGTTCAAACAGCACCAGTGCCATTTTTTTCGGCAATCCACACTGGTGCAATTTTAATTCCGGCCCAATAACGATTACCGAACGGCCACTGTAATCGACGCGCTTTCCCAATAAATTTTGACGAAAACGCCCCTGCTTTCCCTTGAGCATGTCACCCAAAGATTTTAGGGGACGATTTCCCGCACCCAAAACCGATTTTCCGTGGCGACCGTTGTCAAATAGTGCATCAACCGCCTCCTGTAGCATGCGCATCTCATTGTGAACGATGACATCGGGCGTTTTAAGTTGCATTAAACTTTTTAGTCGATTGTTGCGATTAATAACACGCCGATAGAGATCATTTAAATCACTCGTCGCAAAACGCCCGCCATCCAGAGGCACCAATGGACGCAAATCGGGCGGCAATACGGGAAGTGCTTCCAAAATCATCCACTCCGGCCGCGACCCCGAATGCAAAAAACCGGAAACAATTTTCAAGCGCTTTGCCAATTTTTTTTTCACCTGCTTCGAATTGGAAGCATACATTTCCTCTTGAATATTGTAAACCATCTCCTCGAGATCAATTTCGGATAGAATCTCCCGAATCGCTACGGCACCCATTTTCGCCACAAATACGTCATCGCCGTACTCCCTTCGCAGCATCTCATATTCCTGTTCCTGCAGCAATTGACGCTTTTTGAGCGGCGTCACACCCGGATCCGTCACCATGTAATTCTCGTAGTAGACAACTTTTTCAATGTCGCGAACGGATATGTCGAGTAATAATCCCAAACGACTCGGCAAACTTTTTAGAAACCAAATGTGCGAAACGGGAACCGCCAATTCGACGTGCCCCATGTGCTCACGGCGCGTCTTGGAAAGCGTCACTTCCACGCCACAGCGATCGCAAACAATGCCCTTATATTTGATACGCTTATACTTCCCACAGGCGCACTCATAGTCCTTAACGGGCCCGAAAATTCTTTGGCAAAAAAGACCTCCCGGCTCGGGCTTAAATGTACGATAATTGATCGTCTCGGGATTTTTTATCTCCCCCTTTGACCAAGAACGAATTGCATCGGGGGAAGCAATCGATATCGCAACGGTATCGAATTCACTATCCTGATCAAATCCTAAAAACTCTTTTACTTCTTCCGTACGCATGCCAAAAATTCCTTATTTTTCCGTGTAAATTTCATCGTGCTCCAAACGAATGTCGAGACACAAACTTTGTATTTCCTTCATCAAAACATTAAATGACTGAGGCACTCCAGCCTGCAAAGACCGATCCCCCTTTACCAGTGACTCATAGGCCTTTGTTCTCCCCTGCACGTCATCCGATTTGATCGTCAACATCTCCTGCAATGTGTAGGCCGCACCATAGGCTTCCAGCGCCCAAACCTCCATTTCTCCGAAACGTTGCCCGCCATATTGTGCCTTACCGCCCAAAGGTTGCTGCGTTATAAGACTATAGGGCCCAACCGCACGCGCATGGATCTTATCGGCGACCAAATGATTGAGTTTCATCATATAAATATATCCAACGACAACTTCCTGATCAAAACGCTCCCCCGTACGCCCATCGAAAAGCACACTTTTGCCACTTTCGGGTAATCCTGCCTTTTTCAAATACTCCCGAATTTGACTTTCGGGAACACCGTCAAAGACCGGCGTTGCAATTTTTATTCCCAATTTTTCACAGGCCCAACCGAGGTGCGTCTCCATAACCTGCCCCACATTCATTCGACTGGGCACACCCAGAGGATTTAAAATGATATCCACCGGCGTTCCATCGGGTAAAAATGGCATATCTTCGCGATGAACAACCTTCGATACCACCCCCTTATTGCCGTGGCGCCCCGCCATTTTATCGCCCACATGAATTTTACGCTTATTGGCAATGTAAACCTTCACATTCTTAATCACGCCACTTTCCCCGACATCGCCCGCCTCAATGGCTTCAACCCTTTGAAGGCGTTCATTTTCCAGATCCGTAAATTTCTCGCGATAGGCACCGATGATTTCTAAAATACGATTTTTTACCGGCGAAGCTGGAATTTCCAGGGAATCGAAACATGCGGCAATGCGGCGCAATAGCGTCTTCGTGATTTTGCGATTGGCTGGAATAATAATCTCCCCCGTTTCCCCATTGGAAATATCGAGTGGAATTTTTTCGCCCAACAATATGCTCGAAAGCGATTCGGTGAGGTCGTCCTGCAATTTCTCCAATTGTCCGCGAAATTCCTCATTTGCCTTCTTCACGCGACGGCGAAGATCGGACTCCGAAATATCCTCCTTTTCATGGTCAATGCTACTGGAAAATTTAACATCCATCACAATTCCTTCGCATCCGGGTGGTACCACCAGCGAAGTGTCCTTCACATCGGCCGCTTTCTCACCAAAAATCGCACGGAGTAATTTTTCTTCGGGAGCTAAATCCGTCTCACTTTTTGGCGTAATTTTTCCAACCAGTATGTCGCCGGCCTTAACTTCCGCACCGATGCGAATAATGCCATCGCGATTCAAATTTTTCAGAGCCTCGTCGCCCACATTGGGAATATCCCGCGTAATTTCCTCCGCACCCAATTTCGTATCCCGGGCAACAATTTCAAATTCTTCGATGTGAACGGAAGTAAAAACGTCCTCCTTGACAAGGCGATCGCTCAAGACAATGGCATCCTGGAAATTATACCCATTCCAAGGCATAAACGCCACCAAAACATTGCGTCCCAATGCCAATTCGCCCTGATCCGTCCCCGCACCATCGGCCAGGGGATCGCCCGCCCTAATCTCCTGTCCCTTAGTGACAATGGGGTGTTGATTGAAACAAGTGGTGCCATTGGAGCGGACAAATTTACGCAAATTGTAAACATAAACCCCCGCCGATGGATCTCCCTTTGCATCTAATTTTTTGGGCATTTTACCATCCTTCGTCACGACAATACGCGTCGCATCGACGGAGGCAATGATACCATCCCCAATGGCCGAAACGACACTCTTCGAGTCAACGGCTACCTTTGTCTCAAGGCCCGTCCCCACAAAAGGGGCTTCCGGCGATAGTAGTGGCACCCCCTGCCGTTGCATGTTTGCACCCATTAGCGCACGGGACGTATCATCGTGCTCCAAAAAGGGTATCAACCCCGCAGCCACCGAAATCACCTGCTTCGGCGAAACATCCATGTAATTGACCTTCTCCGGCTCAACTTCCAAAATGAGATCCCGCTGACGCGCCGCAACACTTCCCAGTAAATTACCTTCGCCGTCAACTTCCGAATTCGCCTGAGCAATAATACAATCCCCCTCATCCGTTGCATCCAAGTAAACCACCTCATCGGTTACCCGACCATTTCTAACGACGCGATAGGGCGTCTCGATAAAACCAAATTCATTGATATGGGCAAAAGTACTCAGCGAATTAATCAAACCTATGTTTGGTCCCTCCGGTGTCTCAATCGGACAAATGCGACCATAGTGGGAAATGTGAACGTCGCGCACCTCAAAACTTGCGTGATCACGACTCAAACCACCGGGCCCCAATGCCGACAATCTCCGCTTGTGTGCCAACTCCGAAAGGGGATTAATTTGATCCATGAATTGCGACAGTTGACTGCGCGCAAAAAAATCACGAACCGATCCCATAAAAATTTTGGGATTGACGAGCTTTTGCGGCACAATCGTATCGACACTATTATCAAATAGCGCCATGCGTTCGCGAATCAGCCGCTCCATCTTTCCCAAACCCGAACGGCATTGATTGACCAACAATTCTCCCACATTTCGAACGCGACGGTTACCCAAATGATCAATATCGTCCACGTATCCATCTCCCTGTTTCAAGCGGCATAAAAGCTTCGTTGCCGCTACGATATCGGCCGTATCGACGAGACGATCTTCGAGACTTTTATCGAGCTTTAAACGCTGGTTCAATTTCCTACGCCCAACGCGTCCGAGATCGTAGCGCTTCCGTTCCAAAAATAAACGGGACATCGTTCCCGCCGCATTACCCGTCGTCACCGGCTCACCCGGCCGTAGGCGCTTATAAATTTCGCGCAATGCGTCCTCCGTATTCTTTGCGGGATCCTTCTTCAGCGTACGAATTAGTAGACCGCCATCCACCGAGACATTGACAACGTCCAAACGTTCAATGCCCGCCACCCCAAAGGCTTGAACCAATCCCTTTGATAGGGACTCATGGGCCCGCGCCAAAACAATCCCCTCCTTTGCATCGACAGCGTCATCGATGAGAACATAATTCGCCAAATTATCATCAATTTTAAAGGACGATAATTTCCTATTTTCAATCCTATAAAAAAGATTTAAAACATCCTGATCCGATCCATTGCCAAACGCACGCAATAGGGTCGTCAATAGAAATTTTCTACGGCGGCGACGGCGATCCAAATAGACATAGAGTAAATCATTTTGATCAAATTGAACTTCAAGCCACGTTCCCCGATCCGGTATAATTCGAAAAGCGTGGAGTGGCCTTCCACTGGCATGCAGTGTCTCCTCAAAACAAATTCCAGGGGAGCGATGCAGTTGGCTAACGACGACACGTTCCGCGCCATTGATCACAAAGGAACCCCGCTCCCCCATTATGGGTAATTCGCCGAAGTAAATTTCTTCCTCTCGCATCTCCCCTTCTTCGCAGAGACGCAAAGTCACGTACAGCGAACCCGCGTAGGTCGTTCCATCGCGTATGCAAAAATCCTCGCTATGTCGAGGCTCACAGGCGCGAAATGAAACATATTCCAATCGACATTTTCCATCATAACTTTCTATGGGAAAAAAATCGCGAAAAGCGCTTTCCAAGCCAACATTTTTTCGACTGCCAACGGCAACATCGCTTTGCAAAAATTCCCTAAATGAATTTATTTGATTTTCTATAAAACTAGGCGGACATACTACTTCGTCCAATTTGCCAAAATTAACTCTATTAGTCATATTATACTAGAAAACACGAACCTTTTGTAAGCAAAAATCCCACACATAATGCCAAAAAACAGTTCTGTAAGACAAAGATTTCTCACAAAACTGCACCACTTATCCCAATAAAACAATTCAATCACTTGAGTTCTACTTTTGCACCTGCCGCTTCCAATTTCTTTTTCACTTCTTCCGCATCGGCCTTGGAAATACTTTCTTTTACCGTTTTGGGAGCCCCCTCGACGAGATCTTTTGCTTCCTTCAAACCAAGACCCGTAATGGCACGAACTTCCTTAATGACATCAATTTTCTTTTCACCGATCGCCGCTAAAATGACATCAAATTCCGTTTTTTCCTCCTTGACCTCGGCGGCGGCACCGCCCGCAGCAGGCATCGCTACCGCAGCAACTGGAGCACTTGCACTAACGCCCCATTTTTCTTCTAAATCCTTCACCAAACCGGCAATTTCAAGCACGGTTTGAGAACTTAGCCACTCAATAACCTCATTTTTTGTAATATTCGCCATTTTATTTTCCTCCAGAAACAAATTTAGCGGCAACCATTGCCATTTAAGAGTTTTTCTCCTAAACCCATTTCTTTTCAATAAAAATCATTCACTCCGCCTAAGCTTTGCCTGTAAAACATTGACCACACCCTGCGGCACCGCATTCAGCACGCGCACCAACTGCTGCGCCGGCGTATTAAACAACGCCAAAACCTGCGCACGCAAGACTTCCAAGGACGGCAATTCGGACAATGCTCTAATTTCTTCAATCGTAAACTGGTTCTTTGAGAGAACACCTCCCTTGATCGCCATTTTCTCCTCATTGCTTTTAGCAAATTTAAACAATATTTTCGCGACACCCGAAGGATCGCTGCCCCCCGTAATAATCGCCGTATGCCCCTCAAAACATTTTTCATCCAATGGAGCACACCCCATTCCATCGAGCGCTACTTTTAAAATACTATTTTTAACAACGTGACATTCCGCTCCATCGTCCCTTAGATCTTTGCGCAACGAAGAAATTTTAGCAACCGTTACACCCACAAAATTCGCAAAATAAACATAATCCGATTTCCCAAGATACTCGGAAACTTCCTGAACTAAAAATTTCTTTTCCGGCCTCATAATATTCCCCCTTTAAAATGCACCATAAATACTTTGTTCCAGCCTAATCCCGGGCGATACCATCGTTGCACTCAAGGCAATATTTTTAACAAAACCACTGACGACACCGGCCGGCTTTGCCTTTTGCACCGCTTCTATGGCAGTCTTAATATTTTCAACTAATTTTTCCGTTTCAAAGGAACGCTTCCCCACTACAACGGCCATATTCGCCGTTTTATCCATCTTGAATTCGACGCGACCGGCTTTTACCTGACGCACCGCTTCCACGATGTCGTCCGAAACGGTTCCCGATTTGGGATTTGGCATAATTCCACGTGGGCCCAAAATTCGGGCAACATCGCGAACCTGTTTCATCGCAGAAGTTGTGGAAATCGCCACGTCAAAATCAAGCCACCCCGATTGAATTTTTTCAATCAAATCCGTAAGTCCCGCAAAATCAGCTCCCGCCCCAATGGCCTCTTCCGGTTTTTCCGTAAACACGAGAACCTTCACCTTTTTTCCACTACCATTTGGCAAACTCACAACGCCACGAACCATTTGATCGCTCTGCTTCGGATCCACTCCAAGGTGAATGGAAAGCGCAACGGTTTCATCAAAACGAGCCTTTGGCATTTTTTCGAGCAGTGCAACGGCATTCTCAACAGAAAAGCACTGACTTCGATCAGCGACCTCCTGCCCCTTTATCTGACGTTTGCTTCGTTTTTTCATAAACAAATTATAAATATGGCTACGGCAATTTTCGACCTTGTCAAGTTGTTTTTTATTATTTTTTCCAATTTTCCCCAAAAATGCTACAACCCCACAAAAATCGCCAAGGATTATTCCTGAAAGGCGGCTCGAAAATATTTAGCGGAAAATCGTAAATATTTTGCAGCGACGCAAAAAGCATATATAAATACCGCCGGCAAAGCGCAATAAAGAAGGATTTGTAATAAAACCTCAAAGTTTTCTGACGCTAATAAAGTCGATCGCACAGAAAAAATCGACCGCTTAGAAAGCCTCTCACTATAAGCAAAGAAGGGAATAAAGGAAAAGATAAAAATAGTTAGACTTCCCAGTAAAAAAAAATTAAAAGACTGAAAGCAACGCATGATCGAAATACTGCATAAACGGCGGTAAATTTGGGAATACCATAGAATATTCTTAATAGTGCATCGAAAATCTTGCCAAATGTTGGTATTCTTTTCCCTAAAAAAGCAGACAATTGTCTTCAAGCAAATCCAGGGCATCCTTAGCAATAAACAACTTAAATTAAAAATAATTTGCAAAATAAGCACAAACCATTGCCAAACTCCGGGCAGTAAATAATGGAAGGAAATCATTTTATGGAAATCCGACGAGCTGGGCACCCAAAAAAAATGATCACTGTGATTC
The DNA here is from genome assembly GCA_031268005.1 of Puniceicoccales bacterium. GTDB lineage: Bacteria > Verrucomicrobiota > Verrucomicrobiia > Opitutales > LL51 > LL51. The sequence goes on along the minus strand of JAIRYA010000064.1, from coordinate 5,503 downwards.
CAATCCTCTATTGCTTCCTTATCTTCCGGTAATAGCCAAAAACATGCCTCCACATTCCCAGGCAACCTAAATATAAACATAAGTGACAGCAATGTGAAATATATTTTAATTCTCATAATGGCCGAGGAACAATAGCGTGTCTTCTTTTTGTCAAGATTTTTTATTAAAAACTCTCAAAAAAAATAGCCATCTGGACACTTATGTTTACGCCCTAGGGCATAACTCAATTAAAAATTTTTAGGCAATAATCTCAATGCCCATGCTGCGTGCCGTCCCTGCGATCATTTTCACCGCCGCATCGAGATCTTCGGCGTTGAGATCCGCCTTTTTGGTTTCCGCAATTTCTTCGAGCTGCCTGTGGGTCACTTTCCCGACCTTTGTGCGATTGGGAACACCCGATCCCTTCCCAATCCCCGCCGCCTTCTGTAACAGTACGGAAGCCGGTGGCGATTTTAATTCAAAGGTAAAGGAACGGTCGGCATAGACTGAAATCACCGCGGGAATAATCATCCCCGCCATATCCTTTGTCCTCGCATTAAATTCTTTGCAAAAACCCATAATATTTACACCGGCACTACCCAATGCAGGACCAACTGGAGGTGCCGGATTTGCCGCACCCGCAGGTAATTGTAATTTGATTTGCTTCACTACCTTCTTTGCCATAATTTCATTCCCTTATAATTTCCGCTTGCCAAAATTCTAATTCAACCGGTGTTTCCCGTCCAAATAGGGATACCGACACTTGCATCTTCCCATTTTCAAAATCAATTTCCCCTATCGCCCCCAGGGATTCCGAAAAAGGACCATCGACAATTTTAACCCTATCGCCAACTTTAAATTGCACGCGTTGCACGGGAGGCGCCGCTGCCGCCACCTTTGCCTGATCCAAAATCCGCTTCACTTCTTCTTCCTTTAGGGGGACGGGACGATCGCCACCCACAAAATTGAGTACACCTTGGGCATTGCGAACGAAATACCACTGCGATTGGAGCAATTTTTCATCCTCATCGTATAATTTCATCCGAATAAAAACGTAGCCCGGATAAAACTTTTTAACGCGATTATAGCGCTTACCATTCTTAATTTCGATAACGCGCTCCGAAGGCACAAGAATTTCCTCAATGGTTACACCTTCGTGGGCTGCGAATTTATCGAGATATACCTTTACCTTAGCCTCCTGATTAGAAAAAACCTGCAAAGCATACCAGCGTGAATCCTGCATTAAAAGCACCATAAATTCTATTACAATTCCACTATCCGAGACTTCCTCGCACCCAATTGCTAAATAATTCAACGACATGCATCAGTGAAAAGTCAACAATTGAAACATAAATGCCCAAAATCGCCATACCGACTAGAACAACCGCAACGTAGTGACGCATCTCCTTCTGCGTAGGCCATGAGGTTATCTTTAACTCATTTACCGTTTCACCAAAAAATATACCTACTCGCCTCAATGGATTTTTCATAAATTTTTTAAAATTTTATTTTCATAACACAGCTGGCAGGAGAAGAGGGTCTCGAACCCCCAACCTACGGTTTTGGAGACCGTTGCTCTTCCAATTGAGCTATTCTCCTCCTAATCGTCAACGCAGGGACTTCTCCAGTCCTCCACTAACATTTTTTGCCAATTTTATTCGATAATCTCCACAATACGCCCCGCACCAATGGTATGACCGCCTTCACGAATCGCAAAGCGTTGTCCCTTTTCCATGGCAACTGCCTTTTGCAACTCGAGCACCACATTTAAATTATCGCCCGGCATCACCATTTCCGTACCTTCCTGCAAACTCACAACCCCCGTAACATCCGCCGTCCCCAAGAAAAACTGTGGACGATAGCCATTGAAGAACGGCGTATGACGCCCCCCCTCATCCTTTGTTAGGACGTAAATTTCTGCCTTCGCTTTCGCATGGGGCGTAATACTCTTCGGCTTTGCAATCACCTGCCCCCGCTCCACTCCTTTCTTTTCAAGTCCGCGAAGTAATAAACCGACATTGTCTCCGGCACGACCCTTATCGAGAAGCTTACGGAACATTTCAACACCCGTACAAATTGTCTTTTTCGTATCGCCAAGACCAACAATCTCAACTTCGTCACCGACGGTTACAATGCCACGCTCAATGCGTCCCGTCGCAACCGTTCCCCGCCCCGTAATGGAAAATACATCCTCAACGGACATGAGGAAGGGTTTCTCAATGTCGCGCTGCGGCACGGGAATATCCCTATCGAGTGCCTCCAAAAGCCTCCCGATTGCTTCCACACCTTCCGGCTTTCCCTCCAATGCCGCCAAAGCCGAACCCCGAACAACCGTAGCTTTATCCCCATTGAATTCATACTTCGTCAGCAAATCGCGAATTTCCATTTCGACGATATCGAGCAATTCCGGGTCATCGAAAATGTCGACCTTATTCAAAAAGACTACGATTTTTGGAACACCCACCTGCCGTGCCAAAAGAATATGCTCACGGGTCTGTGGCATCAAACCATCCGTCGCACTGACGACTAGAATAGCCCCGTCCATCTGCGCCGCACCGGTAATCATATTTTTGACAAAATCAGCGTGCCCGGGACAATCGACGTGGGCATAGTGGCGATTATTACTCTGGTATTCGACGTGCGAAACGGCGATAGTGACGGTTTTAGTGGAATCGCGCACCGTACCGCCCTTTGTGATATCGGCATAGGACTTAAATTCCGCCAAGCCCTTATCCGACTGCACTTTGACGAGTGCTGTTGTCAAGGTTGATTTACCGTGATCAACGTGACCAATAGTGCCCACATTAACGTGAGGTTTCGTTCTTTCGAAGGTTTCTTTTGCCATTAACTAATCCTTTTCTTAAATAATTAAAATTCTCTGCAATGGAGCCCCCGAGCGGATTTGAACCGCCGACCTCATCCTTACCAAGGATGCGCTCTACCAACTGAGCTACAAGGGCCCGACTGCGTCCGTTCCACTATAAGAGACACCATACTACGACTCTCTGCCACAGAATCTGCAAATCATATCCCTCCTGGTCAATACTTATTTTATACATTTGACCTATTTTTTTCTAAATATTCTTTTTCTTCTCTCCAATCCCACAGCCATATAAGCTATACAAATACCGCAAACAACCTTCCGGAAATTTTATCCTACCCATAAAATGCGGAAAAAAACTATTTTTTTATTTTACCCCAATTATCTAATTAAAAATCGGAAATACCATTTTAAAGGGAATCATTCTTATTTTTATGGATATTAAATGCCGTAAATTTATATAAAATGGGTCTTCTTTTACTCAAAAATCCACTTCGCAAATACTTAAATATTACCGCCCCGTTTACCATACCAAAATCGTCATACAAAGAATATATGCAGCGCCCGCTTTGATTGGGCATATCCCTATGCTCCATTAGCGAATGGATCACATTATTGCGCTCGATTTCCGTAAGAGTTTCAAACTTTTTCGCAATTTCACTATCCGCCGTAACAATAGCTATCACTCCATTTGAAAAAATCTCTATCGCCTGCGCATCGATATTAATGTCGTATGCATTTATATCCATAAATTCTCTCCGTACCGGGGGTGATTACGCTCAAAAAAAGCAATTTTGTCAAGTCATTTTTTCCTAAAAAACGAAACCGACGAAATAGGATGCCACCCCGCGGGTTCGGTCTTGCATTCGCAAGGAGTTGCGGAACCCTTTTTCCTTTTTTCATTTCATTCATTTTCGCCATTCACGCGCTAATAGTTTATTTTTTTATAAAACAATACTTGACACGTTAAAATTTTTTTGCTCCTATCAAACATCTTGAAGACGAAATGGCAGTTCAGCTATTTTTATTACTACGGTGGTTTGCCGTGGTAAACTGAGGCATTTCGTTTCGTTTCCGCGGCAGGTGCTGCGGATTTTTTATTTGTGGTATTTGCCTCGGCATTCGAAAAAAGAAAGGTAAAATATTATGGATAAAAAATTAATTCAAATTGTCTTATTTATTGCTGGAAATGCAATAGGTGCCGGTGTTCTTGGGCTACCGGTCGCTTTGGGTGGTGTAGGGTTTTTGCCTTCATTTCTCGCTATTTTCATCCTCTATGTGGCAATGCTATATACGGGACAAATTTTAGCCGATTTTGTGATTGAGACCCGTTCCTTTGATTTGCCGTCGCTGTTTCGGAAGACATTGGGTAAGCCCGGTATGATCATTTTCGCCATCGCCTACTTCACCCTATTTTTTTGCCTATTGGTCGCATACTGGACAGGCTTGGGAAGCATTTTTTCCGGAATATCATTCCCTTGCCGTGGAGCTTTGCTTCTGTTTGTTGCTGTCCTATTATTCCATGGATTTCGTTCGATTGGTCCCCTAAATGTGCTATTGACGGGAGGGTTTATGGTTGCCTTTGGTGCGTTAATTTTCTCGATATTTCAAGTCAAAGGCGAGGCATTTGCGGGCATCGGCGATTTGGGTATTTTGAATCATTCACTGGCGGTTATTTTGTGTAGCTATGGATTTCACGGAGCGGTACCCTTTATTTGTCGCCAGCTCGATTTTGATAGGAAATCAATAGGGAAAGCGATCATTTGGGGAACATTTTTCCCATTTTTGTTCAATGTGGCTATTCTTTGGGTTAGTTTCCGGGCACTGAGACCGGAGGAATTGAGTTGGGGATTAGCCCAGGGATTGCCGGTTTTTGCCATTTTGAGTCAAAAGGAAGGCATGCAATTGTGCGAGCTGTGGGGGCAAATTTTTTCATTCTTTGCGATTATTACCTCACTCATCGGCGTTTCCCTAAGCGTGGGAAATGCATTGCAGGATTGTTTTTCTGGAAAGGTGATGAAGTTGCCCATCCTTGGAATTACCGTTTTTTTACCCTTTGCAATTTCCGCTTACAATCCTTCCATTTTCATTCGCACACTGGAATTTGCGGGAGGTATATTTCTCAATATCATCGCAGGAATTTTACCCCTAATCGCAAAGATAAGGGCTAAGAAAAACAATCTTTTCCGAGATATTGCATTGCTGATCGTTTTTTTCTACATCCTTGTGGCGACCGTTTTGTAGGGCAATAAAATCTCAAAAGTTTTCATTTACGATGGGAGCGAATCGCATTTCGCTCCCACCTTTTGCGATTATTTTGTAATTGCATATTCCAGGGAACGACTATTCGTCCTTCATCGATATTGCTTTTCCCAATTCCCTCCGCTCACAGTCATCTTTTCATTGACTTTATTGCTCTTTTTCCAATCATTTTTATTGATTTTTTCTATTCAGCTCCATTGCTTCCTCCAGGGAATTATATTTGTCGTCGTTTTTTAGTAAATTTAGCAGATCATTCTTGGTTGTATCGTCGTAGCCTTCTATAACTTTCGCTAGCAGTTTTATTCCTTCTTCTTCTTCTTTTTCTTCTATACAGGCATTGATTATATCTTTTAAAATTTCCGTTTGTAGTTGTTTGTCATTATCTTTGAAGGCATCCATTGCCGTCTTTAGAAAACCTGTATTTTCAGCTTTCGCAGCCAA
>JAIRYA010000029.1 GCA_031268005.1 Puniceicoccales bacterium | reverse complement strand
TTCAATAACATTTTTTCTTTTCGACCTCACCATAAATTTTATGCCACGGGATTCCGTCCCTTGCTTTGCAGGACTCCGCCCTGCACCCGCAAGGAATCTAACACGGGATTCCATCCCGTGCCCCTGCAAGGAGTCGCAGACTCCTTGACCACCTTTCAGCCAAAAGCAGGGGGAGATCCTCCCCTGCTTTTGGCATGGAGAAGTGACTTAAGAAGAAAAAAAAGACTCTTTTGCCCAATGGCTTTGCAAACTGCAAAGCCATTGGGCTCGGGGAGGTCCAGGAGACTCGTCCCCTGGCGGGGATTCCTAAGGCGCGCAGCCCTTAGGGCAAGCCGGTTAGATTGCGTCGGGTTCTTCAACGGCGAGGGGATCTGGACCATAATGATTTGCCCCCCTATCACCTTTTTTAAAAAACAATATGGGTAGAAAAATAATTAAAGCTCCGGGAACGCATAAAAAAAGAGAAAAAAATCCACTGCCGTTCATGTCGTGCAAACGTCGAGCCGCTGCTATCGTTAATGTTGAAAGCATTACTATCGCTAGGAATAACAGAAAAATAATACCTAGAATTTTCTCTTCAGGTAAAGCTAAGTCTGCATTTTGTAACGATTCATTCGCTAATTGTCTAGCTTGCCGCCGCTCCGTTCGTCGCCTAATTTTAGAATCATCTCCCTCAATCATGCTCCATGCAAAGCCTAGAAACATCAATAGAAGTATTACTAGAAATACGCTAAAAATGAAGGAAAAGAAAAATTCGGATCGCGGCGCTCGGCCTTTGGTGGTGAACATTTTTCTCAATGCACTCAAAAAAAAATAAAAAAGATTTTTCATAGTGCTCATTAATTATAATAATTTTACTTATTACGCAATTATTTTTTATATTTTTCTACGCATCAAGGGGAGTCGGACCATAGGCATTGGCTCTCCCATTGCCTTTTATCAATATCAACAGGAGAAGGAAAGCAATTTTAATCCATAGAAGAGGAAAAATATCCGGAATAAAATAGAAAATCGAAAAAAATCCGTGGAGACCTATATCGTGTAGGCGGCGTACGACAACGGAAAAGCTGGGCACAAGATAAATTAATATGCTGCATAGAAAAAGAAAGAGCGATGCCACGTGTTCGAAAAATACGGCCAACATCCCGTTAAATTTTTGTTCCAATGTTGCAAAGGTTGGATTATTGACGACCATGTCATCGACTTTTGGGATTGTTTCCAATTTCCCGGTTAGCAGAGAAATGTTTCCAATGCCATGGGTAAATTTCTCAATTTCTTGGCTAAGTAACTCTTTACTTTCCTGGAAAAAACTACAGACACTGCGAATCGCGGGCATGGAAAAAATTAGGCAAAATAAGATGGGAATTAGCCCCAAGATGTGGAAATTTAAAATTTCCATGCGGGAGGAACGCCCTCGAAATGTGCACATTTTTTTCAATGAAATCCAGTAAAGTTTAAAAAATTTTTTCATAAATACAAAAATCTAGTCCAATGAATATTAAAAATGATTAGCTATTTATCAATTATTTTTAATAAAGCGCCCTAAAATTTTCCACCGCTGTAAACGGCAAATGAAGGAATCACTCATAGGACACTGTCGCTTACTCGAGGCTTTGCCGCGGGGCTCTTTACTTAAAAAAAAACTCTTACTTACAAAAAGAGCCTCTTTTGCCCAATGGCTTTGCAAATTGCGCAGCCATTGGGCTCAGAGGAGGTCCAGGAGACTCGTCTCCTGGCGGGGATTCCTAAGGGGCGCGCAGCCCTAGGACAACCCGGGATTCCATCCCGTGGCCCTGCAAGGAGTCATTGACTCCTTGACCTCTTTCAGCCAAAAGCAGGGGAAATTTTCCCCTGCTTTTGGCATGGAGAAGTGACTTAAGAAGAAAAAAAAGACTCTTGTTGCCCAATGGCTTTGCAATTTGCAAAGCCATTGGGCTCAGGGGAGGTCCAGGAGACTCGTCTCCTAGCGGGGATTCCTAAGGGGCGCGCAGCCCCTAGGTCAACCGCCCTCAGGTCAGCCTACCCACTAGCAAATGAGTGGTTTTCTTTTTAAAATTTCGATGAAGTGTTCCATGGCGCGATTCATTTTCCGGTTCTTGCGATAGATGAAGTAGAGGGGAATTGGAATATGCATATTTTTCAGGGGCATGGCCTTTAGGTGGTGCCCATTGGGTAAAGAAAAAACGGTACTTTTTGGCAAAATCGCAATGCCATTGTGTATTTCGATCGCCTGCTTAATGAGTTCAACTTGGTTAAATTCCATAAAATAACGGGGACGCTCGATTTTTTTTCCGATGGCATTTTCAAAAATGGACCGTAGGGGGTGGTGTTTCGTAAATCCAATGAGGGGCAATGATTTAAAATTGGCAAAAGAAAAAGTTTGTTGGCCTTTGGAAATGTTTTGCGCTAGGCATACGGCAACAAATTCATCTTCGGCAAATTGCTCGGAAATAAACTCATCATGATTAAATGGGAATTCGAGAATGATAAGGTCAGACCAAAGATCGGAAATTACCGTTTGCATGCAGTTGCAATCGCCATAATTAACATCCAAGTCAAAATTTTTAGAAACTTTGAGGTACTCGCGCACATAACCGGGGAGTAGGTAAATGCCGATCCAGTAATTCGCGAAAATATGAACATTGCCCAATACCTTGGAGTCATAGTTATGTAGATCTCTGAGCATGGTCTCGTATTCGGATAAGATAACTTGAGCATGCCTATGAAAAACAATCCCCTCGGGAGTTAGTTGAAATGTTTTCTGCTTTTTTTCCAATAGACTAACCTCTAGCTTTGTTTCCAATATTTTAATCTTCTGACTAATGGCCGATTGAGAAACACCATTTTGTTTGGCTACCTTCGAAAAGCTCGCCCTATCCACAAGGTCCGAAAAAATTTTTAGTGTCTTAATATTCATGTGCTTTGTTTTTTTATATTCTACTAATTTTTGTTAAGAATGAAAGACTTTTTTACGTCATTTTAGCTATAAATAAAAAAATATGGGTTTAATTTGCCAAATTTCTTTGAAATTTGCTAAAAATTGAACCATGGGAGGCCCGGGAAATTCATCCTCGGGTGGAATCATGGGCAAAAAAGCCAAGAAAATAGAGCCTTTTGAATATATTTTTATGAAAAAAAGATTGGATATTTTCGGAATAAGGCTAGGACATATATCCATGTCTCTATTGTTTAGATTATTGCTGTGGCCGTTTAAAATTATTCGCTTCACCTGGCGTTTGTGTTCGAAATTAATTCACTTTTTAGCAATATTAGCAATATGGGTGAGCCTATTTGCGGTAATTTTCTTTCTCTCCTTTAATAGGTGGTTCCCCTCGGTAGCGAGGCACTACGTTTTCAAAAAATCTGGATTTAATTTACACATCGACCAATCGCAATGTTCCCTGTGGCGCGGGCTCATTGATCTTAACGGCATTGAGATTAAGAATCCCGCAAAGAAGTTTTCCCAGAACGATTGCTTGAACATCAATCGTCTGATGATAAAAATGAATTTACTATCCCTATTGAATCCCGAGGTCGTGGTCGATGAGGTCACCATCGACATGGATAGAATTGTCTGCGATCAAAATAATAGCGGTGATATCGGCATTTTAAAGCTGTGTAAAGCATTAACCGCTTCCGAGGATGAAACTTTAAAATCCAGGGAGAAAAAACTAGAACCTTTGAGAAAATCAAATCAGAAAAACGGCCACACAAAGTACCTTTCAAATGTGACTTCCAATGGCGAAGAAAGCGATAAAAAATTGCTAAAACTCGCTTCCGTAAAAGAGGGGAGCCAATTTATGGTCAAAAAAATGAATCTCCGCATCGGCCGCTTTGAGCTTTATAATATTACGGGAAAGGATGAACATAAAACCATAAATGTGGATGTAAATTGGAATTTTACGGATGTTCGCTCTAAAAATGAGGTTATCAATAGGGTTATGAGTGGCCTGAAGGGATATGGCATTTCGGTGATCGTTGAAAAATTCCTGAACTCAATTTTTGATCTGCCGGGTGTGAAAATTTTCAAGCATTCGGTTAGAAAAGTGAGCAATTTTTGCCAAGAAATTTTTAAAAAGATAACGAGTTCCATAGTCGATTCCATGGCAAAAGCTGGAAGCATTAAAAATAGCCTAATGAATATACCGCAAAATGAAGAAAGTATGGATATTTCCACATTGCAATCAAAGCTTCCCCAACTCAATCTCCAGGGAATAGAATCCAATATTCAGGATGGGGAAGGAGAATAACAGGTGGGGAAATGGATCTTTTGTGTAACCTTTAATGGTGTGGCCTCTCAAAGAATTCCTTGAGACTTTTTGATGCATCCTCCTTCGTATCGATGACAAAGCCCGATAGGGGATCAACAATAAAATAATGGTTATATTCGGGGCAATTTTCAGTTCGAAACCCGACCTCTTCGCACAGTCCGGATGGGGAAACGGAAAAGTATGAGCGACTCATATTCGTTCCTCTTTCTGCTTTCCATTCGTATTTGCGATCTGAATCCGTGGAGATGCTGATATGACCTGGCCAAAATGCGAGACTTTTCTCCGATACTAATGGCCCATTTTGGCTCTTCAAATTCTCAAGAATTCTGTAAGCTACCTGATCCCCGTCAAATAAAACCTTACCATGCGCATCCGTCACGATGAACAGCGGCGTTTCTATTACAAAATGGGAGGACACGGACTTTACTGTTTTATCTAGAAAATCTTCGGTTGATTTTTTGCGATTGCTATCCGAATCGCTGTCATCGATGTAGCAATCAACGGATGAATAGCCTACCGGAATTCCTCGGTAAAGAGCCGCTCGTTTATCGAGAAAGTGGACACGCACCTCCTCTCCCCTGCGATTGGCAATTTTTCGTGCGGATCTAATCAAGCTTTCGATTGCTTCCTTTGGACCACATTTTACCAAGTCCTCTTTTTTGGGAAATTTTATGCAAGTGAACGCTGCCGCCAGGATCGATATGAGTGCGATGGCGATGAGCAATTCTATGAGCGTCAACCCCCTTTTTGAAAATTTTACTGAATGATTTAAATAATTCACGACTTGAATTATAAATTGAAATATATTTTTAGCAAGAACAGTTCCATGCTTTAATTAAAATTTAACGGAAAATGGCGAAATTGAGAGGAAAAATTAGGGCAAAGGCGGCGCTAGGAATGGATGTGGGGGCGAAGATAGCGGTGGGAAGGCGTGAGAAGATAAAATAAATGGAATAATTTTCCTCCTTTCAATTCATTTTATTCGCCCTTCGCCCAATAATATCCCCTTCGCTTTTTGATTGTCGACGGTGTGCTTT
>JAIRYA010000013.1 GCA_031268005.1 Puniceicoccales bacterium | reverse complement strand
AGGATTGGATGCTTCGATACTCTGCAGAACCGAAATGACTTCTTTGTGATTATTGAGCTGGCCAATAAAAGTATTAAAATTTTGAACAGTGTTAATGTTTTTTCCGGAAATGCTATTGGGACCACTCATGGAAAGAATATATTAACAAAATACAAAAAAAGTCAAAAAAAATTTTACCGTAAACGAATCTGCGGATTGAGCCAAGCTTGGATACAGTCGGTCAATGTGTTGCAAATAATGACCGCCAAAGCGTAAAAATTTACGATCCCTAAAATGAGCATGCCGTCGCGATTGCCGATCGCTTGAATCAATAGGCGACCCAAACCGGGAATCTGAAAAATCGTTTCCGTTACGATCGCACCACTAATAATCCCCGCAAATGCCGGACCCATGTAGGCAACTACGGGCAATAACCCATTCCTTAGGGCATGGACAAAGAAAATTCGCCATTCGCTAATTCCCCGCCCCCGCGCAGCCATAATATAAGGCTTCTCTAAAACATCGCATAGGCCGCGCTTTGTTAGACGGGAAATGAAGGATGCATAGAGAATTCCTATGGTTAGCATTGGCAATATCTTATCGCTCCAATTTTCCCAGCAGGCCACATTGACCCAACGCAAACGAATTCCAAAAAAATAGATCAGCAATGGACCCACAATAAATGCCGGCAAACAAATTCCCACCGTTGATAGAAAGCTAAAAAAAAGATCGATTCCCCTGCCTTGGAAACGCGCACAAATTGTCCCCAATAAAATGCCTATCACTAAGGCAAATAGCATGCCATAGGTTCCAAGTTCCAAGCTTACCAAAGCCTTCGATTTCACCAATTCGATGACATCCCAATTGGTATATTTATAGGATGGGCCCAAATCACCCTTAAAAACATTTTTAATGTAACGGCAATATTGCTTCACAAAAGGACGATCAAGGCCATAGCGTTCGTGGAGTTTTGCGCGAATATCCGCCGGCATTTCCCTTTCGCCATCGAAGGGTCCCCCCGGAATGCTATGGATCAACGCGAATGTCAAAAATGTCACCGCGAGGAAAATCGGAAAGGCGAGGAAAATTCTTTTTATTAGAAACAACAACATCGAAAATTATAAAACAACACAATAGGAATTTTTTCTCAAACCGTCGACCCAGTTTTTTCGCAGCGCTTGATATTTTTCATTTAGTAGAATGCGTTCGATGGAACCCCTTGCCTCGGCCAATGAAAAAAGATGCGCCTCCCTATTTCCACGGAGACCTAGAAAGGCAATTTGATCGCCAAAATCCACGGGCTCTCCATCGAAGAAATTTATCGCTATTTTTTCTATTTTTTCGATAATCTGCGGCAGTACATCCTGCTCATTGAGATTATTCATGCGTTTGACATCAACTCCCGCAATGTGTGACAGTTTTTGATATTTTTCATCATAGGATAGGTCCAACGCCAGGCATTCCTTCACCGCCCTAATGGCCGCTTGATTTTCCTTTGGAATGGTAACTTGGTCGATATCGAATTGTTTTTCCCGAGCCAATTCGGAGCGATGGTTATCGTAATAACTTTTAATTTCCAGGGGACTGATCGTATTCGGCTTCGTAACGCGCCGCTCGTACATGCATTCAACAATTGCCTCCCTTCGGAGATCATTCTTATAACCCGCCTTCGTTTTTCCCTGGTAGCGCAAGGCTTCTTCGAGTTTCAAGGGATCTCCTTCGAAGCGCTTCCTTTGGATTGCATCGAATTTTTTTTGAATATAGGACTCGGGAATCTGGCCTTTCATGCGTTCAAATTCCTTAACGACGACCTCTTTTTCAATCATCGCATTCAGTATTTCCGATTGCATTTTTTCCCTCGCTCGGGCATTAGGAAAACGTCTCAAATTGCGCAATATCGCTTCCTGCTCGACCTGCTGCTGCGTTATGACACCGCCTTCGACGTGGGCCACAATTCGATTGGCATAAACATTTTCTTTTATTACAAAAGCGTGGAGTGCTCCCATGGGAAAACACACACATCCCAGCAATAACCTGTGGAAAAATTTTGACATGTTTCGAATCTTAAGGCTAAAAAGGAAAAGAAAAGCAAAATTTTCACTGGAAAAATTTTTTAGTATTCTATCTTTCAATTCCGTGAATCAGAATACTGAAAAAACTATTTTTGAAAAAATTATCGATCGCGAAATTCCGTCGGAGATTCTCATGGAAGACGAACAATGCATCATCATTAGGGATATCCATCCCTGCGCACCGCTACATGTTCTAATTATCCCCAAGAAAAAAATCTCCCGCCTAGGGGAAGCGGAAAATGGGGATGAAACTATTTTAGGTCATTTACTTTTTATGGCAAAGCAGTTCGCTCGAAAACAAAGTTTAAACGGCGGATTTCGGATCGTGATCAACAATGGTCCCGATGCACTCGAAACGGTCCCCCATCTCCATGTCCATCTCATCGCCGGACAACGCATGGGCTGGCCTCCCTGCTAATTGTTTCATAATTTTGATAAAAAATTTTCCCCAAAATGCCAGTCACCGGTCCCAAAAAATTTAATAATATTCCCTTCGAATACCACAAAGAATTGGAAATTGAAATAGAAAATATTACCAATCTCGGTTCGGGTATAGGACGCCACGATAGTTGGGTCATTATGGTTCCCAATGTCGCCGTCGGTGAGCGGGTGCGCTGCCGTATTTTTCGCAATCACAGTAATTATTCGGAAGCGGACTTGGTCGAAGTCCTAACCCCTTCACCGCATCGCGTTAAACCCCTTTGTCCCCTATTTGGCATTTGTGGAGGCTGCCAATACCAGCACATCGACTACGATATGCAACTCAAACTTAAGCGGCAACAGGTCAAGGAATTGCTTCAAAAACTAGCCCATGTGTCCGTTGAAGTGCAGTCGACGGTTGGGATGGATCAGATTTATCATTACCGTTCAAAGCTGACGCCACACTTCGAAAAGGATGCCAAAAATATCGGATTTTTAAAACTGGGTAATCGTTTCAACATCGTCGATGTTGAGCAATGCTGCATCGCCACCCGCGGAATCAACGAACGTCTCAAAACGCTGCGCCAGGAAATCAGAGCGAAATCATTTAAAAAAGGCGGAACCCTACTGCTTCGGGATACGGGCACGGAAATTGTCACCGATCCCACGCAAATTATAACACAGACCATTGGCGATTTTAAATTTCAGGTCTATGTCGGAGAATTTTTCCAAAACAACCCCCATATTCTGAAAACATTTGCGGATTATATCATCGCGGAGGCGAGTGGGGATTCCATTAGCGATCTCATCGATGCCTATTGTGGCGTCGGTGTATTTGGGATTTATGGCCACCGTAAATTCCAAACGATCACGGGGATCGAGATCAATGAACGGGCCATCGATTTAGCGCGGAGCAATGCCCGGATTAACGCCGTTAAAAATATTCAATTCATCGCCGGTTCCGCGGAAAATATTTTTTCCGGAAAACTTCCCGAAGCCCGATGTGCGGCGATTATTTTAGATCCTCCGAGAAAGGGCTGTGACGCATTATTTCTCGGACAACTGGCTACTTTTTCGCCCAAAAAAATTGTTTACGTTTCCTGCAGTCCCGATACGCAGGCACGGGATACAAAATTTTTACTGGAACAGGGCTATCGAATCGATCGCGTCCAACCCTTCGATCTCTTTCCACAGACCCGACACATCGAGAATGTCATGACCTTTTCAAATTATAGATAAAAATAACGGGAATGGCGAAGCAAATGGCCGAAACT
>JAIRYA010000022.1 GCA_031268005.1 Puniceicoccales bacterium | reverse complement strand
ATTTTCATTCAAAAAGGTGCAAATGTGGATAAGGTAAGCGAGGGGATAAAAAGGAAATTCGGTAAGGGAGTGACCCTATTGCATTTGGCGGTGCTTACGCCAGAGGAGATGGAAGCGCTTACTAGAAGTAGGCCACCAAAGCAACGATTTCTGGTAGACTCCATAAAAGAACAAAACCAAAAAAAGCTGCTTTCGGAGGATCCTTTTAATATTTGTTTAAGAACTTTAGGCGGTGAACCCCTGGCTCAAAAGCCCTATGAGCCTAGGGAAATCCTAGAGTTATTATTGGAAAAAGGTTTAAAATCTGCATTAAATACGCAAGCGAACGAAGTCGAGAAAAAAACGGTACTGGATTGGGCCATGGAACGCTATTTCCTATGGATATTAAATCATCGGGTAGCTTCGGAGTCGGATCTGAAAATAGAAAATGGATATCAAAAAGTAATAGAGTTGTTGCTTGAATCGGAAGCAAAACACAACGGTGTAAACGATGCAATGTATGGTCAAATGATGCTATGGGAAATGAAATGCAAAAGCAGAGGCACAAACAATTTAGTTAGACATCCAGAGCCATTGCAACGCCTGAAACAATGGCGGCAAAACCTAGAAAAACATTGATCAGTCAATTAGAGAAAAGCGGAGAGCACTCCATGTGGAGTGCTCTTTATTTTTTTTGTATTTTATGGTAAAAGCAAAAATATCCATAAAAAATATTTGACATATTTTTAGAAATAAAAAGCCTTTCAATGCGATATGGATAGGGGGAAATTATTGGGAAAAAAGATCCGTGGAAGTTTTTTTCAAGAAATTTGACCGATGTCGCGCATCATGGCAAGGAATTCTGGATCTTTTATGTTAAAGGGCTTCCCTCCTTTAATTCGAGAGAAATTGATGCAGGAAAGTTTATTGTCGTTTTCTTCGTCATAGCCAATGACACCGGATTTGCCTTCATTGGCGCATTTCATTGCGAATTCCGCTGAATCGCGAATCATTCGGAGATCGATGGGATTTGCCTTGGCAGAGCGTGCGAAGTAACCACTTTTTTGCACTAAATTTTTTTCCGCACCAATTTTTTCGGAAAATTCACCGGCAAACCACTGTCCCGGATTAATGGTGTCGAGCTTGATATGACCAAAAGCATCGCGAGCAACTTCCCTTTTTTGCGCTTCCATCTCCCTGACAATACTCCCTATGCCTGCGCCTTCACTCACGAATAAATTGACACAGTCGTAGCTATCCATCACCCGACGTAATCGCCCAACCTCCGCTTCAATATTGAGCTCCATTTCGGGAATATATATGCCATGAATATCGAGTGCCTTTTTGCTTAGGCCGAGCTCCGGTAAAAATTTCTTTTCACTAAGTCGAAGCCGATATTCCAGCGCCGTCGCAACGGTGAGCCATCCGCAGTTACGCCCCATAATTTCATGGATAAGTAGCATGCGGGGATTGGCCGTGGACTCGGCGACGATATTTTCGAAAAACCGTGCACCTTCGTGTGCGGCCGTTGTAGCCCCAAGACTCTGAGTAATGGGATAGACATCGTTGTCCACCGTTTTAGTCAAACCAATAACGCCCAATTTATAATCATTTTGTTCTAAAAATTTTGCGAGATCCGCAGCGGCCGTGTTAGTGTCGTCTCCGCCGATGGTGTGAAGAACTTGGATACCATCCTGCATGAGCTGTTCGGCGGCAATTTCCAGGGGATTGGCGTCTTCGGCGACATATCCTCGGCGCACACAGTCACGCACATTTGTCAATTTCACGCGGCTATTTCTAATTGGACTTCCGCCGTAGTTAAAAAAAATTGCCACATTTTGGCGCATTTCATTGGTGACCATAACTTTATCACCGAGCAAAAGACCCTTATAACCGCTACGATAACAAATAATTTCCGTTTTCGGTGAAACCTCATTGTAGGCTTCAATAAGTGCACCAATCGCCGCTGATAAACAGGGAGCAAGTCCCCCAGCTGTCAGAATCCCAACTCTTTTTAATTTCATAGGCAGTCGTTAATATGAAATATATTACAAGAAAAATTTCTGTAAAGTAAAGTTCAATTTAGCGAAAACTAGTGGCGTTCTTTCCATACCTAATGAAATTATAACCCTTCGACGCACATCTCCAAAGGGAACCGTAGGAAAATAAGTATAAAAAAATAACAAAAAAAACAAAGCAAATGGCAAAGATGGATGTAAAAGTGAATGTAAAAATTCCGGACGCCAGACGCGACGCTACTCCCACCCACTGTCCCTTAGCCTTGCTCCGGATCTTTATTTTGTCAAGTCATTCCTCCCTGCGGGTTTGAATCCGAAAATGGGATGAATTGGTTTGGCCGTCGAAGGGTGGGTTTGGAAATTGGCTTTGTCCCGGACAAGCCGGCCGCTAGGCACGACACTACTCCCACCCACTGCTCCTTAGCCTTGCTTCGGATCTTTATTTTGTCAAGTCCTTCCTTTCCCGGCCGCAACTTCGTTTTGTTGGCCGCTAGAGTGTGCCGTAACCTTAGTTGGGTAGCCACTGCAATGGGCAGTAACCTTGTGTTGGAAGTTCAGGTTTTATTTCGTCGAATTTTGCTACTGGTTTCGCTTGGCCACTGGACGGTCCGTAACATCGATTTGGGTTGTGAAGTTAGCCATTTGTCGGAAAGTTCTGGTCTGGGGCGGCGGGTTCACCTATTTTTTCTTCCTGATTTCGAGCGCACGCAGCGAACACAACACGGTGATGGTCGC
>JAIRYA010000051.1 GCA_031268005.1 Puniceicoccales bacterium | reverse complement strand
CCAATAGCATTTCCGGAAAAAACATTAACACTGTTCAAAATTTTAATACTTTTATTGGCCAGCTC
This sequence comes from Puniceicoccales bacterium, assembly GCA_031268005.1. Taxonomy (GTDB): domain Bacteria; phylum Verrucomicrobiota; class Verrucomicrobiia; order Opitutales; family LL51; genus LL51. The sequence goes on along the minus strand of JAIRYA010000051.1, from coordinate 3,379 downwards.
AATAATCACAAAGAAGTCATTTCGGTTCTGCAGAGTATCGAAGCATCCAATCCTGAGCTTTTCAAGGAAATCAAAAATAAGTATCCAGATGTGAATTTTAAAAAATTAACAGATACTAGCAGTCATGCATCCAGTAAGTATCTTGAATCTTTTTACAACAAAATAGTTAAAAAAGCTAATAGTTCGGGAACGCAAACGGTAAGCAGGCCATCCGGATTTAATGGAATATTCGCATTGTTCACAAATAGCCTTTTAAATACGAAACAGGCTACAGCTGCGCAAAATTGCGAAAATTTAACACCCACTCAAAAAAGTAAAGCCATAAAGGTTTTGAAAAGTGTTGCCAAAAGTTTAACCAAAATTCTCGACGGTTTGTCAAAATTATTTTCGTTCATAGCTAAATTGGGAACTAAATTAGAGGACGCTCCATTTATTGGAGATATTGCAAAACTTGTGGGCATCTGTTCAGCAATCGCCGCGGGAGCTTTCCATCTTCTATCGGGACTTATAAAGATCGTTCTATCGGACGATGATTCATCACTCCACGAAAAGTTTGATCAAGCTTTTAAGGTTCTCCAGGAAAGTCTTACGGATATCCTTGTCCAATTTGGAGTAGAGCAAGAAGATTTGGAAGAATTTAAAGGGAAGTTGGCGAAGGCTAAGGAGATGTTGACAAATGCAAAGGAAGACCTTGATGGCGTTCTTAGTTTTATGAAGGAAGAATTTCAAAAAATTATCGAAAAACGTAGTCCCACAGAAGAAGCGGTGCCCGTGTAAGCGTAAAATTTTTTCTGTTTTTTCAAAAATTGCTATTATTTTAGCTTGCGGAAATAATAGCGATTTCATAGTTTTAATCGAAATTTAAAAAGTATGTTCAGTAAAATTCTCGGAAGGTCAATTCTATCGGTCGTTGTCTTAGTGTGGGCATTTCTCAGTTTAATTCCCTTTAATGATCGTCCGTTTAACGATTACATCGAACATCGTCCAACGGCATGCGTCGATGAGTTTTCCGGATTGCTTTCGAGAGCAAAATTGAGGATGAAACTGGGGCAATTCCCATCACTTTTCGTCGCACTAAAGGAAATTGCCAAGGATGAAACCATCGATCTCGCCACCTACTTTCCCGATATCAAATTGCAAGACATTAAAAACATAGAGAAAAAAAATAAAATTTTGATGAATGTTCTATTGCGCGAATCCAAAGGACGGCTGAAGCAGGGGCTCGATTTAAAGGGAGGCATTTCCTTTACTTTGAAAATTGCCGATAAAACATTCGAAAACAAGGATAGGGATATGCGATCCAAACAATTGGATAGGGCAATTGAAATCATGCAGCATCGCCTCGATGGAATGGGCGTTGCGGAACCCATTATTCGCACCCGAGGAAGCGATGAAATCGAAATCCAACTGGCGGGAATTTCAATGCAGGATAATCCCGAAATTGTCGACGTCGTTAAACGTCCCGCCAAATTGGAATTTCGCTTGGTTCATGAAAATAAGCCGCCCAATGGCAACCTCAAGTCAGTTCCAATCGGCTATGAATTGATGTTTTCCGAATATGAGGATCACCAAACCGGCGAAATCGAAATGATTCCCTACTATGTCAAAAAAATCCCAGAGATGACCGGAAGGATGGTGAAAAATGCACATGCGACGATGAATCAATACGGTGGTTTCGAAATTGGATTGGAAATGAAATCGCCGGAAGGTGTCGAACGCTTTGCGAAGGTTACGAAGGACAATGTCGGACGTGCTTTGGCTATCGTCCTCGACGGAAATTTATATTCCGCACCGCGTATTAACGGTGAAATTCCCAATGGAATGGCGAGTATTTCGGGACATTTTTCCCAACGGGAAGCGATCGAACTCTCCAATGTCCTCAACAATCCACTGGAATTTGAATTGGAGTTAACGGAAATTCAAGAAATTGGGCCTTCCCTGGCCGAAGATGCGAAAACGAGTTCCATCTATGCCGTTATTCTAGGTGTTTCACTTGTTATTCTCTTTATGATTGCCTACTATAGGGCATCGGGATTGGTGGCGGTCATTTCCGTGCTTTCCAATGCACTCATCGTCCTCGGCTTAATGGCCATGATTGGAGCGACGATGACCCTACCCGGAGTGGCGGCATTGGTGCTAACGGTTGGCATGGGCGTGGACTCGAACATCTTGATTTTTGAGCGCATGCGGGAAGAATTGGCTCTCGGGAGGCGGATGAGTGCCGCATTGGCAGCGGGCTACGACAAAGCATTTGCGACGATTTTCGATGCCAATATTACCACATTACTCTCCGCATTGATTTTGATTTGGCTGGGAACGGGACCGATCCGCGGATTCGGCATTATTTTGTCAATTGGTATTTTTGCGACGATGTTCTGCGCCCTGGTGCTCAGTCGCGCACTGATGGCCATTCTGATTGATTTCGGTTTCGAAAATTTGCTAAAAACACACAGGAACGAAGTGAAAACTTTTGATTTCCTTGGCAAACAAAAGATATCCGCCATACTTTCCCTCACGGTCATCGGAGTGGGGTTATTCGCATTTGTTGTCCGCGGCGATGGGATCTATGGAATTGATTTTACCGGTGGCGATGAAATGACCCTCCAATTTCAAGAGAAACTGAATAGCAACGATATTGAGAAAATTGCAAAGGAAAATGGCGTCGGTGAAGTGGGAACCGTCTATCGGAAAAATATCAAAGATTTGGGCGAAGTGCTATGCCTTCAGACAAAGGAAGGCAAGGGAAAATTATTATTTCAAAAATTAAATGAGCGTTACCCGCAAGCCCAGCTAAAAATTGTCCAAGAATCGAGTATTGGTTCTTCGATGAGTGGAAAAATAAAATGGAATGCCATTTGTGCCGTCGCCGTGTCCCTCCTCATGATTTTCGCCTACATCGCTCTCCGCTTTGAGATAGGTTTTGGGATCGGCGCTTTAATTTCTACTATCCATGATATTTTAGCGACTATCGGCATCTACATTCTTTTGGGAAAGCAATTTTCGGCGCCAATGGTCGCAGCAATTTTGATGATCATTGGCTATTCGATCAATGATACGATTGTCGTGTTCGATCGCATTCGGGAAGAATTGCACTTCAACCCAACTATTACTTTGAAAGAGGTCATCAATTATTCCATCAATTGCACCCTATCGCGGACGATTTTGACCAGTTTTACCACATTTTTAGCAGCATTCGCGCTCTATTGTTTTAGATTGGGCGTTGTCAATGATTTGGCCCTAATTTTCATCATTGGAATTTTTGTTGGGACATTTTCTTCGATCTTCATCGCGGCGCCGATTTTCTATCGCTGGCATAGAGGCGATCGCCGAACCGTCGAAATAAGGTAATGTGAAAATTCTAGAAGACAGGGTATGCTTT
>JAIRYA010000050.1 GCA_031268005.1 Puniceicoccales bacterium | reverse complement strand
TTTGTCGGTTACAAGGTTCAAAACACGCCAAGTGGGGAAAATGCCTGTTTTTATTGGTCAATATTGATCGCTAAAAAGGCCATCGAAGCCAAAAATGCTGGAAAATCATCCATTGTGATAACTCACGCAGAAATTGAAAGACTTCGCAAAAAAGCAGAAGAAGAATTTTTAAGCCGTCTTTTGGGCAGTAATCCCGCGTCGGATTGGAATGAAAGTGAATTTCTGTCTCAAGAAATCGGGCGGAAAATTATTGTAGAAAAAATAGAAAGAGATGTGCAAGCCAAAACAATAAAATATAAGGGTTTTGATGTTGTTGGTGATAGAAATAGGCCTGAAATTAGGCTTGTGCTTTGGATAAACCGGTATAGCAATAAAAAAAATGCAGGACATTATCAAGCGCTCATAGCACAGAACATAGATGTGAAATGTTGCGGTAAAAATGGAACTGAAATTCCAATTTCGGAATTTTCGCATTATAGTGATTAATTGTGAATTTATAATGGATTATTTTCAATTGGAAGAACTATTTCTCTTTCTTAAATAAAAAAAAACTGGAAAATCTTGAATAAATTGTAATAACAGAAGCGTGATAATTTCGCAGGAGGAGTTACAATCTTTTATATTAGCGAAAAATTCCAGACCCCACGATCGCCTGGGAATGCATTTTGGGAATAAAAATGGAAAAAAAAAGATCGTTGTTCGGGCATTTTTGAGAGATGCACAAAAATGCTCCGTTCTCAACGTGGCGACAAAGGAAAAATTCCCCATGGAGCAACTCGATCCATCGGGTTTTTTCGAGGTCGTTATTGATTCTCCAAATTTTTTCAAATATCAATTTGAAGTCTTTGATTTTAAAGGAAATGTTCGGATTCTCTTCGATCCCTACTCTTTTTCGCCGATGATTTCGGATTTGGACCAACACCTCTTTAATGAAGGTAAGCATGAAAAAATTTACGAAAAATTAGGGGCCAACGTCATTTCCGTGGAAGGCATTGAAGGGACGCGATTCTGCGTTTGGGCGCCCAGTGCGCGGCGCGTTTCCGTCGTCGGCGACTTCAATCATTGGGACGGCCATTACAATCCCATGCGCATGCTTGGCAGTTCCGGTTTGTGGGAGTTATTTGTTCCGGAAAATTTGAAGCATTGTTCCTATAAATACGAAATTATCGGTGCCGACGGCAATTTGCGGCTAAAAAGTGACCCCTACGCCCATTATTTTGAAGGATCACCAAATAATGCCTCCGTGGTTTGGGATTCGAAATTTACTTGGAATGATCGGGATTATTCGAGCCAATTAAAACCCTACGGCGAGCAGTCCGTGGCGATTTACGAGGTCCACTTGGACTCTTGGCGACGCGTCGTTGGGGAAAATAATCGGCCACTTACCTACCGTGAATTGGCTTCCGCATTGTGTGATTATGTCCGTGAAATGGGATTTACGCACATCGAATTGATGCCGATTTTGGAGCACCCCTTTCTGGGATCGTGGGGCTACCAGGTGACGGGATTTTTTGCGCCCACGCACCGCTATGGAACGCCCGATGATTTTCGCTATTTTGTGGATTATTGCCATCGAAAAGGAATCGGTGTTATTTTGGATTGGGTACCGGCCCATTTTCCCAAAGATGCATTCGCGCTGGAATATTTCGATGGCACACACCTCTACGAGCACGCCGATCCGCGTCAGGGAATGCACAAAGATTGGGGAACATTAATTTTCAATTACGGACGCCACGAGGTGCGCAATTTTTTGCTAGGCAGTGCACTTTACTGGCTTGACCAATTCCACATCGACGGCATTCGCATCGATGCGGTGGCGTCCATGCTTTACCTCGATTATTCTCGCAATTCCTACGACTGGGTTCCGAATCGCTACGGCGGCCACGAAAATATTGAAGCCATTGTATTTCTACGCGAACTCAACGATTGTATTCACAAAAATTTTCCAAAGGCGATTACCATTGCCGAAGAATCCACCTCCTTCAGCGGCGTGACTCGGCCGACGGAATGCGACGGATTGGGTTTCAATCTAAAGTGGAATATGGGCTGGATGCATGACACGTTGAGTTATTTTTCCCAGCCCACCGTTTACCGCAAATTCCACCACAATCGACTGACTTTTGGAATGCTCTACCAATATTCCGAGCGCTTTTTGCTAGCCCTTTCCCACGACGAGGTTGTCCATGGAAAAGGTTCCCTAATCAACAAAATGCCCGGCCAAGACATGGGCGAAAAATCTAAAAATTTGCGCACTTTATATGGATTAATGTGGGGTTGGCCCGGAAAAAAATTGCTGTTTATGGGCGATGAATTTGGCCAATCGAAGGAGTGGGATCACAGCAAAAGTTTGGATTGGCATTTGTTGGCCTATGCGGATCATTTCGGCATTCAGCGCTGGGTTAGGGATCTCAATGCTTTTTACCAAAGGGAGCCATTTTTAGCTCAATTTGATTTTGATTCCCATGGATTTTCCTGGGCCGTTGTGGACGATAGGGATAGCAGTGTCATTGCTTTTTTTCGTCACGGAAAGAACGGTGAGTGCCTATTGGTCGTCTGTAATTTGACACCCGTTGTGCGCGGGGATTATGAAATCGGCGTACCCCACGGCGGTTATTGGGCGGAAATTTTAAATAGCGATGCAACCGACTACGGTGGCGATGGCATCGGAAATTTTGGTGGATGTCGGGCACAAAAGGGTGCCTTGGGCGGCCACGGAAATCATTTGAGGCTCATTCTTCCAGGTCTCAGCGCATTATTTTTTGTTTGTAAAAGTGAAAAGTAATCTTTCTTATAGTGACCGCAGAATCCCGAAAACAAATGTAGTTTTTTTTGCAATTAATTTTAAAAAAAATAAAGATTTATCGAATAAATACTATTGTTTCCTTACTTTTGAACAAAAATTAAATTTTAAAATGAAATAATAATTTGACAAAAAATGAACAAAAATAAACTTCAAAACATGGAAATTAAAAGTATAGTTTTTAAATTAATTTTTTTCTTCCTAATAATTTCATTGCCATGCTGCCTAATTTTTAGGGAACGGGAAAATTTTTTGGATAAATGGTCAGCAATTACTGGGGAAAATGTCGAAGCGGTGAGGCAATACGATGACCCAACGATTGCTCAAAAAGCTTTGAAAAGCGATAAATTTTTCACCGCGACGGCGGCACTTCAGGATCGATCGCAGATGGGTTCGGCACCCCGTCTTTTTGCGGATCACATTTTTGATGCCATTGGGCGCCACATTCAAGCTAATTTACCTACGGTTAGAGAAGAGTTGGATGAATTTCAGAATGAATTTGATGAAAGGGAATTAAACTGGATAAGATTTCTTTCCGGTGAAACCGTTCAGGGCTTTCGCTATGCGAGTGGTCAAGTATTTCGCAGTGACAGTGATAGAAATTTGGAAAGTAATCACGATTATGTGCAACTCGTTCTTCCAAATTGGTCCAAATCCCATTATTCAAATCAGGACCTTTACATCGCACGCAATGCGGAAGTCTGGAAAAATTTATTTGCGAATTGTCCCCATCTCAAGGATAATATAAGATTGAATATGCAGTTAAATGCCATTCGAATGCTACATTTTTGGAAATTTTGTTTTGACTTTCGGGAAACGGATGTGATATTAGTAGACAATAGGAAGTCTCCACTACATAGCAATGGAGATCACAATGCGCTTCGGTTGACGCGATTCATAGGAGCTTTGGGATTGTTCAAATGCGAAAGCATATTGAATGTCTCTAAAAATCTTTTGGAAACCTACTTTAAGGCGCATACGTCCTATAGTTATTGGTCAAATGCATGGGAAAAAGCAAAGCCATTGTATTAGATCTTTAATTTAGCAAAACCATTTTATCAAGGAAAATAATAGTAAATATCATGAATGCAAAAATGAAAGAGTTTTTTAAAATTTTCGCAATTTCCTCAGCATGCATCCTTGTCTGTGACGTTTATGGACTTCCCGGCGCAAAAGTTTCAACAAAGAAGTTAGTGTCAAAATTAAGGAATAAACGGCCCAAAAAGGCTGCCAAAAGGCATCGAACTCGCCTAGGAAAAAAGCCTAGGAAAGCGAAATGGAAAAAAAGATTGTCTGGGAGATTCAAATCATCGAGTGCAAGGCGCAAAGCACGGCAGCGAAAAAAGAGAAAAATGATGCGAAAATTACAGGCATCAAAAAAAATTTCGACGATTAGGGCATTACCTGGAACTAAGTCTGGGCTAAAAGTTGGAACGGCTGCGTTTCCCGGGAAAGCGCCAGTGGCTCCGAAAAAAATTTCGATAACCACGCTATTCGCTGGACCTAAACCTGTGCCAACTACTCCACCTCCTCCAAGGATAGATGAAGCAACTCTTCTGAAATCTTGGGGAGCGGTAACCGGCACGAATATTGAATCAGTATCAAAATGGGATGCCCAAAAGATCGCTCAAAGGGTTTTGCAAGACGATAATTTTCTCACCGCGGCGGCGGCCGTCCAAGATCAGTCGCAGAATGGCTCGCAGACTTGGAAATCTGCAGGCCATATTTTTAATGCCATTGAGGAATATATACAGTCTTGTCTAGCGGAGGCTGAGAGCGAGTTGAATAGATTTCAGGCTAGCTCCACGGTAAAATTCACCGAAAGACAGCCGGACTGGATAAAATTTCTTTTTGGAGGAACCGTTTCCCCACTAGGGATCGAATCTCGCTATGTAAACAGTCAAGCATTTCGCAGCGACAATGAAAAAAATTTGAAAGATAATCACGACTATGTGCAAATTGTTTTTCCAAATTGGTCGCAATCCGGGAGCGCAAATCCGGATCTTTGCATTGAAAAAAATTCAAAAGCCTGGAAAGCTCTATTTGCTTCAAGGGATTATCAAGAACTCAAAAATAACTTTAGATTGGTTCTGCAGCTAAACGCTATCCGCATGCTCCATTTTTGGGGACTTCTCTTCACTTTCGAAGGAAATAAAGTGGCGCTTGTGAATAATTCCGGATCTATTTTGTACGTCAATGGAGACCATAATAGGTTGAGAGTAACGCGGTTTTTAATCGCTTTGCGGTTGTTTAAATGCGAGGGTATTTTTAGCCTATTTCGAAATCTTTTGGAAAAATACTTCAAAGAGCACTCGTCCTATGTTCAACATTGGTCCAAGACCTGGGCAGATTCGAGGACCATTTATGATTAGATCAGTCCTAAATTTGCGGCAATAGATTGAAAATTAAGCATGGGGCATTCGAAAAAATCCAAATTTTTTCTTTCAAAGGGAAAAAATTTGGAGAATTTGAAATAAATTACAAAGGAAAATATAACGATTTCAGACGGCGAATTGCCGCCGTCCGTGGTCGCCAAACCCTGGGAAATATTCTAGGATGGCAATGCTCAATGTGTCACTTTTTTTAATATACAAGAAAAAAATAATTCTTCTTATTGACAGCGTGGATAAAAGTTAAAAACTGCCCGCAGATTTTAAAAAAAAGATTTTATGGAATTTAAGACATGACTATGGAATTGAAAGATACATTGAATTTGCCTTTTACTGATTTTCCCATGCGGGCGAATCTGGTTGAGCGTGAACCGGAGCGAATAGCCCATTGGGATGCCATTGATTTGTACCAAAAAATTCAAGAAAAGAATGCAAAAGGACCCCTATTTGTTTTGCACGACGGCCCTCCATTTACGAACGGTGATGTGCACATCGGCACGGCATTGAATAAAATTCTCAAAGACATCATCCTGCGCTACAAGTCCATGCGCGGCTATCGGACACCCTATATTCCCGGCTGGGATTGCCACGGCTTACCCATCGAACACAAGGTTTCCAAAGCGCTTCGAGAAAATAAAAAGGAATTGTCTACCAGCGCATTGCGAGAGGAATGCGCCCAATTTTCCAGCAGTTTCATGGAAAAGCAACGCAAACAATTCCAGCGGCTCGGCGTTTTAGCGGATTGGAAAGAGGAATACAAGACGATGGATCCGGCCTACGAGGCATCGATTTTGGAAGTTTTGGCAAAATTTGTGGAACGGGGCCAAATTTATCGCGGAAAAAAACCGGTCTACTGGTCAATTCCCTGCAAAACGGCACTCGCGGAAGCGGAAATAGAATATGGGGAACATAGGAGTCCGTCGATTTTCGTCAAGTTTCCCGTTGCCCCAAGAAGCGTGGCGTTTTTCGCCGATACGCTCAGAGTTTCATCCCAAACACAGACAACTCATATTTCCTTCGTTATTTGGACGACGACCCCTTGGACGTTGCCGGCGAATTTGGCGATTGCGGTTCATCCCAAAGTCGGCTATGTTTTAATCAAGGTAGGGGAGGAATATTTTATCGTTGCAGCGGCATTGGTAGAAGAATTTACCCAAAAATGTGCCCTTGAAAATTTTGAAATCGTGAAACATTTTTTGGGCGCCGAGTTTGAAAACTTAGCGGCCAAACACCCCTTCATCGAAAGGGAAAGTCCGATTATTTTTGCGGATTATGTGACAACGGATGCGGGGACGGGTTGTGTGCATACGGCTCCAGGACATGGCTTGGAGGATTATGTTACCGGTTTGAAATATAAATTGCCGCCCTATTGCCCCATCGACGACGACGGTTGCTACACCGATGATGGCCAGGTTCCGGCGGAATTTGTGGGCGTTAGCGTACTGGATACGAATGGAAATTGCAAGGCCAATGATCTCGTCCTAGAATGTTTGAAAAAAGAAAATGCGCTGCTGGGTTTGGAGCCCTACGTGCACCAATATCCCCACTGTTGGCGTTCGAAAATGCCGGTTATTTTCCGGGCCATGGATCAGTGGTTTATCGCATTGGATGAACATGGCATGCGGAAGGATGCGCAATTGGCAATCTCGCAAGTCAAATGGATTCCCGGCTACGGTGAAAATCGCATTCGCGGATCCGTTTCAACGCGCCCCGATTGGTGTATCAGCCGCCAGCGCGCCTGGGGTGTGCCCCTACCAGTGTTTTTCGATGAAAGCGGTGAAGCACTATTGGACGGCAAAGTTATCCGTGGCATTGCCAAAAAAATTGAACAATTTGGTTCCATTTTTTGGTTCGATCGCAATGCGGAGGAAATTTTAGAAGGGATCGATTTGCCGGAAAATTTTCGGGGAAAGAAACTTAAAAAAGGAACGGACACACTCGACGTTTGGATCGATTCGGGAACGAGCCACTATGCGGTGCTAAAAAAATACAAAAAATTAGCATTTCCAGCGGATTTATATTTAGAGGGGAGCGATCAGCACCGCGGCTGGTTCCAGTCTTCCCTGCTAACGAGTGTGGTGATTAATGATGGTCAAGCGCCCTACAAAACTGTTCTGACCCACGGATTTATTGTGGGAGAAGATAAAAAAAAGATTTCAAAGAGCGATGGAAAACCGCAAACGGCCGATAGCTATGTGAATAAATTTGGTGCGGATGTGGTGCGCCTGTGGATAGCCTCGGAAGATTTCAAGTCGGACATTCCCGTTTCGGAGGATATTTTGAGTCACGTTGCCGGGACTTATCGGACCATTCGCAATACTTTGCGCTTTCAGCTGGGCAATCTGTATGATTTTGACGGAACAAAAAATGCGGTCAAACAAAGTGAAATGACGCCCATCGATCGCTGGATTTTACAAAAATTAAAACAAATTATTGGGCAATGCACCGAAGCCTACGAAATTTACGATTTCCACAAAGTTTATCAACTGCTGAATCGTTTTTGTTCCGTGGATTTGTCGGCAACTTACCACGATATTTTGAAGGATCGCCTCTATACCTATGCCCCCAATTGGAGGGAAAGGCGCTCCTCTCAGACCGCCATGGCAATAATTTTTAGGGCCCTTAATCGCCTATTGGCCCCGATTTTGACGTTTACGGCGGACGAATCCATGGCCTATTTTCTGAAAAATCAGGAACTGTCCGTACACACCATGTCCTGGCCGGAAGTTTCTGAAATTGAGCATTTTAAAGCGGCCGCAGAAGTCGATGAAATCATACAATTTCGCGAAAAGATCCATGAAAAGTTGGAAGCTTTGCGCCAAAGTAAGGTGATCGGCCAGTCCCTCGATGCCAAAGTTGTCGTCAAGGGGAACGGCGATATTTTCGAAATTTTGAAGAAATACGAAAAAGATTTGCCGGAATTTTTTATCGTTTCCCAGGTCGTTTTAGAGGAAATTCGCGGAGAAGTGCGCGTCGAGGCGACGGCCTGTCCCTGGGAACGCTGCCAGCGCAGTTGGCGCCGTGTACCAAAGCTCGTCGACTGCGGTGAATTTAGAAATATTTCCGAGCGTTGTAAATTGGCATTGGAAGAAAAATTTTTGGAAAAATAAGATATGGAAAAAATTGAAAATGAAAAAAACGATACCCATGAATTGCTAAAAGCGTTGAAAAATCGTAAAAAGCAGACCAATACTGCGTCCCACGCGGACATTCCTTATTTTTCGATGGAGGATGTGCGCCGCGTTCTATTGGAGCGGGAAAATGAGCAGCGGGAACAGGAAAATCGCATCAAAATTCAAAACAAACAGAAACTCATCGAAAAAGTTCTCGTCAAAAATAAAAATACGGTTGTTTCGGTGGCGGGTATAGCAGATATTTTGGGATTCGATCCCGTGGGCAGAGTTTCCACATCCAGACTGGAAAAAGACGACATTGAGGAAAAATATGAAAAATACTATGCCAAGCTTTTGCAGCTGGAAGAGATAGTGGAAAATAAAGTAAGTACCATACCCGCGGAGATTGAATTCGCCTGGAGTTTACTAAAAAAAGAAATCGACGCAAAAAAAGAGGTGCAGGATGCCATCGATCGTATTAAAAATAAAACCTATGGCATCTGTGAAATTACGGGAGAAAAAATCTCGGAGGAACGTCTGGATACGGTTCCCTTTACGCGCTATTCGGTCCAGGGACAAAAGGAATATGAACAGCAAATGGCATTGAAAAAAGCCAAGCAAGCCAGTAATCTATTTGCCGATGAAACGGGAAACGTTTTCAGCGTGGCTTACGATGAGCAGGAGGAAGAATAGAGTTATTTTTTGGTGTATTTTTTGCGGAACTTTGCTCTGTGACCAGGGAACAAAATTTTTAGCGGAAAGACATTTGCAAATGCAAAGCATCGATTTCGGGAAATGGTTGAGCTTTTCCCTTTCCCATAATACGGGATGCGCGTGGAATTTTTTCCAAAATAATGCATTTTTCCTGGCCATTTTGGGCATATCGATTTCAGGGATCCTATTCTGGAAACGGGATTTTTTCGGCATTTATCGGAATCCCGCTACCTTCGGTTTGTTGCTAGGGGGCATATGGGGAAATGGAATGGATCGCCTCTTCCGTGGCTTTGTGGTGGATTTTTTGGATGTAAATCTACAAATTTATCGCTGGCCAACCTTCAACGTTGCCGATTCATCCCTATCCATTGCGGCAGTGATTTTGCTCTTCTCGAGCAGTGATTATAAAAAAATGAAAAAACTTGACAGAAAAAAGGAGTCGGAGTAAACTCTATGCGTGAAGGATAAATGTGCGAAAAGTTTTGAAAATTTGAGTTTAAAATTATCTTTATTCTTGACATTGTTTGCTCTAGGAGGTTGCGGAAGCTTTCAGGAATTTGTTTCCCTAAATGAACAAAAGGTTCGTGAAATCGCAGAGAAACAGCGACAAAGGGACGGAGAAGAAATCCTAGAAAATGCGCTGTCTTCGGATTTGGTTGAAAAAATTTTCTGTGACCATCCCCTGGATCTCTACGAATTGCTCGATTTAGCCTTTGAGCGCAATCCTTCCACGAAAATAGCTTGGCGTCAGGCGATGGTCGCTTCGGCGCAGAAAACAAAAACGGAAAGTGCCTTTTATCCCCGTCTCGGAGTTAGTCTCAATGCCGCTCGAGTGGATCAATTGGGCGGAATGGGAACGGATAAAAAACATTTAACCACTTCCGTCTCCACTGTGGCTTACCCCCAAGTTGAGATTAGTTATTCCCTCCTTAAATTTGGGGCACACAGGGAACAATCCCATGGGGCATTGAGCACTCTGAAAGCGGCAAATTTTCAATTCAATCAAACTTTACAAGATGTGGCCTACGCCGTTGAGTTGGGCTATTTCGCCTTGAATTCGGCAATTGCGATCGTCCATGCCAATGAGCAAAATTTGGAGGACGCAAAGGTTGCCCTAGACGCTGCCAAAAATCGCCACCAGTCGGGTTTGGCGAATAGGCAGGATTTGTTAAAAGCTCAGGCTGCCCATAGCGCCGCCGTATTTGAATTGGAAAATTCTCGTTCTGCCGTAGAAATGGCGCGGGCCAGACTCGCTCGAGTCATGGGCGTCCAGGTCAGTGAGAAACTGCGCATCGCGGAGGGCAATGAAAATGAAATTCCAGACGTGGACAATATGGAAAATTTGATCAGGAAAGCTTTGGAGATGCGGCAAGATATGCGGGCGAAATGGGAAACCTTGGAGGCCAAAGAACATGCCCTAAAATCGAAGGCATATGATCGCTATCCGGAAGTTGTGGCGGGGCTTTCCGCCTCCCGTAAAAAAATTAAAGATATTCCGGGGATGTATAATAATTTTGAAGCTTACATTGGATTAAAGTGGGACATATTTGATGGACATTTGAAGGAAAGTGAACAATTAATGGCCTACGAAGAAATGAAGATTGCCCGACAGCAATTGAAACTGAAAGCTCTGGATATTAGCAGTGAAGTTTGGGAGTATTTTCATGCGCTGAAATCGGCGATCCAAAAATTAGATTCCGCGAAGGAAACGGAAAATTGTGCCCTGGAAGCCTTTAATTATACCAAGGAAGCCTACGGCAATGGATTGAGTTCGTTTACGGATTTACTCACTTCCCAAAATGCACTTTCAGTGGCAAGGAAACAATTGGTCTGTGCCAAAAATGATTTGGCGGTGGGATGGGTCCAACTGGCCTACTGTACGGGAAAAATTTTAGAAAAATAAAGGAATAGAAAGATGCGAATATCGAGATTTATAAGGAAAATTTTTTTCCCATGGATTACTATCGTTTTAGTGGGGTGTGGGAAAAAAGCAGCGGAAGCACCAAAGGGACGTCCACCGGTTCCGGTCGTCGTTTCCAAATGCATTCGCCAAAATCTTCCCGTTTCAATTTCAAGCATCGGCCGCTGCCGGGCTTACAATGAAGTGGATGTCGTCGCACAGGTGAATGGCGAAGTTCTTTCCGTCGATTTTGCGGAAGGCGCATCGGTGAAGCAGGGACAATCCCTCTTCCACATCGATGACCGGAAATATGCGGCAAGTTTACAATCCGCGGAGGCGGAACTCGCCCGTTCCCGCGCCCAACTTTCCATCGATCAAATCCAATTGGAACGCTCCCAGTCACTCATCAACAAGGATTATATTTCCAAGCAGGAATTCGAAGGATATTCCACGCGGGTGGAGCAGGATAAGGCCAATGTTGCAGCGGCTGAGGCGGCGATTGTACGGGCAAAAATTGATCGGGAACATTGCTCCATTGGAGCCCCGATTTCTGGATTTATCGGCAAACGTCTCGTCGATCGGGGAGCGGTGGTGAAGGATATGCAGCAACTGGTAACCATACGCCAAATGTCGCCAATGTGTGTGGATTTCTTTATCTCGGAAAATGATTTTCCCCGATTGAGGGAACAGTTTCATGGGCACGGCGATCAATTAAATCTACGGATCGCGCTGATTGCCAATAAGAATATAAAGGCAAAGGGTGTTTTAAAATTTTTAGACAATAAAATCGACTATGGGAGCGGTGTCATCAACTTGCGCGGTGAATTTGAAAATGGCAACTATCAATTTTGGCCGGGAAATACGGTGAGTGTCGATGTGGAATTGGAGCTATTGGAAGGGGCATTGATGGTGGCTTCGGAAAGCATAAAAATTAACAATATGGGAAAATTTTATTTGTATCAGGTAAAGCCTGACGAAAGCTCCCAAACTAAGCATAAGGCCGTGCAAATATTTCCCGAAATCGGATTCCAAAGTGAGTCCTTTTCGGTGGTTAAATCTGGATTAAATGAGGGCGATGTGATTGTTTTACGCGGCAATATGCTACTGGGACCGGGCTCCGATGTGATCCCGATGCCGGAGGGAGTGCAAGGCGGAATGGAAGGGGGGAGTCTCCAGTCGGGAAATTCGCAGCAAGGAAATTCGCAGCAGTAGGGTGATTCATGAAAAGTTTGAGCGAAATTTTTATCAGGCGGCCGGTGATGACGGTACTTCTCGTGCTATCGGTCATTTTGGCAGGTATTTTTAGCTATTTGCATTTACCGGTCAGTGATTTACCCGTCGTCGACTATCCCATTATCAATGTGCGGGCGGTTTTTCCGGGAATGGACCCGCAGATGATCGCCGCCAATATAGCTTCCCCCCTCGAGGAAGAATTCATGCAAATTTCGGGGGTGGAACAAGTTACCTCGAGCAGCATGCAAGGCGTTGCGATGATTACGCTACAATTTAATCTCGATAAGAGTATCGATTCCGCTGCCACGGACGTTCAATCCGCAATCACCCGTGCCTCTGGCCAATTGCCCCAGGATATGCCGGCACCACCGGTTTACGAAAAAACGGATCCCAATGGTACGCCCATTTATTTCTTAAATTTGAGTAGTGATCTCCTATCCTCATCGGAATTGTACGATTTGGCGGATCGGGAGATTTGCAATAAAATTAGTATTTTAGATGGAGTTTCCAAGGTCAATGTCTACGGTGTCAAGCGTGCCATTCGCATCGAATTGGATACGGATAAACTCTACAACAAGGGGATTACCATTTCCGATGTCATTGGAGCGGTACGCACGGGAACGGTTTCAATGGCGGCGGGTGCCTTGAAGGGAAAGCGCAATTCCATCGTATTAAAACCAAAGGGCCAACTCGAAAAGGCAAAGGATTATCAAAACATTATCATCGCCTATAAGGAGGGAGCCCCCATTTATCTGAAGGACGTGGGCGATGCGGTGGACGGCGTCGAATCCAATGATGTGCGCATGCGCTATTGGAATCGCGATAATGCATCATCGGGAAATGCGAGCGTGGCCCTTGCGGTAACGAGAGCGGCTGGAGCCAATGCCATTGAAATTTCAAAGGCCATTCAAAAACTAATCCCCCAAATTAATCAACAATTACCTTCTTCGGTGAAATTAACGGCGGTGCACGACCGTGCGCAGAAGATCATCGAATCCATAAATGACGTGAAGGAAACACTCATTATTGCATTTCTACTCGTCGTTGCCGTTATTTTTCTATTTCTAGGTCGCATGCGGGAGACCCTTATTCCCGTCGTTGCACTTCCCCTATCGCTGCTCATTACATTCGCTATCATGTATCTGCTGGGGTATTCTCTGGATAATTTATCCCTGTTGGCACTGACTTTGGCCATAGGATTTTTAGTGGATGACGCCATTGTTTTCCTGGAAAATGTGGTTCGACGCATGGAAAAATTTGGCGAAACACCTCTGCAAGCATCCATCGAAGGCGGCAAGGAAATTACCTTCACGATTCTATCGATGACGCTGTCATTGGCAGCGGTATTTATTCCAATGATTTTCATGCCCGGCCAACTGGGACGCGTTTTCCGCGAATTTTCCATCACCATTGTCGTCGCCATTTTAGCTTCGGGAATTGTTTCCATTACGGTAACACCGATGATGTGTGCCCGCCTATTAAAGCCAATCAAAGAGGGAAGTCGAACCCTACTGGAGCGCTTCGCCAATGCCCTGGAAAGACAATTTTTGAGATTCTATGGAGCGACTCTGCGCTGGTTTTTGAAGTTTAAATTGACCTCATTTTTGATTTGGGGAATTTGCACCGTGGCGACCTATTTCGTATTCATGCAATTACCCAAAACATTTCTTCCCGAAGGCGACAGTGGAATTATGATGGGGGTTTTTATCGCCAAAGAGGGGACTTCACCGCAACAAATGCACTGTTACCAGGATCAGGTTAGGGGCGTTTTAACGAAAAATGAAAATATCGAACAGATTATCACGGTGGCCGGTCTGACTGGAATGATGCAGGGAAATCAGGGATTTGTCATCGCATTTCTAAAAGAAGGAAGGCGTAAAAGTATTCAGGAAATTGCAGGGGAAGTTTCGAAGGATCTCTTCATGATTCCCGGTGCCCTGACCTTTTTACAGCCCGCACCCAATCTCCAAATTAATACGGGAAGCAAAAAGACCAATCAGGGAAAATATGCCTTTGCCCTAACTTCCCAAAATTTCGATGAATTGGTCGAACCGGCACAGAAATTACAGATGGCGATGCTAGCGCATCCGGGTTTTGCCAGCGTATCCAGTGACCTATTTTTACAAAATCCGGAAATTGAAATCGATTTTCTCAGGGAACAGGCCTCCCTCTATGGCGTCGATGTGGCGTCCATCGAAAATGAAATTAAGAATGCATTTTCTGAAAATTATGCCTATTTAATCAAAGGCGATACGGATCAGTATAAGGTCATCCTAACGACAAAGGAGGGTTCAAGGCATTTTTCCGGCAATCTAAATGAACTCTACGTGCACACCCGTAGCGGTTCCCTGACCCCCTTCCCCTCGGTGGCAAAGGTGAAAAATTATTTGGGGCCGGTGACCGTCAATCACATCAATAATATCAATTCGGTAACCCTATATTTTAATTTGAAAGAAAACTATGCCATCGGTGATGCTGCGGAATTTATCAGTAAAAAGGCCGGTGAAATTTTACCGCCATCCGTCGTGGGCGCTTTCCAAGGGGAGGCGGCGACGTTCGCGGAAACGATGCGGATGATCGTGTTGCTTCTCTTTGTCGCGATTTTTGTGATGTATACCATTTTGGGAATCCTCTACGAAAGTTATATCCACCCCATTACCGTGCTCTCATCCCTGACCATCGCAATGCTGGGAGGGGTGGCAACCTTGCTCATTTTCAACCAAGAATTATCGCTCTACGGTTGCATTGGGATCTTTATGCTTTTGGGAATTGTGAAGAAAAATGGAATTATGATTGTCGATTTTGCCATCGCGCGACGGCGGGAAGGATTGTCCTATGAGGATGCCATTCACGAAGCCAGTATGGCGCGCTTTCGCCCCATTATTATGACCACACTCGCCGCTCTCATGGGAATGGTTCCCATCGCCATCGGCTGGGGAGCGGACGGCGCTTCTCGAATTCCATTGGGACTCTGCGTCGTCGGGGGATTGATTTTTTCCCAGATTGTCACGCTCTATGTCACACCGGTGATTTACGTCTGCATGGAGTATTTCCAGGATAAAATTCTCGATAAAATTCCCTTCCTTGCCCGCGAAATTCAATAGTGGTTTTGTTGTGGCAAAAGCTGCGCGGCTAGCCGCGCAAAATAGAGGAACTCTATTTTACAAAGCTATGCTTTGAGCTTTTGCCACATAGACTCCACCGGTCAACTTTCAAATTTTCAATCTACATTCTAAAGACAGCACCGAAGCTCTTACCCATGAGCGTCGAAGCACCGATAATCGTAACGGCGAGAAAAGTCATGGCCCATACCCCGAGTGCACAGGCTAAAAAGGGACCATCGCCGAGCATGTGAATGAGTTCATAGATAGCCTTCGTGATGGGATAAAATTGCTGTTTTTGAGCCAGTACCATGGAATCGGAAACGCCGAGCATGGACTGGGAAAAGACGAGGAGTCCACCGGCGATGAGATTGGCGCTCATCAAAGGAATGGTAATTTTCAGAATGGATTTCAAGGGAGAGCAACCGAAACATTGGGCCGCTTCCTCGTAGGTTACACTCGTCTGCTGCAGGCCGGCTGCCGCGGAACGTACCATGAAGGGCAATCGGCGGATGGCATAGGCGATAATGAGCAACGCCGTCGGATTTTCGATGGGATTCAGGAAAGCAAAGGGACGACCCGCCTGGCTCATGGCCAGATAACCGAAGGCGGTGACGAGACCGGGAACCGCCACCGGTAGCATGGAAAGCGCATCGATAATCCCACGCCCTGGAAATTGCGTCCGTTCCACAACGAATGCGATTGCAATGCCGAGGAAAAGGGTAATAAGTGTGGCACAGCCGGAATAAATCAAACTATTTTGAATGGAGGGTATGGTCAGGGGATGGCCGAGGGCAATTCTATAATTTTTGAGCGTCCAGGAATCGGGAAATATGGAATTGTACCAATCCAGTGAACAGGATTTGAGGATAACGGCCATATGGGGAAGGATTGCCGATAGGGCAATCAATGCAAAGATGCCGCAAAAAATAAACTGATAAATCCAGGAAGGTTTTATGGCCGTGGCGGCGTGGGTTGCCTTGGACACGGTTGCGAAATTTTGGCGCCCGAGGAATCCCTTTCCGACGACATAGAAGAAAACGGAAAAACAGAGCATGACTGAAACGAGGGCGTAGGGGAAAGGATTACTACCGATATCTTTCAATCCGGAATAGATTTGCACGGAAGTAATGGTGTTGTAGTCGAAGATAAGCGGAACACCCAATTCGGTGAATGCCCAAATAAAAACGAGCGTGGAACCGGCAAAAACACCGGGCATGATGAGGGGAAGAGTAATTTTAAAGAAGCGTTTTATACCGGTGCAACCGAGGTTGGCGGCAGCTTCTTCCATGGCGGGATCGATGTTGGCCAATGAGGCGATGATGTTGAGATAGAGGATGGGATATAGGCTAAGCGCGTTCATGAGAACCATTCCAAAAAATTTATAGTGGCCCAGCCAATCGATGACATGGGAAGGTTGAACGATCCCCAATTTTAGAAGAATGGAATTAAGGATACCATAGGAACCAAAGATCTGCTGTATGCCGATGGTCCCGACGAATGGGGGTAGCATAATCGGGAGGAGGACGGTTGTGGTCAGGAGTTTTTTAAAGGGGAATTCATACTTGTGAGAAAAATAGCCCAGTGGCAGTGCGATGGCCAATGCGAAGAGCGTTGAAAAAAATCCGGAACCGATGGCATGGAGTAGTCCCTTGACGTAGATATTGTTTTCAAAAATGATTCTAAAAAAACCGAAGGTAAATTTTCCATCGACGTTAAAAAATCCTCCCTGAATAATTTCCCAAATGGGCCATAGGAAGAAGCAGCCAAGGAATAGGATCGTAAGGACAAACACGGCGAGCGAGAAAAGTTTTGTCATAATCTACCCCTTGGATCAGAATTTTTTTTTTATAAAAGTCCACGCCTATTTGAGAAAAAGCTTTCTCCGTTTTTCCCGAATGATTCTATTTTTGGGAGGAATAGTGGCAATGGGTGCCGGGAAATGGCCTTGGAGAAAAGGATTTTCCTCCCCATAGCCAAAAATGCCATTCCCAAGTAATTTTTTTAAAAAATTTTGGATAAATGGAAAATTTTCGCTTTGCTCAATGGCCCGAAGGGTAATAGGTTCTCCGCGGTCGTAGGGATCCGCGTTGCAGATGAGCAGCTGAATATTTTTGTAGCCCAAATTTTCCAGAATGAGACCGTAGAGCACCAGTTGCAGCCCTGCCAATGAAACCGGTAGATCGGAAAAGGGTTTCATCAATTTGAGGAGATCACCCTGGGTCGTTGAACCGGTTTTAAGGTCGATGACGAGAATGGAATTGCTTCCATTATCCCCGTGAAATTGCTTGCGAAATGGAAATTTCGATAGAATGCAATCCACACGTCCGTGGAGGGGAATCGCCCTACCATCCAGGAAGACCGCCGACCTAAGCTCCACTTCACTTACCAGGAAAGGAAAGGTGTCCAGTTGCGCTATTTTCTCGGCGAGGACGTATGCATCCCCGACCTCCATGGCCTTCTGGAGCAATAGACCGGGGGAATATTTGGAAAGCGTCCCTTGAAGTTGCCGTTGTTTTTGGGTGATATGGGCTTTAAATGCTTCCAAAGATGGGCGAATTTCGCTGGGCCATTTTAAAAATTGGTGGGTGAAAATACCGGCAAATTTCGTTCCATCGAATTGCAACAGGGGACGGTCATTTTTGAGGACATGGCGATACCAGATTTCTTCGGGATCCGTAAAAGCACGCTCGATGGCGGTTATGGGGAGCGATAAAATTTCCCCTTCCTCCCTAACATATTCAAAGGAACCAAAATCCGAGCTTTCATCGCTGCGTTGCCCATTAATTTGCCCCAAGCATTCATATTTTTTTGGATCAATTTCATCGCAAATGGTAAAGGATTTCACCAGCAATTGAATGGCCTGTGGATTTAAAATTTGCCGATGAATGGCTTGGTATTGTTGGGCAAAATGGGTGGGAATGTTATTTTTTTCTGCGATGAGGTGGATGGTGTCCGCACTTAAAAATGGGAAAAGTGTCCCCAAATCATCCTCGGCCGTTTCATTATTTTTAGCGATGTCTTTGCCCAATAGGATGAGATGATCGAAGTGAAACTGGGTGGCAGAATAGGGATCTCCAATGAAAATAGGGGCATAAAAGGGTTCCTTTCTGGAAGGTTTTGCGTTGCCATAAACGGCCAGGGCGTATTCCAAAAATGCCTCCTTTCTGACCGGCAAATTGGAGTGAAAATGGTGCGTTTGTGCGCCAATTTCCGGAATAAGTGGAATTGTTTTCCGGACAAATTCATCCATGGGTCCTCCTTCGGGCAGGAGGGGATAGGAACGGAGAATCTCCACAATTTGAGGATCCTCAATGGAAGGCGCGAGGCGCTCGATGGAATGAATGGGATAGCGGTGGAATAAATGGGATAGATAGGCGTAGTAATTTCCGGATAGGCGGGGCGGATCCTCCAGGGCAACGAGGTCTAGGAAAAACAAAAAATGTTCGAGATCGCCGAACAATTGGTAGGAGTACCAGGCAAAAATAAAATGATCACCGGGATCGGCGGTGGACATTTGAAATCCATTGTGATGGCGAATATTACGGGTGGACAGTTCATGGGCAACCAATTTGGCACACACGTCGGAGGAGCAAACGACGGCCACCGTTTTGGTTTTATCCACATCGGAAATAAGTGCACCGCAGTAGCGAGCCCCATCGATGGAATCGCCTACGATGGAAAAATGAGTTTCATGATTTTCCACATTTTTGTAAATATTTTCTCCCTTTCCGAAGTGGGCCTCCAATTTTTCGAAAGTATCCCGTTCTTGGTCGCCCCGATCGAAGGCAAAAAAAAGTACATTTTGGGAAATTTTTTTGATGAGCGTTAGAAAATCGGAGGAATAATTCTCCCGGGAAGAGTAACCGTACAAAATACAGGTCGAAAAGGTCGCTTGCGCCATCGGAATCATTTTTTTCAATGCTTGGTCGGGGGAAGTCCAACGGAGTAGAGCAATCTGTTGCCCTAAGGAATCGATCGCCTTCTCGAAGGCGGAATGAATTTTGGATTTTGAGGGTTCCAAAAAAGCTTTTGCCAATGCGTGGGGATTGGGGAGAATGGCCTCGTTTTGGGCCAAAAATTTGATATCCTCATAGCGGACAATGTGTTCCTGGGGAAAATATGAAGTGAATAATTTTCCAATGAGTGTATGAAATGTGTGAAAATGAACATTGGCCAAGGGGATTTGCCTTTGGGCTAAAAGGTATTTCAAAAACTTTATTCCAATGGAAGAATGGCAAAGAATAAGTGAGGGCAAAGGTGCCAACGGATCAATTTGAGAAATGGCGGAGAGTAGTTCATTTTTTATACTTGAAAAATTATTACTGATGAAGCCGGCCATGGCAAAAAAGAAAATAAATTGTAGGCAAAAGGCAAAATTAGATGATATAAAAGTAGACGGAAAACCTAAAAAAGCGCCTTGGAAAAATAAATTATAAAAAATTTTAATATCTTGCACAATTACAATTGCCAAAATGCTGGGTTTTTATACAATTCAAACAGATTATGGTGAAATTTGCATACAAGGGAATGAATCCAGCGATGAAATCGGTCTCCGGAACCATCGACGCGGGTGATCGAAAATCCGCGATCGCAATGCTTAGGGCTCAGGGAGTGAACGTAACATCGCTGCAAGAAGGTTCGGGAGCAACGGCGAAAAAGAGCGCTTTTTCCTTTTCGCTTAGAAGTAGTAATAGTAAAATGGCGCTCAATTTCTTGCAGAAGTTTCTTCAACTGCACGGTGGAGGCTTGGCGATCGGTGATACGATTAAGGTCATGCGCATGCGATTAAAAAATCCACAGGAAAAGCAGCTTGCCGAAACGATACACAAGGATGTTTGTGAGGGAAAATCGATTGCGGCGGCGATGCGCAATTTTCCGAATGTTTTCAATGATAATACGGTATGTATGATCGAAGCCGGAGAAAAAACGGGCAATTTAGTTTCCGTAATTCGCAATTTGATCGATTTTTTGGAAACGAAGGAGGGGATCAAAAAGAAATTTATTGCCGGGATGGCCTATCCGGCGACCGTTTGCGTAATTGGTCTCGCCGTGACGCTCATTTTCCTATTCCTTGTCATGCCGAAATTACAAAATATGCTTAAATCTCTGGGGGGAGAATTGCCAGCCATTGCACAATGTCTCGTGGCAGTTTCCGATTTTGCATTCAAATATTGGTGGGTGGTTCTCATTGGAATCCTAGTTGTATTCTTTGGATTTTTTGCCTATAAGAGTACGCCAACTGGGAAATTTAATGTTCATAAATGGTCACTGAACATACCGATCGTCGGTATAATTATTAAAGAAAATTTCTATTGCCAAACGGCCAATTTATTATCGACACTCCTGGGAAGTGGCATTAATACGACCGAAGCGATGACATTGGCAGAAAATGCCTCGGAAAATTTGTATTTTCGCAAGCGATTTATTGAATCGAAAAAGCTCGTACTCGACGGCGTGTCCATGACACAGTCCTTTGAACAAAACAAAATTTTTCCGGATTTAGGATTGGACCTACTGGCGGTTGGGGAGAATACGGGCGATTTGGCAACCTCGTTTCGCGAAGTTTTTAAAATTTATCATACGGCTTTACTGGATCATTTGAACCTAATGACGACGGCCGTGACAGCGATTGCGATGGGAGCAGCCTTCGCGATGGTTGCGGTTCTCGCATTGAGTGTTATTTCAAGTGTAATGAAAATGACCTCATCGATGAAAATGTAAAGAAATAATTGGAGCTTTCCTATAATATTTACATAGTATTTTTTGAAAAATGGTGAATAAAACAATTCATCATTTTTATAATTTTTAAATATTTATTTCTCCATTTGGGGAAATTTTTAATTTCTGTGATGGTGTTTGAAAATATATGATGTGCGGACTGAAAAATAGCTTTGATTTTTACGGTGAATACGTAGTTTAGGGAAAAGATATTTTTGATGTGTGCGGCGCAGAGTAGTCGGAAGTTATGGACGGATTTTTTGAAAAAAAAGAGATCGCCATGCTCGAAAGCTGATCCGTGGGGAAAGAAATTTTCCGGGGTATGTGCTACCCGTGAACCGTTTCGGGGAAAAATTTTGGGTATCGATCCAAGTTTGCGGGGGAGTGGATTGGCGATCATCGATGTTAAAAGCCGCGATGCCATCGATTTAATTTTTTCACAGACCGTTAAAATTGCGGCAAAAGAGTCGCTCTTGGAGTGCACGTATCACATTTTTTTAGCGATTCAAAGGGCCATCGAATGCCATAGACCGAAAATTTGTGCGATGGAACAGACCATTTATGTGCAAAATTTTCAGACGGCGCAAATTATGGGCATCGCCCGCGGGGCCGCACTGGCGGCGATCGCAAGTCAGCATTTAAAAGTTTTTGAATATGCCCCCCTTCGCATTAAACAGGCGATTTGCGGCTACGGCCGAGCATCTAAGGAACAAGTTGCAAAAATGACCCAAGCGCTTTTGAAAATTCATTTCAATGTCGGCTTCGACGAAACCGATGCGGCTGCCGCTGCAATTTGTTGTTTTTTTACGGAGCGTTCCCTGGGAGAAAATACTTGAAACGGTGATTCCCCATCGCCCATAGACTTCTCTCCCCATCTAAATAAGTTTGAGTGGAATAATTTCCGGGATGAATGACCCTTTATTTTTCCTCTTCTTTCCGCAGGCCGAGGATGGAGTTATCGAAATTTTTATCGCCCAGGGGACCGATAATTTTTTCAATGACAACGTGCACGGAGCCCAAATTATTGATTCCGACTTCTTCTCGGAGAGTGCGGGCAATTTCCCGTTGGAGTTGGTTACTCACGAGTTGCATATTGTGAGAACAGGCAACGGATACGCGTACTTTAATCTTTCCCCAGCGGGTGCAAATTTTGACGCGCGACTTCGACTGGGGAATAACCCCGTGACAAATTTTTTTGATGACACCCCTAAGCGCCGATGTTTTTAGAAAAATAAGTCCACACTTCGTCGTGTAAACGCACAGTAAATTTTCTCTTTTTCGCCTCCAGTAACGCAAAATCCCAAATAGAACACACAGGGCAATGAAGCATTTGAAAGGCGAAGATGTGAAAATATCTTTGAAAATATCCTTTCGATCCTCCCATAGCGTTACCCAGGTTTCTTTGGTCAGCAAGTATTCCCAAAACGCTTTTATTCTATCAAATATCTCATTCATAGTTTATTTATATTATAATTTTTAAAAATGTGAATTAAAATT
>JAIRYA010000068.1 GCA_031268005.1 Puniceicoccales bacterium | reverse complement strand
GGAATAAATCTGCTAAATGACGGCTATAAACTGGAATTTGCCGTTGAAGTATGTAAAGCGATGATGTTTCTCTACGAAGAAGGCATGGAAGATCTTCTACTTGAAGACATTGGCAGTGTTAGCGATGTCGTTTGGGCACCGGAATATATTTCCATGAGGAAAAGAGTCACCGATAAATTAAAGGAAATAATGAAAAAGTACGGTGCTGATTATGAGCACATTCGCAAATGGGGTTTTGCTCAGCAAGGCAGCAAATGGGGTTTTATCCAACCAGGGTCTTCTTGGTCCGATGCAAGTTGTGCCGTTAAATATTATTTATTAGAACAACGTAAAAATATGTCTTTCGATTTTAGTAATATTTATTTTTTTAATAATTTTTCACAGGAAGAAACAAGAAAAAGAAGCGAAAAATTTTTCTCAGATTCAAAAATAAAACCAGACGCATTTTTTAAATCAATCATCCTATGCAAAGCACTCGCGGCAATAGCCTTAAATAAGCTTGAACTTCCCGGAATAATTAACCATGAAACAAACACTTGCACGATACAACGTGGAATGAGGCGCGAAACCTTACTAAAGAATCCTGGATATGGTGCAATAGCAGAAGGGGAAATTTTTAGAGGTCTTATCAAACATGGCATTGCGGATTCTGTGGCTTTAGGAGCACCACCACGCGGGTTTACTAAGCCTTTCTTTTGCGATGTCATCGAAATGGAACTTCCTTTCTCCCGATTTCATTTTGTTTATTTTCTATCTCCTGAATTTTGCGAAGATGATGCCCCCAAAGATAAACTTATATCGCTTAAAGCTGACTTTCCTTCACAGCATGAATGCCTATGTGATATGAGTAAGATTCCCCTAAAACTAAAAAGGAAAGCTCAGTTTTGAAATTTTTATTTTTTCTGAAAAAAATAAATACATTTAAATAAGGAAATTTTTGAAAAATAAATAATACTTTACGCCCTTTAAATTTTACTAAGCATTGACCAACTATGGTTGAGATTTTGCCTGGTTTTCGCGAATTTTATCCGGAGAATTGTTTCATTAGAAATTTTATTTTTGAAAAAGTTCGCCAAATGTGCCACAATTTTGGTTTCGTGGAATACGATGCTCCCATTTTGGAATCCCTGGAACTTTTCACGGAAAAATCTGGGGAAGAGATCGTTAGCCAACTGTTTAGTTTTAGCGATCGCGGTGGTCGTTCCGTTGCCCTACGCCCCGAAATGACTCCCGCCGTGGCTCGCATGATTGGATCCAAAATTAATGCGCTGAAAAGACCGCTCAAATGGTTTTCCATCGAGGAAAATTTTCGCTATGAGCGCCCTCAAAGGGGGCGATTACGCTCCTTTTACCAATTTAATATCGACATTTTCGATGAGCCTGATGCCACAGCCGACGGCGAAATTATCGCCCTAGCCATTGCTATTTTGCAATCCCTCGGCCTATGCGCCGTCGATTTCCACGTGCGATTGAGCGATCGGCAACTGTGGTCCATTTTATTGCAAGTTTTAGGCGTACCCGAAAATTTAAACCTGGAAATTCTCTCCATCATCGACAAGATTGAAAAAGAAACCCCCGAAGAAATTATCCGAAAATTAAATGCCCTAGGGACAAATGGAGGTTTACTGCGGGAAAAAATTCAAACTTTGATGACCCTTCACACTTTGGATGATTTACAAATCTTTTTTGATCAATTATCCAAATCTCAAAATGATTCCAGCGGGGCCATTCCCGCGCGACTTCAGCAAATGGAAATTCTAATGACTTCCCTAAAGCACATGGGATTGCAGGATTTTATCACCGTCGATTTTAGCATTGTCCGTGGATTGGCCTACTACACGGGATTTGTCTTTGAATTTTTTGAGCGATCGGGAAAATCGCGTGCCCTTGCCGGCGGTGGCCGCTACGATCAATTGATTGGAAAATCGGGCTATCCGAGCACGGCAGCCGTTGGCCTTGCCATCGGTGACGTCACCCTAACAAATGTACTGCAAGAAAAAAATTTACTCCCTTCTTTCGATCAAAAATGTGATTTATTTATAATTTTTGATGAAATTTCGAAGCCTTTTGTTCGGGAAGATATCCATAAATTGCGATTGGCTGGATTTTCCGTGACCCACACATTAAAAGAAAATTTTACGCTCGATAGGCAATTTAAGCAGGCACTGCAACGGGCCCATTGGATCGCAAGCTATCGGGAAGGGAAAGAATTGGTGACCCTAAGGGACGTTTCCTATGGGAAAGATTTTTCAATTCCCCGCCAGAATCTTTTAACTTTTTTGCGGGAAAAGGAACTAGAGCGCAGGGAAAAGCCTACCCTACCGACCGTTGTTAAGTGAAAATGTCCCCTACCCTTCAGGGACGAATGCTCAGATAATTTTATCCTAAGAAGTTAAACTCACGTTCTATTTTTGGACGGCAAAAATATTTTTTTTGCCAATTCAACGGAAAAATAAATGATTAAAAGGAGAATTCTTTGCGATTTTGTTGCATGGAAATGAACGATGACATCATTTGATAGTGCTGCATAGCCTCCGCTCGATTTTCTTTGATACCTAACTCATCTAGAATTATTTCCGTAACGTATCCATTGAAGCTCTTTTTGTATTCCCGTTCCAGAGCCATTGTCTTTTTCTCGAGAAGGTCGGGATCGATTTCCGAAGGCTCATCCCTACTTTCTAAAAATATAATTTCCGCTTCCATTTTTCCCGTAAAAATGACGGAGGAAACATTTTTGGATTTTAGGGAAAGCAAAATTTCTTTTTGCTGGGGAGAAATTTTCTGGTTATTCAAAGTTTCAGCGGTAAATGTCGTGACAATACCATTCCTATCCGTGACAATTTTCGTGAAATCCTTGTCCGTAATGTCTTGGATATCGCCCAATGTTTTTTGAATTTCTTTAACTTGATCTAAAAAAATTTCTTCCTTTCTCCAGGCCAAAAAATCTTGCCTAACTTGATCTTTAACGCTATCCAAAGGGGGATAGAGGGAGGGAATTATGTCCCCATACAACAGAATGGCGATATTTCCGTTTTTGGCATACACGGGATCCGAATAGTAGCGCTCATTATTCAATTTACTTCCCTGTAATAGGGGTTCGCTGGAAAAATATTTATTTCCAGAAAATTGCCCCAATGGGATGGGTTCCAGATGCGATATTTTTAATTTCATGGCTTCGATAAGCCCTTGAAAATCTTTGGAATCGCGGGCAATATTTTTTTCGTAGAGCGAATAGGTCAATTGATCGGCAGTTTTTGCGGCCAACTGTGAGATTTGCTCGTCCTCATAGGCTTCGGTAAGTTCTTTTTCAAGTTCATCGGAGCCTTCTCTTAGGTGCTCGAATCGATCCCCGTGCATCTCATAGAAGTGCTGCAGTTCCGACGGTGAAGCCTTTTCGACTTTTTCCATAAATAATTCCTTCGGGAATTCAATGTAATCTAGGACGATTTGCTCCCCAATTTTGTAGCTATCCCCATGGGCTTCAAAATACTCTTTGATTTCATCTTCGCCGTATTTTATTTCGTTCGACACCATCGAAGCATCGAATTTGGCGCTTAAAAATGAATATTTTCTTTGTTCCCCTAGGAGGGCGGATTTGGCTTGAATGTCTAAGCAATAGCCCCATCCCGATAGTAATTTTTCAACGGAAGCGATTTTAAAATCGTTGGCAATTGTTCGTTCGGAAAGGGCGAGTTGCTCGGGATCTTTTTGCATTTGAGCCAAAAAATCGTTATATTTATTGGAATCAAATTGCTGTTTTTCGTTCATAAAAAAAGGATAGTCCTCAATGAAGCGCCTGAGCAAATCTTTGTTGGGCTTGGGAATATTGAGATCGCTGGCAAGCTTCAGAGTAGCCAATCGCGAAAGAAGGGCGTAATCTTTTAATCCGGGAATGGCAACGAAAAGTCTTTGCAATTGGATACTCAATTCCAGTTCCTGGATGAGTGGCAATATATCTTTTTGGGAAGAAAAATCATAGCCAAAAATTTTCTTTTCCTTTCCCCCTCTGCTGCGCCCGATGCCCGGGGAAGATCCCACCGTAAAAACAAAACTGAAAATCACAATAAGCAATAAAATAGAAAACAACCACCTATGGTGCTTCTGTAGAATCTTTTGTAAAAGAGAAATCATAGTACTCGATTAAAGAACAATAGAATATTTAAAAGATTTTCAAGCTATTCTTAGCCTTCGGGATGCAAGTTTTTAAATCCTTATTAGGAAAGATGGCGGAAAATTGTATATTCTTTTTCCTCAGGTTGGTCGATTTTGGTTCCTTCTGAATCGCGAGTTTTCGTCACCACAATTTTTAAATAACATAAGCTTGGAGAAATATTTGCAACAGAAGTTTTTTGTCTGAGCTCAAGTTTCCAAGTTTCATTTTTACCAAATTTCATTACAATCGAAGAACCCGTAGGGTCCATAGAACTCTTTATGCGGTTGATGAGTGTCGTTGTGATAACGGCCTCATTGGGATCCACACTATCTGTCATTTTGTACATTTTTAATCCCAGTAAAAATCCTTGAGTTATGGCCCCCGTAGTCAGTGCAAAAATTGAAAGCCCAATAATAACTTCAATTAATAAATATCCTCTCCGATTCATTTCTATGAAATATATTTATTTTTTTTTTCATGGCAAGGGTTATTATCGATCATATTGCAAACCATAGGCTTCCAATTGGGGTCCCATTTTTTTTAGTTCACAAAATTGCATCGGTGTCATTCGCCATTGCCAATTATTGCATTCCGTCCCCGGCGTATTAAATCGACCCTCGGATTCCAATTTCAATAAATCTTGGACGCAAACGATCCCTAAAAAACAGGGCGATCGATAGATTTCCGTTAGAAATTTCCAGGCAATTTCCCGATCATCGATAGCAAAGTAGCGTCGAATCTGATCCCCTATGGAAGCATCGAGCCGGTGATACCAACCGAGCAATGTGTCATTGTCATGGGTCCCCAGGTAAAGGACGGAAAAAGGGTGGTGATGGTGGGGAAGATAAATGTTTTTCGCATCATTGGAGAAGGCAAATTGAAGGACTTTCATTCCCGGAAAATGTAGTTTTTGCATTAAATCCGGGACGCTTTCATCCAATTCACCGAGATCTTCTGCGATAAAGGGGATATCCTTGAGGTGGTGGAATAATTTTTCTCCGGGACCGTTTTCCCATCGGCCATCCTTTGCGGTCAACGCATCACTGGGTACGCTCCAAAAGCGATCGAATCCGCGGAAATGATCGAGGCGAAGTACGTCGAAGAGCTCTACATTGCGTCGAATGCGTCGCCGCCACCAATCGTAATTATTTTTTTCCAAAAAAGACCAATCGTAGATGGGATTTCCCCAAAGTTGACCATTTTCCGTAAAGTAATCCGGCGGAACTCCGGCGATTCGGAGGGGTTTTAAATTTTTATCCAGTTGAAAATTCTTCGGCTCACTCCAAACATCCGCACTATCCAATCCGGGATATATGGGAATATCGCCGATAATCTGTACGTCCTTTCCATTGGCATATTGCTTTAAAGCCTTCCACTGTTGATCGGCAAAGTACTGCAGCATTTCGTAGCTTTCAAGGTCATCGGAAACGGATTTTGGTAATTTTACGCCATCGATTTTGCCATATTGGCGATATGGCTGTGGCCATTCCGCCCAGGGTTTTCCTTCAAAATAGTTTTTTAATGCCGAAAATAGGGCGTAGGGTCTCAGCCAAGGGGTATTTTTGCAAAAGAGTTGCAATTTTTGTTTTTCATTTCTAGGGAAAATTTTTCGAATCTCGGGCAGTAAATTTTGAAAGAAATGGTACATTTCGCCAAAGGAAACTCGATGGGCATCCTCCGCTAAATTTTTCGAAGTCACATTAATTCCCAACGCTTTTAAATCGATGAAATAGGGATTAAGAGCAAACGAAGACAAGCCTTGGTAAGGCGAATCGCCGTAACTCGTCGGTGTGAGTGGGCAAACTTGCCAAAATTTTATGCCCGCTGCCGCTAAGAAATCAATAAATTGCTGTGCATTGCTGTCAAAACATCCGATGCCCTGCTCGCTTGGAAGCGAGGAAATATGCATCATGACTCCCATCGAACGCCGCTTTGTCCATCCATTATCCATGAATTTGTAATATATTAAAATTTATTAAAAAGTAAATTTTTAAAATTCATAAATGGCAATTTTATTTAATTTCTTCCAAAAGTTTTCTCGGGAAAAATCAAATCAAATTTTAGAAAAAGAAGAAAGAAAATAGCATCAAAACATAAAAGAAAATTAAAGTCGGTCGGAAGCAAATAAAATTTCCCGCTCTAGAAAGATACCATGCATTTCGAAAACTTTTTGGCGTACGAGGCGTAGCAGTCTTTTTATATCATCGGCCGTTGCCTTTTGCTCATGATTAATGATAAAATTAGCGTGTTTTTCCGATACTTTAGCGCCTCCAAAGGTAATTTCTTTTAGGCCGGCTTGCTCGATGAGTGCACCGGCAAAATGATTTTCAGGGTTTTTAAAAATACTTCCCGCATTGGGTTGAGCGGGTTGAGTTTCCCTACGCCATTGGGCTTTAGCTTTTATTTTTTCCAGTAAAAATTGCGGTGATTCGGTCCGTGTAAAGGAAAATTGAGCACTCAAAATGGCACCTTTCTGGCAGCCATGGCGGTAGCCGAAATCAATTTGTTCCTTGGAAATTATTTTTATTTTCCCGGAAGAATCATCGAAAAATTTTATTGAAACCAGTTGATCGAAAATGGATTGTTGGTGAGCGCCGGCGTTCATGCAGAGTGCACCGCCGAGGGATCCGGGAATGCTCGCCAATCCTTCACAGCCTTGAAATCCTAAAGTCGCTATGCGCCTTGAAAATGTGGCTAAGGAAAGTTCCGATGAAACCGTTATTAGGGATCGATCGACTTCAAAAATGGGCGGCATTTTTTTGAGGGAAATAAAAATACCTCCGAATTTATCCAGTAACAAATTTGATCCATGACCGATGACGAAGCAGGGAATTTCAAAAATTTGTAGGAGTTGGAAGAGCACCTTAAGTTCTTCCTCCGATTCGGGTTCAATCCACAGGGATGCCGTGCCATCAATCTGAAAGCTGTTGCGGCGTTTGAGTGAAAAATTTTCCTGGAAGGTGATGTCTTGGACCTTGAGGTTTTCTTTGACATAGAAAATCTGCTGGGCCGACAGCCAATCCTTTGCCCGCTGGTAGATATCCCCGGCGCCGATGAAAAGAATGAGCTGAAAAGAATCATTTCTAAGAAATTCTTGGAGATTAAAATCTTTTAGGGATTCGATGTATTTTGCCTTCGTCGTTTGAGGAAGATGGCGAAGGATAGATCGGGTTGTACCATCGGATAGAAATGCCTCGCCGGCCCCATATGTCGGCAAAAATAATACTTCCCTGCCTTCGAATGCTTTGGCAAATTCGCGGGCATATTGCCTCGTTCGGGAATAGCGGTGAGGCTGAAAAATAAGCAAAATTTTTTGATCGGGATGTGTACTTTGAAAATTTTCGATGTGGTGAGTAATTTCCGTCGGGTGATGGGCATAATCTGCCCAAGCTTCGATGGATTGATTTTCCGTATTAATGACTCCTAGGAATTGATGGCGACGAAAAATGGGACTGTAAAAGATCTCCCGTGAGATCGTTGGAGCATCGCTTTCCTTTTCCAAAATTTCCAAAACTTTTCGCACAATCATACCATTTTCCACTGGGGAGGCATTTTTCTTTTCAGGGAATAAATCATCGGCAAAAAACAGAGGCGTTTTTAAATTTTGAGTAATATTTCTGAGGCGTTCGCTGTTTTCGGGAATAACAACGGCTTGTCGCGTTTTGGAAAATAATTTTTCAAATGCCGCATCCAAATTCTTGGATTCTCCATAGGCATCGACGTGGTCGTCTTCCAAATTAAGTGTCGCGGTTATGTGGGGATGAAAGGATTCGATGGTGCGATCACTTTCATCGACTTCGCAGATGAGATATTTATTCTCTTTGGCATAGAATGCGGGAAGCTTATTTTTATCCTGGAAAAATCCACCTAAAATATAGTCGCAATGGGACAGGTGATCGATCAGCATTCCCGTTGTGGTCGTTTTACCATGGGATCCCGTCACGGCGATGACTTTTTTTTGTTTGCAAAATTTCGCGAGAAAATGCCCCCGGCGTAGGGTCGGAATGCCCTCCTTTTCAGCCATTTGCATCCAGGGATGGCACTCCCCAATCGCACTGGAAAAGATAACGCAATCGATCTTTTCCGGAAATTGTTCGCAAATAATAATTTTTTGCATTTCAAAAAATTGCTCCAAATCGGAGGGAAATGCATCATCGAAGCCGTAGATAATATCACCCCTCTGCCGCATATAAGACGCCAGTGGCGCCATGCCCATGCCGCCTATACCTAAAAATAAAAATTGTTTACGCATTCTATTCGGTCTTTAGTCTACTAATTTACAGAAATAAGGATTTTAAAAAATGGCGAGTATAATTAATAAAAGGCAATATGGAAACAATTTTTAACATTAAATGAACTTGCAAAGGACGTACCCAATTTCCCTTTATTATGGCCTCAAAAACATAGTCATTCCAATATAAAAAAAGCTGCCCTAGGGATTGCTCTGCTCTTCTAAGGGCTCTCTGCCCCCCCCCGAAGAGCCGCATAGAAATGGATTTCAAAAATGGGAACGGCGAAATGGAAGACAAAAAAACACTGGCGAAAACGAAAAAATTGAAAATTTAGCCAAAATTTTTAACGCAACGCTACTCCCACCCACTGCCCCTCAGCCTTGTTTTGGATCTTTATTTTGTCAATTGATTTCGTGAATATTTTTTAAAATTTTTGTGGTCATCGGAAGAAAGTTAAATTTCCCCGCCGGAGTAATTTTTCCCGCTAGGAAGGTATTTTCATTTTCCCCGGGGAAGATTTTCCCTCCCCGCTGAAATGCTTTGCCCTTTACTTTTTCATTAACGACGGTTCTGGTTGTCGAAACCTACCTAGTAACCTGACTACTGCTGGTTAGTGTTGCCTGGCTGCTGCTGGACGAAGCCTCCCGGGTTGAATTGGTTTGGCTGCTGGTTGTTTGGGGTGCCTTGCGGGAGGTTTTGCAGCAGGTTTGGCCCAGGTTTTGTAGATTTATTGGACCGATTTCTATTGTTTTGCTGG
>JAIRYA010000065.1 GCA_031268005.1 Puniceicoccales bacterium | reverse complement strand
CTAAAAATATTTTGTTTGCAAAAATTAAAAAAATGGAACTCAAACGCAAATAGCTTGTCCATTGTGTGAATTTTTTTAATTTATATGCCATGGAAATTCCATTAAATTTGTGCACCGGTGAGCTCACTTCTAGGCCCAATCGTTTTATTTTCGAAGGAATTGTGAATGAAAAAATACAGCGCTGGCACTGCCCCGTAACCGGTAAAATCGGACTCATCGATAATTTCCGTGGAATTCCATGTCTTTTTACCCCGGCAGTCCCCGATGGAAAACGCACAACGCAGGGCACCGTCGAAGCGATTTCCCTGAATCACGGCAAGGATTGGATTGGCATCAATCAAAACCGAATCAACGGCTGGGTGGAGTTGCTTTTGAAAAAAAATGCACTCCCCAACATGATTAACACGGAGGGATGCTCCCTGCGCCATGAAGTTAAAATCGACGATTCCCGCATCGATCTCGCCGTCGAAAATGGGGAAAAATGCACATTTCTGGAACTTAAAACACCCATGCGCGATTTACTTCTGTCCCCGGGAGATCACTTTACGCGACCCCCATCATCCACCTATTTTGATCGCGGTTTACGCCACTTCCAAACACTCGCCCGCCTCGCACAGATGGGTCATCGGTGTATCGTGGCCATGTGCTTTATGTACGACGCAGTCCCCTTTTCCTCACCGCAACGGGATAAGTGGAATTCGAAAATTATCGACACGATTGGTGAAGCCACTGCCCAGGGCGTCGAAAATTGGAAACTTAACCTGAAAATTTCTCCAAATTCCCTAACCGTTAGCTCCTGCACGAGGAATAAAATTGTGCAAACGGAACTCGCGGTTTCCCCCTAAGGGCTGCGCGCCCTTAGGAATCCCCGCCAGGAGACCCATCTCCTGGACCTTCTTTGAGCCCAATGGCTTTGCAAATTGCAAAGCCATTGGGCAAAAGAGTCCTTTTTTTTAATAAGAGCTCTTTTTGAGTCAGAGCCCCGCGGCTTCGCCGCGGGGCGGGAATCTCCTTTTAGAAAATTCTTTGGATGAACAAGAGTCTTTTTTTCTCTTCTTAAGTCACTCCCCCATGCGAAAAGCAGGGAAAAATTTTTCCCTGTTTTTCGCTGAAAAAGGCCAAGGAGTCTGCGACTCCTTGCGGGTGCAGGGCGAGCCCTGCAAGCAAGCGACAGAGCCCTGTGGGGCAACCATTTCCCCATTCACCCATTAGGCATAAATTCCATTGGCGATGAGTTGGTTAAGTTGATCTTCGACGTGGGGAAGATCTTTTCTATAGGTTATACCGAGCCAGTGGTCTTTCGTGGGCAGCATTTTTATGGC
Organism: Puniceicoccales bacterium; assembly: GCA_031268005.1. GTDB lineage: Bacteria > Verrucomicrobiota > Verrucomicrobiia > Opitutales > LL51 > LL51. The sequence goes on along the minus strand of JAIRYA010000065.1, from coordinate 19,544 downwards.
TATAATTTTATTGAGGATATGGGGGGCAGTTAGGGTAGTGGGTAGGCCAAATTCAGCGGTGGGTGAATCTCTATTTTTTTTAAAAAAATTTTGAAATTCTTGCTCAAGGATGGGGAAAATGGAGGCATGGAGGCCGAAGAGATTGAGGGAAACGGGCTGTTGCGGCTGGAGTAAAATGGGGGTGGAATGATTTAAATCTCTTTCCTTTTCGGCTAATGGGGAATGGGAGAAATTGGTCTGTGAAAAATTTTTGCCATCAATGGAGGTGAAATTTTCCGGCCCAATGGGGAAGTTTTGAATTGCATAATTCTCCGGTGCCACCCGGGCGGTAATGGTGCCACCTGGGCACCGTTGAATTTTGGCCATTTCGATGATTGAGGTGATAAAATTTTGCCCATCGATTTGGATAATTCCCCGTGAAACGGGACCATTTGGCGAGAGCGTGTGGAGGAGCGGGTAGCCGATGCAACAGCAGGGATTAGCGCCGCCATTTCTGAGAAAAAGAGCGGCTTCGCCAATGGCACTTGGACCGTAGAAATCATCGGCATTGGCGACGATAAAGTGGCCGTGAATGTAATTTTTAGCGCAGAGCGCCGCGTGACCAGTCCCCCAGGGTTTTATGCGATGGGGAGGCAATGGGGACGGTGATCGATCCTGGAAGACGAGATCGAAACGAATCGAGGGGAAAAGGGGAAAGATATTTTTTTCAAAAAAATCGGCGAGATCGGAGCGGGTAAGGATAACGGCGTGGGCGATTTCATTCTTGACAGCATCCTGGAGTGAAAAGGCCAGAATCGGAAGATTCAAAGAAGAGATCGCGAAAATTTGCTTATCGCCACTGAAGCGGGAACCGAGCCCCGCCGCTAGAATCAATAGGGAAATGGAATTAGACATGTTTTGAGATATTTATAAAAAATACAAAATGGACAAAGCATCCTTGTAATCAGGCCATTAGCAAAAAAATACGCAAGGACGGGCGCAAGAAAAAAGGAAATTTTAAAGATAATAGAGTCAATTTAATTAAATTTTTAAAAATGAAAAATGAACAAAGAAATTTTATTCCACGACTGCCTATGCACCGCACTTAAATGGTGTGTATCACAGGAATGAATCAAAGGGGAAACGGCGACTCCGATTGGAAAAATTTTTCATGGAAAATCGGCGGTGAAAGCGATCATAGTTTTCCACTAGCAAATATGGCTTCCCGCGGAAATGGCAGGACGTTTGTCCAATTGATTCCATTTGACTAAAAAATCGCGCTCACTGTCTGCAAATAGTGGACTAATCTCTATGTTAAAAGGTGGCAATCCCGTCGAATCAATCGGAATATCTGATCCAGCGGATATGAGCCATTTCGCAAATAAACGCACCTGGTCCCGGCGGCACGTCTCCGGAGAATCCAATCCCACTGAATTTTTTATGGGGCTAAAAATTTCTTTGCGATTACCTTCCACAATAATCGAACGCTCGGCAAATTGTAGGGCGTCAAAAATAAAGGTTTCAAATTTTATGCCATTTGGTACTTCCGGATCAACGGCTTTCCCGTCCCCATCGATGGTTGGAATTTTTTTCTTTGCCGCGTGTAGGGGCAATTGGCGACCGCCCATTTTAGAACCTAATAGGGTAAAAAAATCTCGATCAAAAATATGGATACCCGCATTACCCGCCTTAAAACGTAGACTCCCACTGCGATCGCGTTCCACGGCACGTTCCATCGGCATATCCGTATACTCGACCACCGCCGAACGCCCATACATGGAACAGAAAATACCCATCCGCTCCTCCGGGTAGGTCTTTAAAACCATGCGCGAAGATATCTGGGAACAATTTTTCCCATGGAATCCGATAAAATAGGGATCTATCGCGGGAACCAATGGATTGTCCACTTGAAAATAGCTGATCATATCGATGCCCTGCGCCTCCAGCATTGCCCCACTCCCACTGGAAACAAATGCCCGAAATGCTCCCCCATGGCCATCGGGATGCATCGCGATGTGACAGCGATCTTCCAGCATAATTTTACCCTTCGCATCCATCGCTGCCAGTGATCCCTGCCTAATGAAGTGCACATTTGATAGGGCAAAGGAATTATTTTTTCCAAAGAATTCAATCGTTTCATTGTGATTGCGATCGCTGGTCATGATAAACCAATGGAGGGGATACCCATAGCGCTTTTCTGCGAAACGAATTTTTTCCGCAAAAACTTGGAAGAGCGATTTTCCCTTTACCGGTGTTACGGAAAAAGTCCCCTTGGGTCCCTCAAAACCTAGGCGCGTTCCCTGGCCACCTGCCGCCGTAAATGCCGCAATGCGTCCCTCACTCAGAATTTGCTCCCCCAAATTATAGGCATCCTCCCAGCGGCAGAGCGTCGTCTCATCCGAAGGCAAACCAATATAATTCGCAGGCAATAGGGATACTTCCGGCTTCGGCTGAGCATCCCTATCCCTTTCGAGCAAAGCATCCGCAATTTCCGATAGGTGGGCCAAATTTAAGCGAGCAGCCTGGCGGCACAGATTTAGGCGCTCATCGGCATTTAATTCATCCCAAAAACGAAAAATATGTCCCTGACCATAACTTTCAAATTTTTCAAAAACTTCCCTCTGCAAATTTTCCATAGTCATCATTTTACTCAAAACGAAATAACAGCTCACTGTCTTCCGTAAATTGGATGCGTTCCCTGGCCACATGCATCAAGAAATCTGGATTTTCTCCCAATTCCCTCTCCTGTTCCCGCCGCATTTCAAATTCATTTCTTATTTGCCGGTAAAGGTTTAACTGATAGCACTCCCGCTCTTCCATGGCCTTGCACTGAAGATAGGAACGATAGACGGAAATGCTCCCAAAGGCGGATACGGCCAATAATAATAAGCTCGCCAAAAAAAGCAAAACCTTGTAGCCCTGCTCCTCCCTCCGAAATGTACTGAACTCAAAAGGCATGGTGTGTCATGGTACTGAGAAAAATTAGATTATTTTTTCAATAAAAATCTTTACATGAAGAATAATTTGACTCGATTTTAGTGACATGTCTAGAAAGTTTATTCAATTTATTCTTCTCCTAGGGATGTTTTTTTTCTACGGTTGCGATTCTTTCTTGAAAGAAAATCAAAGTATTTCAGCATCGGAAAAATTTGAGATCAAAAACGACCCCAACATTGTCTTTGGAAAATTGGAAAATGGATTCCAGTACGCATTGATGAAAAATGCCTATCCGGAGGAGCGGATCCTTACGGCACTCAATTTTAACGTCGGTTCCGCGATGGAAGAGGAACGGGAGCGAGGATTGGCGCACTTCCTCGAGCACATGGCCTTTCGAGGTTCCCATCACTTTCCCCGGGGTAAAATTGTGCAGTGCATGCAAAATTTAGGCATTGCCTTTGGCCATGAATTGAATGCTTATACCTCCTTTCTTAACACTTGCTACCTGCTCGATCTTCCCAATGGGGATGAGGAAACGGTCCATGGCGCATTCCTAGCTTTTCGCGATTTCTGCGACGGCTTAAGTCTCTTGGATGAGGATGTAAACCAGGAACGGGGCGTTATTCTTTCAGAAAAGCGAGACCAGAAAAATGTGTTTCAAAAATTTTTTAAGGAAAGTTTAAAATTTACTTTGAAAGGCACGATCTTCCCCAATCGCTTACCCATTGGAAAGACAAAGGTCATCCAAGAGGCATCCGCAAAAGATCTCCGCCATTTCTACGAAAAATGGTATTCTCCCGAAAAAATGTTTTTCGTAGCCGTTGGAAATTTGGATATTCAAAAATTTGAAAAACAAATTCGGGAAATGTTCCAAAATCTACCGGCAAAAACCACTTCTCCGAAGGCACGGATGGGAACTTTGAAATACAAAAAGGAACAATTTTTCTATTTCTCCGATCCCGATATCTCCGCAACTACAGTAGAAGTTTCGGCCATATTTTTCGATTTATTTCCCGTTGACAATTACGAGGCACACAAGCATCGCATGGTAATGGAATGGGTTTCAAATATTCTCCGGGAACGCCTTAGGGATAAAAAATTTGAAAATCCCTTACTCTTCTCCGGTGGAGAAATTTCCTTTGTTCAGAATTTTTTAAGGACAAAATATTCCCTCTTTCAAATTGAGATCAATTGCGAGTACAAAAATTGGCCACAATGTCTAAGTCTTTTGGAACGGGAAACGCGAAAAATCTGCAAATATGGCATTTCCGAGGGAGAACTTCAGCGGCAAAGAGAGCTGTCCCTCAATTGCGCGGAAAGCAACCTACTTGCGGCAAAAACGCGCCATTCGTCTATCCTACTCAACGAACTCCTCGCCGCCCATAGCATGGGGAGAAAGTGCACATCGCCGGAGAACAACTACGCCTTGGCAAAGGCATTGAATGGCGACATTACGGCGGAAGACTGCCGGCTAGCCTTTTGCAACATTTGGAAAAATCTCCACATTTCATTGCTAACGAATGAAACCATGGACAAAGCCGAATCAGCTATGAAAGCGGCCCTAGGAAAATCGCGGGCAACAGCCATTTCCGCAAATGATAGCGAAAATTTGGCTCAATTTGCCTATGAACACTTCGAAACACCCCACCGCGAGATTATCCAAAGAAATTACATAGAAGATCTCGATATCACGCAAATTACATTGGCAAACGGCGTTAAAATTAATCTAAAACCCACAAATTTTAGGCAAAATCAAATCAAAATGATTCTAAACATTGGCCATGGAATGCTCACCAACTATCCCCATCCCGAACCCGGAATTTTCCTTGCGGCTAGCCAATCGTTTCTGGGATTTGGCCTCAAAAAAAATCTATGGAAAGATCTCAAAAAATTGCTCTCCTCCAAATGCATTCAAATGGATTTTCGTGCCAATGAACATAGTTTTTACTTCTCTGGGGGATGTGACAAAAAGAATCTGCTTTTAGAGTTGCAACTGGCAACGGCCTATCTTTCCGATCCCGGTTTCGAGGAGCGATCCCTTTTCGAAACACGGGAGGAAATAAAACAGATCTACCAGGACCGCCAAAAATTTTCGGACTCCATCAAGTCTGATCAATATCAAAAATTTATTACGGGAAACGATGTTATTTTTGGACTTCCCGAAGAGCAATCCGTTTCTTCCGTCACCGTGGAAGATATCAAAAATCTACTCCTTCCCATTTTTCAAAGGGAAGCCATCGAGCTAACCCTTGTGGGAGACTTTGAGCTGGAAACGGCCATTCAAAACATCCAGGACACCCTCGGCTCACTCCCCCAACGATCCCCTTCGCAGAACGCAGTTTTAGATTCCGGCATAGCCAATTTCCCCAAAGAAGTATCGGAAAAATCGTTTTTCTTCACGGGGGATGAGAAGCACACCCTATCCATTCTAGCCTTTTCAACGGACGATGAAAATAACGTGAAGGACAATCACTATTTGATCACCCTGAGCAAAATCATAGGAGACCGATTGATCTCCAAAATTCGCAAGGAACAGGGCAAAACCTACTCGCCCACTGTCAATCACTGCGCAACACCGTTTAAAAATTTTGGATTATTTGAAATTCTGCTTTCCCTGGATTCGGAATCGATCTACGACACCAAAAAAGAAACTTTGTCGCTCATCGAAGATCTCAAAACAAATCCCATTTCCCAGGAAGAATTGGACCGCTCTAAACTACCCCTTCTAAATAATATTCGCGATAGATTTAAAAATAACGACTTCTGGATCGATCATATTACGTATGCACACCGCCATCCGGAGCATCTCGAAAATTTGCGCACTATGCGTACATTCTATGAAAATATATCCTCCCAGGATCTCCTAGAAACGGCTCAAAAATATCTGAACAATCCCATCCACATTACCTTCGCCAAGCAACCATTCATCGCCGGCGAAGAAAATTAAAATTAGAACCTGGAAAAGAAGGATTGATAATTCTTCTTTTCCGACGAATAGTCCAAGGAAAAAACTTCGGGAAGATATTTGCGAGTGATTCTTCGCTCCGGAAAACTACACAGGTAGGCCGCCCGCATGAGTAATTGCGCCCTCTCCGCAAATTCGCAGAATAAAATTTCTTCCCCTCCCTGTTTGCCGAAGAAAACGGCTTCGTCCAATGGCCTAACCCCGTCGAGATCCGTCACATCGATGGTCACCTGATCCATGGAAACGCGACCAATAATTTTACATCGCTTTCCCCGGATGAGAACCTCACCGCAACTGGACAGAGTAACGGGAATGCCATCCACATAGCCAAGGGAAACGATCGCAATTTTCGTATCCCGCTCCACGCAATAGGTCTGTTCATAGCCAATTTTCGTTCCCGCCGGAATGTATTTGACGAGGGTCACCCATCCACTCAAGCGCACAACCGATTTCAAGCCCAAATGTTTCACAATGGCATTATCCTCCGGAAGACCGTAGTGAAGGGCACCGATGCGCACCGCATTGGTGCCTCCAATAAATTGATCGATGCCGAAACTACTCGCCGCATGATTTAACCATCCTTCTTCACCATATTTTTGAACAATTTCCTGGAAACGGGACAGCTGCTGTTGGGTAAAATTTTTATCGATCGCTATGGACGAAAAATGCGTCGCCAGGCCACAAATTTTGACACGGTCGCAGCGCTGTGCATGGGCAAAAAATGCATCCACTTTTTCAAACCATACGCCGAGCCGTCCCATCCCCGTATCAATTTTAACGTGCACCGGTTGAATGAATTGTTTTCCAGAGGCAAAGCATTGCAACATATCCAGCTCCTCCTCCGTTGAAATAAGTGGGATGGCCTCCGCCTGCCTCAAATCTTCCAGCTCATTTGGTAAAACGGGACTCAAAGTGCATATGGGCAATTCCACGCCAAGGGAGCGAATTGCGAGTGCCTCTTGCGTATCAATTACTGCGAAAGCATCGACGAGGGGATGGGATTTATTGCCCAAAAATGAGCCTATTTTCTCGAGACCTAAACCGTAGGCATTCGTTTTTATGGCGGCGATATAACGCACATTTGGAGGTAATATTTTTTTTATTTTTGCTATATTTTCAGATAAATATCCCAAATTAATCTCTAAAATACCACGCATAACAAGATACATATCTCTGATCCAAAGAAGTCAAGCGCACAAACAATCCACTTTCAAACCCCATGGAAAAACAAAAATCAATCCACGGCTCCGTAAATTTTACTTTGGGGTGGTAAACCGGATTCGAACCGGTGACCCTCGGAACCACAATCCGATGCTCTAACCAACTGAGCTACTACCACCAATCTGGCTAAAAAAGTTACCATTGTTTATGTTTTGTCAATATAGGAGATCATTTTTTCGAGTTTTCTCTCCGAGAAGGAGCGAAATAACCCCGGGCAATCGGAATTATTTTTTATTTCATATTAACATTTTCCAATTGACTTGCTCAATTTTTCGATTTCATTTTGTAAAATGAGTAGATTAACTAGCAGTTTTAAAAAATGGATTCTAGGAATACTTGTAGCGTCTCTCACGGGTATACTTTCCGGAGAAATTTTCGAAGCATTTTCGGAGGATGATTCGTGTCTATTTTTGAAAAGTTCATGCGAACGTGTGAAGTATTTTGGGCAAATACCGATCATATTTGTCGACATCGACAATACGATTATCAAAGGCAGTTCCGATTTTAATTCCTATGGAACATTCTCCGATTTTAGGCATACGAAGTGCATAGCGCCCCGATTGACTCAAATGCTTCGAGAACTCTACGATCACAATAATATAAAAATCCTAGGATTGACCAGCGCAAAAGGTTGGCAGATCGTAGAAAATCCAAAGGAATATTTCGATCTCTTGCCCTATTTCATCGCACGCAAAATTGTAAAAAAACAAAACAATTCTTACCAATATTTTCTATGCCCCCATTCCCCGGACTCACCGCAAGTCATTGAAAAAAAATCCGTACCGGAGATTCGCTCCGAAGCCATGGCATCCCTTGGATTTCCATTTGAGGAATCATTTGGGTCAGTAACTGTAGTACTTCATCCCGTGATGACCTCTTACTCTCGCCTTCCGCCCGGACCTTTCCAAAGGGGGCATTTTTTTTTACGGAACCATGAAATTTTGGCTTACCATTTCCCGGAACAAAATTCCCCTTTACAAAGACAAAATATTTTTTGTGATTTTTTCGTAAGAAATACAAAAAACGGTGGTAATTATAAAAAAATTATTGCCTGTCCCGTCTATGAAAACGGCGTTATTTTTTCAAATTTCATCGATCAAAAAAATGCATGGCAAAAGGGGCCCATCGTGCGTTCATTTTTGTTTTCCCTATTGGGAAAAAATAGGGGATCTTGGCCACCGCTCACCGCAATTGCCATCGATGACAATTTGCAAATGCTCATCAGCATACAGAAATATTGTGATATTTTAGAGATACCATTCATTGGCATTCATCTCGCCTACAGGGAAAAATCCGTCCCCACTCGATTGCTTATGCAAGGCACTTTCAAAAAAAATTATTTTTATGATTGAATGGCATGCTATTTCGTATATAAAATACGACGGTGTTTGCTATGGGAAATATGAAATATGACTCCGTTATTATCGGTGCCGGGTTATCCGGACTTGCGTCTGGAATTCGTCTGGCACAATTTGGCAAAAATGTCCTCGTCGTCGAAAAGCACAATATCATTGGCGGACTGAATAGTTTCTATTCCCGCTTTGGACGTAAAATTGACGTCGGATTGCATGCCATCACGAATTTCGTAAAAAAAGGGATTTTCAAATCCCCCCTTTCGAAATTACTCCGCCAGTTGCGCATTCCCTATGACCTTCTCGGTCTCTGCGAACAGAATTTTTCCAAAATCATTCTCCGGGATAAGGTGGCAAAATTTAGCAACGATTTTCTCCTCCTCGAATCCGAAATCGCCCGCCTATTTCCAAAATCCATCGATGCCTTTAGGAAATTAGTGGAAAGCATAAGAGCATTTGATGCCTACAACGAGGATTCCAGGCAGGATATGTCCACGCGTACCATCCTCTCCTCCCTCCTCCAGAATCGGGAACTGGAAGATATGCTTTTACTCCCGACCCTGTACTATGGCAGTGCCCGTGAAAATGACGTGACCTGGAAACAATTTGTCATTCTCTTTCGCTCGATTTTTCTAGAAGGTTTTGCGCGGCCCTTCGAGGGCATCCGCAAGATCCTCGCCCTCCTAGTGCAAAAATTTCAAGAATTGGGCGGCGAAAAGCGTCTGCGCTGCGAAGTCCAACGCATCGAAACGTCCAACGGTAAAGTGGAAGGCGTCGTCTTTTCCAATGGGGAATTCGTCAAATGTGACAGCGTACTTTCGACGATTGGCTATCCCGAAACCGTCAAACTTTACAATCGGGAACATTTCAAGGAAACACCCAAAGGCCAACTTTCCTTCTGCGAGGCCATTGCCATTTTCGATCGGCAACCCCAGGATTACGGCTGGAATGATACCATTATTTTTTTCGAGAAAAATCCACAATTTTCCTACAAAAAATCCTCCGAAGAAATGGCGACCTCCTCCGGTGTCATTTGCCTGCCAAATAATTTCAACTACGACAACGGCCAATCGATGAAGGAAGGCTTTCTGCGTGTCACGGCACTCGCTAATTACGAGAAATGGAAAAACTTACCCGCCACCGCCTACCAATTCATGAAAAAATATTGCTTCGATAGTCTCATGGAGCAGGCGGTAAAAATTTTGGGCGACAAGTATCTCGATTTCAATGTCTGGAAAAACAATTTACTGGACCGAGATTTTTTCACACCATTGACCATCGAACGCTTTACGGGGCGTGTCAATGGAGCAATTTACGGTTCTCCGGAAAAGATTTACGACGGCGTTTTACCCATCAAAAATCTCTTTCTCTGCGGCACGGATCAGGGGTTTTTAGGCATTATCGGTTCCATGCTCAGTGGCATATCGATTGTCAATCGACACCTTCTCCTGGGCAAATAAAATATAAATTTCCAGGCGACACTTCGCCCATTATTTTTCGCTATGCTAGCGCCAATGTTGGCTTTTTTCTCCCGCGGTGCACTCCGTCGAAAATATTTTTCATCCTCTATGCACCTCGGACACGTCGAATTCTATGCGATTCCGCCAGTGGTATTCCTCTTTTTGGGAAGCACCATTGGGTGACCTAAAAAATTTTTGAACGTTTTTCCTAAAAGCGACTCTAAGTATGTGTAAGAATTCATTTTGTATGGCACCGAAGGGTGCCTTTCCTTTTTTTGTGGAGTGCCTTTCTTCTTTTGAAACAACTTTTCCCTTGGGTGATCGCTTTTTTTTGTGGCAACGTTTCCCTCTAATTCACAAAAGTGTTTTCCCATGATTTTCGTTTGAGGAAGCGTTTTGTTTGGAAAAATCCTGGGAACAGGTCTCCCGGCGGAGATGGAAAAAGGGCGAAGCTCCTAGGGCAGCTTTATTGGAAAGCTTGCGGAATTCCCATCGCTTGCCCGAAGCCTTGCTCAAACCCCACGGGAAGTCGCGGATTCTTTGGACTCCCAAATAAAAACCATTTGACGGCATTCCCTGGTTTAATCACTATGGAGTTCCATGGACTATCCTTGGCAGCAATTTGCAGCGATTATCAATCGAAAAATGGGATCTCGCCTAATATTTCCAAATTTCATCACCCCCCATGAAAAACTATGCATTGCCTGTTCCGGTGGAATGGATTCCGTTTTTCTAGCGCTTGCTTTAGCGGCAAAATTTCCCGCACAGCGGCTAGCCATTCTCCACTATAATCACAATACGAGAGGGAAAGAAAGCGATGGCGATGAACAATTTGTTGCCGATTTTTCCAGGGCATTAAATTTAAAATTTTTCACAGAAAAACGCCAACGGGGTTCGATTTCCGAAGATGCTTTGCGGCGGGTACGCTATGCATTTTTTTCACAAATAATGGCGAAATGGTGCAGTAAATGTCTATTTTTGGCTCACCACGGCGATGATGCCATTGAAACGATGCTGATGCGACTGGCTCGGGGCAGTGCCGAAATTGCGGCGCCGAAGCATTGCCAATGCTTTCCGGACGGGACCTATCGCATCCGCCCACTCCTCCCTATCCTCAAAGGGGAAATCGCCGATCTCTTCCGACAAAATCAAATCCCCTGGCGCGAAGATTCGAGCAATCAAGGGAGCGATTATTTGCGCAACCGCATTCGCCAAATGATTCCCTCCTTTGACTCTGTTTTTGAAAAACGGAATTGGAAGGAGGGTTTTCTCCTCGCCCACCGCTATCTGGAAGAGGATGCCCTTTGCCTGAATCCAATGGCGGAGGCATTGTGCACCGATCCCAATAAACTCGATTTACAAAAATGTGCACAGTCCGCCATCATTCGTCGAGCAATTCAGTTCTGGTTGCGCGATCTTTCGCTGACGCGACCCTGTTTCGATCAAATTTTCGATAGCGTTCTTCAAAATCATTCGGCAAAGATCAGCGTCGATTCCAAAACTTTCATCCGGATCGAGGAAAAAATTCTCCACCGAATTCAAAGATCATCGGATGTTTTTAAAATGGATTTCAAAAGTTGGCAATTTGGCGTACTTTACCTCCCCACGGGGTACAAATTGACTCGGGAAATCGTTCCCTTTCCACCGCAAAATATGGCTTCCGAAGAACTCAATATTTCCCTAGTATATGTCGATGATAAAAGTTGCTCCAGACTTTCCCTGCGCCCTCGGCAACCCGGAGATCGCTACCGACCCATCAATGGGCCGACAAAATCTCTGAAAAAGCTCTTTTCCGAAAAGAAAATCCCTCCCCATCAACGCCGCACACTTCCCATGGTCTGCGATGAAAAGGGTGCCATCCTCTGGGTCCCCCACTTACCTCCCGCTGACTTTGTAAAAGTCCAAAATAATTTCGCACTAAAAATCACTTTTTCGTCGACATAAGTAAAAAAATCAATGCTGTAAAACCACATTGACTAATGGTTTTATCTAGTCCGAAAAAAAACAATAATCGCTGGCGTTCCATAATCCTATGGATCGTCATTATTTCATCCATGTGCTTTCTCTGGGACAACTATAACAAAAGTACAAGCCTAAGGGAATATTGGACGATTTCCAAGGTCATTGAGGCCTCCAAAAAAGGAAAAATTCGCGAAGGTTTTATCAAATCCGAACCCGCGAAGGGCGAAAAATGGCACCTACTCTACGGAAGAGCAACCGTGGATACTCCGGTTGTACTCCTCGACGGTCAAAGGCGGGATTATATTCAATTTGAAGCGGAGGGTAAACTGACGAGTAAGCGTTTCGAAGATTTAATTTCTTCTTCGGGAGTTTGGCAAGAGATTTCCAATAACAGTCTCTTCACTTCTATCTTTTTGAGTATTTTGCCCCTACTCATCATTATCTTTTTTGTCTACGTATTTTTCTTCAGACAAATCAAAAATGTCAATCGCAATACCCTATCCTTTGGAAAAAGTAAGGCTAAGCTCGTCACCAAGGAAAACAACACGAAAACATTCGAAGATTTTGCGGGCTACGAAGAGGCGAAGGAAGAGGTCGCCGAAATCGTCGACTTTCTAAAAAATCCACAGAAATTTAAGGACATTGGTGCCAAAATCCCCAAGGGATGCCTCATGGTTGGTCCTCCGGGAACTGGAAAAACACTGCTCGCCCGTGCCATTGCCGGGGAAGCGAATGTACCCTTTTTTAACATGAGTGGTTCCGATTTCGTTGAGATGTTTGTCGGCCTCGGCGCCGCTCGCGTGCGCGACACCTTTGAGCAGGCTCGAAAAAATGCCCCCTGCCTCATCTTCATCGATGAAATTGATGCCGTCGGACGCCACCGTGGTGCTGGAATTGGGGGCGGAAATGATGAGCGGGAACAAACTCTAAATTCACTGCTCGTCGAAATGGATGGCTTCGATGAAAACAGTGGCGTCATCGTCATTGCGGCAACGAATCGCCCCGACGTTCTCGACAACGCACTGCTCCGTCCGGGACGCTTTGACCGCCAGGTCGTCATTGATCTCCCCGATCTAATAGGTCGCCTCGCCATACTGAAAGTTCACTCCAAGCGCTTTAAACTCAAGGCCAATATAAGCCTCAAAGAAATTGCCCGCCATACTTCCGGTTTCTCCGGTGCCGATCTGGAAAATTTACTCAACGAGGCGGCCATATTTTGCGCCCGCTACGATCGCAAAGAAATCGACCGCCTCGAAATTGATGAAGCCTACGATAAGGTCGCCTACGGCCGCGAACGCCGCAAACTCCTAGACCCAAAGGATAAGAAGATTACCGCATTCCACGAAGCCGGCCACGCCATCATCCAAGCGATTATCGACAGCGGCGACATGCCCGTCCACAAGGTGACAATTCTTCCACGGGGCCAAAGCCTAGGAAGCACGATGTTTATTCCTAAAAAAGATATTTTAAACTATTCTAAAACAAATGTTTTAAATAATATCTGCTGTTCCATGGGTGGGCGCATTGCGGAAGAAATCGAATTCAACGAATTGACGAGCGGAGCCTCCGCGGATATTAAATCGGCGACAAAATTAGCGCGGCGGATGGTCTGCGACTGGGGGATGAGCGATCTCGGGACCGTCGCCTACGGGGAAAATCAGGATCACATTTTCCTCGGCAAGGAAATCGCCCGCAATCAAAATTATAGCGAACAGACGGCTCGAAAAATCGACGGCGAAATTACAAAAATTATTCAAAACGAATACAATCGGGCCAAACAAATTCTAGGGGAACACTACCACCTCCTCTCCAAGCTGGCCGAAGGTCTCCTGAAATACGAAACCATCGAAGGAAAAAGCGTCTACGAATTGATCAAATACGGTGAATTTCGATCAAAATTCACCATCAGCCGCCGTCCCAAACCCTCCGCAAAGTCAAAATCTAAGAAGGAGAATGCAAAATCCAAAGAAGAAAATACGATCACAGGCGTAAAATCGTTGGCGGAAGTTGAGGCTAGGAAAAAAAAGCTTGAAAAAAATTTAGAAAACGAAGATAAAGAATTGGAATAAAAGTTATGAGTGGTGATTTTAGTTTATTAAACCTATTTTTTTCAACAACTAGTAAAATGTACGTTATTCTGAACCCGGTTGCCGCCATCGCCGTCATGCTGGGACTGAGCAGTCGCAATAGCGTCGCGGAGAGGATAAATATCTCCAAACAGGTGTGCACCATCGGGGGAACGCTACTGTTCATTTTTGCCCTATTTGGAAAAATCATTCTCGAGGATATTTTTCACATTTCCCCCGAAGCCTTCCAAGTAGGCGGAGGACTCTATCTATTTTCCATAGGTCTGAGCATGGCGCTTTCAAAGGAATCCGATAGGCAGGTGGAGGATTTGCCTTCCACGGAAAAAAACGCTTTTAACTTCATCGTTACTCCCCTGGCAACGCCCCTACTTACGGGCCCAGGTACCATCACCGCAACCCTCGTCCAACGCACGGAACTCCCCGAAGGCACTGCCCCGTTGCTCGTATTTTTTGGAGCACTCACCGTCACACTTTTCCTGGTTTATTTCACATTTTTTATGGGTTGCAAATTTTCAAAATATCTAAAGCCCGCACTCATAAAAATTATCGAAAGACTTGTCGGCATGGTGATGCTCTGCCTGGCCATAGGTTCCATGCTGAGCGGGGCAACAAAATTTCTTCAAAAACTGTAAAAAATTAAAAAACATCCTTGAATAGCTTCCCATTTTTCCTAGAAATTCTTTCATTGCTTTTTTTGAAGGGATGGGGTTTTATCGTTTTTTATTTCTATTTGTACTGGAATGCATCCCTGTCCGCAGCATTTTTGCTTCACCGCACAAATGGAGAAAACGGGAGAGCATTGATTTTTACTCCCCTTCTCCCGCAAAAAATTCCGCCAATTGCGATGAATCGGACCGAGGAAATGGGGAAAATAGGGCTGAAATTCCCCGGAATGAATCCATAAAAATTTCCAAAAAGGGGATTGGCCGCCTCCTCCTCAAAGCACGATCCCTACTCCTAGTTAACAGTTTGGAAGAAGCCTACGAAATTGCCCAAATCATTCTAAAAAGTGATCCAAACAATGGGCAAGCCCTCTCCATTTGCAATTATGTAAAGCAAAATAAATTGGAAAGTAATGAAATTTTTCCAAATCATTTGAAGGAAACGAAGGATATTCTTCTCAAAAATATTCAAGAAACTTGGGAAACTCCAAAGATTATTATTGAAAATATCCCATTGCAAGAGGAGCAAAAAGAATGGAATGATATTTTTCACCGCCTCAATCGGATCACAATTCCAAAAATTTTCTTCAACAATACCCCCATGTCCCAGGCAATCGATAGCATTATTGCACTTTCCGAGCAATACGACGGTGAACAAAATTCTCCAAATAGGGGTGTAAATATCATCCTTATAACACCGCCCGAAGAAACGGAGCCAACCCTGACGCTCAACCTCAAAAATATGCCACTGGATAAGATTCTAAATTTCATCGCAAAGGCGAGTGGTTACCAATTTGATATCGAGGATGGTGTCATGATTTTTCGAAAAATGGAAGGCAATCTTTCCGAAAATTTGGATACAAAATTTTTTAACATTTCCCGTTCGGCAATCGTTCGCATGACCGGTATCCAAAGCAGCAATTCCAATGGCAATAATTCCAATATTTCTAAAGTCAGCCGTTCCAAGGAAAATCCAAGCAATAAAAAAGATAAAAAAGAAGGAGAATCTGCCCCCAAATCTAGCGAAAATGAAAAATCAGAAAAGTCAAAATTTCAGGAAAACTCAGAAAACTCCAGCTCATCCGGTCCGATCGCCAGAGAAGAAAAACTCATAAAAGAATTTTTACAAAAAGCGGGTGTAAATTTCTCCGGTACTAGGGGCAGCAATTTGGCCTATGATGGCTCCCAGCTCATCGTTACCCAAACCCTTCGCAATATTAAACGCGTCAAAGAAATTCTAGCAAAATACGAACAAATCAAACAAGTTGAAATTGAAACAAAATTCATCGAAGTCCAACAGAGTAAACTTGACGAATTACAATTCGGCTGGAATATGGGCTTTACCTGGAAAAACTCCACCGGTGCCACCAAAACAAATCGGGAAATTTCCCTCCTAACCAACGGCAAAGATCAGGGAAATAGTCTCCGAACGCTCAACGATGCCTTTAACGTAAAAAATGCATCGGGCGGCGAAGGATCCATCGTGTTAGAAAACAGAGAAAACCCCATTAAAATTCCGAGTTCCATGCCCGGATCATTGGGGGGCATGAATTTGGGTTTATCCATGGGAAATCTCGGCAATTTCACGGGTGTCATCGGCGATAAAATAAGCCTCGGCCTGACACTCCGTGCCCTCGAACAACAGTCCGATTCCGATTTGATGAGCGCACCAAAATTAACGGTACTTTCCGGAAAAACAGCAAAAATTGTCGTTGCACAGGAATTCATCTATCCCAAAACTTGGGGCCAAATTTCATCCCAAGTCGGAACGGGCGATGCCAATTCCGCCGGAGTAACGATCACGGCGGGGACCCCAAGCGATTTCCAAACGCGCAACGTCGGCGTCGAAATGAATGTCACCCCCACCGTCGAAGAAAATAATTGTATCAGTCTACAGCTTGCGCCAAAGGTAACCGAATTCGAAGGATTTATCGAATATGGAGGACGAAGTGTCGCCATCCAAGGAAATACAACGGTCCAAGTTCCTCCGGGATTTTATCAGCCCATTTTTTCTACCCGTGAAATCCAAACCGAAGTTACCATCTACGACGGAGCCACGGTCGTCATGGGTGGTCTCACCCGCGAAGAAGTAAAGGAAGTCCACGATAAAGTCCCCCTGCTCGGCGACATACCAATCATCGGAAAACTCTTCCGCTCCAAGGGCGAAACCACTCAAAAGAAAAACCTCCTGATCTTCGTCACAGCCAATATCCTCTCCCCCGGCGGTACTCCCCTCCGTACCCAGGATAGGAAAGGAAAGAAAGAACCCGTCTATCGCACAACTAAAGAAAATCTTTGAAATATTGATCGGCCTGCCGCAAAGGCTGCGCAAACTCACCCGCACCTTTATCCGTGCCTTTGGCGGGAGATTCGAGTTCTGGAAGCTTGTGCTCTGATCTGGCGGATTCGGGTTATGGTAAAAATATAAAAAAAGAAAAATTTACAAAAAAATATACTAATATTAAAAATCGACGAAATAGCGGAGAAAACCGGAGAAAGGACACACTTAAGTTTCAAAATTTAGGGCCGAGATCACAACAAATTGTCCGACGACTCCGCAGCTATTTTCCAACTGGGGCCGTTGTTTTATCCTATTCCAGGGATAAATGGCATAGGTGATACGCTTTACACTCCCATTCACCATTAATTTTTGACTTTTTTCTTTTATCATAAAGACGTTGCCATCCAATGTATCCGAAAGGGTTGTCACCGTGAAGCGATCTTTTTCATAGCCACAATAGGTACAATTTTCACCGTCTAGGGGCAAAGCAGCGCGGATTGCGTTGAGGATATTCTGCATATTTTTTTCCACATTTTTTAGGCTAATCATTTGAATGCATTTTGCGGAATGATTCGCACTTTCCGCCATATGGGTCCAAAGTATGGGCAAAGAAATTCCCAAAATACCCACCGCTAGTAGGACCTCTAAGAGCGAAAATCCCCGTCTCATAGTGCTTCTTTCATTGCTTTTTTAGATCCTAAAATAATTTGTTTTCCACTAGGAATTACAAAAATACCCCCCAGGGGAGAATCATTGCCGATCCGCATATTTTCTCTTCGTTTCGCTCCATAACCAACGGCGATTAGGGCGCTATTTCCTTCCAAATTACACAGAATTCCCAGGCCATCGAAAATAAAATGGTAACAGGTGACCGTTTTTTCATTCACACTTAAATTTTCTTCGACGTAGTCATAATTCGATAGGTCTCGGTTTAAGCATGCCGACAATTCGGATAGGGGAAGAATAAACGTTCGTTCGGGCAAAATGACGACATGCTCCGAAATCCAAGAATCATCACTTCCTTTCCGGCATAGGGCAATTCTTCGAAATTTATAGGAGGATGAAATATCGATGGCAAGGGAAACTTGACAATTGTTTGCGATAGCCTGGGAACGGACATCATCGACCATTGAGGCCAAAATTTTTGTCGCTAATTTTATCGATCGACTGGCATTTTCGGAAGAAAAGTTCAACTTTGCTAGAAAACCTAAAAACACGACTAACAATGCAACGGCCGCCAGGAGTTCCATGAGTGTGAATCCCGATTTTTGCCCCCTTTTTTCCACTGCCTTCAAAAAAAGATGAAAAATTTTTATGACTTGGCAAACCGATTTATGGGGAAATTTGAATTGTCCTTTGCCAATTGGTGTTATGATAGAAATCGGGAGAAAATTCCCAAGAAATTTTCATGATTGTTCGCCCAAAGTTAGAAATTATCGCCCAGAAAAATAATTATTTTGCGATTAATAGATTGGCAAATACCGCAATTCCCTTTCCCGAAGCTCAATCGATTTACTCCCTCGACCGCGAATTGAGTGGCGTCGTTTTGCTGGCGAAGGACAAGGAAACGCGTAGCATCCTACGCAATGTTTTCGGTTCCAATCGGGCGATGTTTTCCTTTACTCTGGTTGCCAAGACAATTTCGACGCTGGCGGATGAAATCGTCTGTGATTTACCCATTGCACAGCATTGTCAAAGGGATTTCATGGTGATTTCAAATAGAACGGGAAAAAAATCTTCCACGAAATTTAGGAAACTTGAGGTTACAAAATATTATACGACTTGGTCCGCGGAAACCTATTTTCTACGGCGCCATCAAATTCGTCTCCACGCCCATGAAATGGGTATTCCAATTTTCGGAGAAGATACCTACGATCAGATTCCGGTGCCATTCCTATCGGATTTTAAGAGACACATAAAATTAAATCGCAAGGGAACCCCCTCCTCCCTCTATCCCTCCCCTTGTATTCACTTGTCAAAGATTGATTTTCCATGGGAGGATAAAAATGTGATCATCCAGGCTTCCCTAGCGGAAAAGTGGGATGCAATGCTAAAAATTATAAAAAAATGGAACTGAGAATTGGCAACGGCTACGACATTCACCGCCTGATTTTTGGGCGTAAACTCTTCATCGGTGGCATTGAAATTCCCTTTGAAAAGGGATTGCTGGGGCATTCCGACGGTGATTGCGTCTGCCACTCGATCACGGATGCACTTCTGGGCGCATTGGCCCTAGCCAACATCGGACAATTTTTTCCCAATGAGGATCCGGAAACAAATGGCATGGATTCGAAACAAATACTTAAAACGATCCATGAGCGGGAAATTTTATCCCGATCCTATTCCATTATTAATATTGATAGTACCATTATCGCCCAGGAACCAAAATTGGCACCCCACATTGAAAAAATGCGCACCACATTGGGCGAAATTTTAAATATTAGTAGCGATTGCCTAGGAATCAAAGCGACGACAAACGAAGGCCTCGATTCCATCGGCCAAGGGGAAGCCATCGCCTGCTACAGCGTGTGTTTATTGAAAAAAATTGAAATAAAAATTCCCGACAAAAATATTTTTACCGGGAATGAAAATTTTAATGCTAAGCTTTAAAATTTCATGACTATTCTCTAACGGAAAT
>JAIRYA010000009.1 GCA_031268005.1 Puniceicoccales bacterium | reverse complement strand
AGCATTTCCACATTGGCCAGAAGGATTCTGAATAATATTCAGAATATTATTCTGAAGGCTTCCATTTCCTGCTTGGAGTTTTACTTGATCATAAAAATCAGATACGCCATTAGGTTGCTTGGAATTTATATTAGATTGATTGAAATTTATATGAGCCATGATGCTTTCATTATAGTAAATTTCAAAAAAAAAGAAAAGAAAAAATTACAAAAAAATCATATTAAATTTAAAAATTAACCGCCGGAAATCGTAAAATGGCGCGTTTTTTCACCGAAAATGTGTAAAAATATACCTTTGAAAAAATTTCACCATTGGAAGTGCAGTTTTGAGGCGTTTTTAGCCCTCTTTATTGTATTTTTTTAAAAACAATTGACAATGTAAAAATCCCCGCCAATGCTGGAGTTTTTAGCCTTATTTATTATACTTTTTTAAAAAACGTTGACAATGGGGAGATCGCTGCCAAGGCTAAGGGCAGTGGGTGGGAGTAGCGTCGCGCTGAAGATTTTTTGTCATTTTTGAGGATGTTTCCAGCCCACTTTATTGTATTTTTTTAAAAACAATTGACAATGTAAAAATCCCCGCCAATGCTGTAGTTTTTAGCCCTATTTATTATACCTTCTTAAAAAAAGTTTGACAATGTAAAAATCCCCGTCAAGGCTGAGGGCAGTGGGTGGGAGTAGCGTCGCGCTGAAGATTTTTTGTCATTTTTGAGGATGTTTCCAGCTCTCTTTATTATACTTTTCAATTATTATATTTAAAAAAACAATTTGACAATTGGAAAATCCCTGCCAATGCTGAGGGCAGTGGGTGGGAGTAAGGTCGCGCTGAAAATTTTTCGCAAAATTTGGAGTTTTCTTTTCTGAAAAAAAGTTGCGGATAGGAAATTAAATTTCCTGCGCAGATTCGGGATAATCCCATTGCCAATGGCGGAAAAGAAAGGAAAATTAATTTTTCTCCATTTTATTGATTTCATTTGATTTTTTCTTGCTTGGGAAGGTATTTGCATAAATATGGGGAAAATTTGTTTTATGAGTCAATTTCCCATGGTTAAGCCAAATGATACCTACGATTCTTCAAAAATTCAAAAGCTGGAAGGGTTGGAGGGGGTCCGCAAGCGCCCCGATATGTACATCGGCGATACCCTCGAACGCGGACTTCACCATTGTGTCTTCGAAATCGTCGACAATTCCATCGATGAGGCCCTCGCCGGCTATTGTAAAAATATAACCGTTTCCCTCCATTTTAACGGCTCCTGTTCCATCGAAGACGATGGGCGAGGCATTCCCGTCGACATTCACCCCAAATACCAAATACCCGCACTCGAATTGGTTATGACGAATCTCCATGCCGGCGGTAAATTCGCCAAAGGTGCCTATCAAGTTTCCGGTGGTCTCCACGGTGTGGGTGCGAAATGCGTCAACGCCGTTTCCGAAATTTTTGAGGTCGAAGTTCGCCGCGATGGTCACGTGCACCATATGGCATTTTCCCGCGGTAAAACGACGCAAAAAATGACCGTCATCGGCGATACGCATAAAACCGGAACGAAGATTGTTTTTACACCCGATCCGGAAATTTTTACGGAAGTGCGCGAATTCCACTATGATATTCTTGCCAAGCGACTCCGCGAACTCGCCTTTCTCAATCCCGGCGTCACCATTGCCGCTAACGATGAACGCAGCGATAAGCGGGAGATCTTCAATTTTAAAAATGGCATTGCCGAATACGTCGAATTCCTCAATCGTGGGAAAGCTCCCATCCACGGCAGTGTCATCGCCTTTTCAGGATCCCTAACTCCGGAGGGCCAAGGCGGCGCCGTTACGGTCGATATCGCCATGCAATACAATGATTCTTACAATGATCAAATTTATGCCTACGCCAATTCGATCCACAATATCGAAGGCGGTACGCATCTGTCCGGATTCCGTACGGCACTTACCCGCGTCATCAATGCCTTCGCCAAGGCGAACAATCTCGTCAAAGAAAGGGACCCGGCTTTGAGCGGTGATGACGTGCGCGAAGGACTGACGGCTGTGATTTCCGTGAAAGTTCCAGAGCCGCGCTTCGAAGGCCAGACGAAGACGAAGCTTTCCAATAGTGAAGTGGATGGCATTGTGCAAAAAATTGTGGGCGATCATTTAAAATATGCCTTGGAAACGACCGTCGGCCTTGGAAAGAAAATCATCGACAAATGTCTCAATGCCGCACGGGCCCGTGAAGCCGCTCGAAAAGCCCGGGAAACGGTGCGCAAAAGTGCCCTCAGCGCCGGTGGCCTCCCCGGTAAATTAGCGGACTGTTCGGAAAAAGATCCCGCGAAATGTGAATTATTTATCGTCGAGGGAGATTCCGCAGGGGGGTCGGCAAAACAGGGGCGCAATCGCTCCAATCAAGCCATTTTGCCCCTATTTGGTAAAATTATTAATGTGGAAAAATCGCGGCTGGATAAGGTACTCAGCAGTGAAGCCATTCGCATGATCATTACCGCCTGCGGAACGGGAATTGGCAACCGCGATGAAATCGGCGGATTCGATGCGGATAAATGCCGCTATCACAAGGTTATCATAATGACCGATGCGGACGTGGATGGCTCCCATATTCAGACGCTTTTGCTCACATTTTTTTTCCGGCAAATGCGCGGGCTCATCGACAACGGCTTCATCTACATCGCCCAACCGCCACTCTATAAGATCAAACGTCGCAGGAAGGAACGCTACGTTGACAACGACGCCGAACTCAATAAAATTCTCCTCGAATTGGGCGCCGAGGATATCACACTGGTCCGCGCCAACGACAATCACCACTTTCTTCCGGAAACGGTTTCCGCTGTCATTAATATTTTCTCGAAGATCGAAAACCTTGGAGCGAGTATTTTGCGCCACGGCTGCCCTCTACCACTCTACCTTAACCAGCACCGTTCGGATAACACCTTGCCGCGCTTTATCGCAAGGATTCGCTCCGGAAATGGAGAATCCTATAAATTTTTGTTCGATGCGGGGGAGCGGTTGAGTTTTTACGCGGAATACGACATTGTGGATGATATTTTTGAGGGCTCCACGACCCGCGAAATTGAGGTCGATGGCGTCAAAATACGGCAGCGTATTACGGTCCACGAAATTTTTGAATCGACACAATTAAAGGGATTACTCGACCAATTGGCGGATTTGGGCATCGATTTGACGACCTTCGAAGTGGCGGACAATCCCCGCTACCATATCATCGAAAATAGGGGTACCGATCGCGAAAATATTCTCGAAATGTATTCCGGATTAGAGATCGTTTCCAAGATTCGCGAACTCGGACGCCGGGGGTTGTCCATTCAGCGCTATAAAGGTCTCGGAGAAATGAACCCAAAGCAACTTTTCGAGACGACCATGGATCCCTCACTGCGCAAACTGCTCAAAGTTTCCATAGAGGACGCGGCTGCGGCGGATTTGGTCTTCTCCATGCTCATGGGCGAGGATGTACCCATTCGCCGGGCATTCATCGAAGACAACGCGCTCAATGTTTCCCATATCGATGCCTGAAATGGAGCATTGGCCTAGGATCCGCCGGAAGAATAATTTCCGGATTTTTTGGGTGCTCCACGGCAAAATTGAAAAACAATTTTGCAAATGGGGAAATTTTTTTTGGTTTTTTGGGCGTGAGGTTTTGTGCGCCCGTAGGAGGCAAAGCCTCCTTGGACCTTCAAAGAAGGTCTCTGCGCTAAACCGCAGACGGGCGCACAATGGCACCTTTCCGCTCCGCAAAAGAAATTGAGCATTTTCCAATCCTTAAATTTATGGCATGTGTATTTTATTGGATTGTTTTCTAAAAAAATATGAATATAATGATACCAATAGTTTTTTTGGAGAAAATTTAAGGAAGGGAATTATAGGGGTATTATGTCTACGAATGTACTTGCCATTGCGGGGTTACTGCCCATTTTGGTGGCGCTGGTATTGATGGTTGGGCTGCACTTTGGGGCCGCGAAGGCCATGGGTATCGCCTGGCTCACCTGTGCCCTTTCGGCGATTTGGCTGTGGGGTCTTCCCCCGTCCTACGTTTTAGCTTTGAGTTTGCAAGGGGTGAGTAGCGCGGTGAGTGTACTGATCATCGTCTTCGGCGCCCTACTTCTTCTCCATACTCTTCAATATTCTGGGGGCATGGAAACCATACAACGGGGGATGGAGAGTATTAGCAAAGACATGCGCGTCCAAGCCATTATCGTTGGCTACATGTTCAGCACTTTTATCGAAGGAGCGGCCGGTTTTGGCGCTCCCGTGGCCCTGGCGGCACACCTGCTAATTGCCCTAGGTTTTCCGCCTCTAGCGGCGGCTATTTTGTGTTTAATCCTCAATTCATTTTCCGTCACCTTTGGCGCCGTAGGAATTCCAATTATCACGGGTTTTGGCGCATCCTTACAGGCATTCATCGAAGGGGCGGTTGCCACGGGATCATTCCAATCCCCTTCCCATTTTCTAAAAGTTATTGGCCAAGCGGTTGCGCTCATGCACATTCCCATGGTCTTTATTTTACCGATCTTCACCCTGGGATTCATTGCGCGGTTTTTTGGCCCAAATCGTTCCTGGAAGGATGGATTTGCCGCTTGGAAATTTTGTCTTTTTGCCGCCACAGCCTTTGCCATTCCCTTCCTACTTTTCGCATGGTTCATGGGGCCTGAGATGCCCTCGATAGCGGGAGGACTCATCGGCTTAGCGGCGGTTATGTTTGGGGCCAAGCGCGGGTTTTGTGTCCCCAAGGACGTGTGGACCTTTGGCGAAGTTTCCAAGTGGGAAAAGGAGTGGATCGGAGACAGCGGAGCCGGAGAAAAGGTCGGGTGCAAACCGCAAACAGATTTCCTGGGGAAGCGGGGAGTTCCGAGTAATTTACAGGACCCGGAAAAGGAAGATCCGGAATGTTCAATAAAAAGTCCAATGCGTCAATTTACGGCCTGGATGCCCTACGTGCTCATCGGTATTATTTTAATGCTTACCCGCATTGACCTTTTGCCCTTGAAGGCGCTATTTAATCGATACGGAGTCATTAATTTTACCGATATTTTGGGCTACAAAGGGGTGAACGAAAACAGCATCAAATTGCTCTATTCACCGGGGACGATACCTTTTATGCTTATTGCCATTCTGACGATTTTCATGCACGGGATGTCCAGGGAAAAAGTTGCCAAAGCCTGGCGGGAAACTTTTGTAAAAATGAAAACCGCCGCAATTTCCCTTTGCGCATCGGTTGCACTCGTTAAAGTATTTCAAGGTTCGGGGAATTTTACAAATCCGGAACTGATCGCCCAACTATCGGCGGCCGGCGTCGACAGCAACATTTTATCCATGCCCCGGGCTATGGCCGAAGCGATCGGCGGCATCGTCGGCTCGGTTTGGCCCATATTTGCCGCCTATGTTGGCGGTTTGGGGACCTTTATTACCGGTTCAAACACCGTTTCCAATGTGCTTTTCGCCCAATTCCAATGCGATATGGCGGAGCTGCAAAACCTTTCGCGGATAGTAATTCTTGCGGCACAGGGCGCGGGTGGTGCCATGGGTAGCATGATTTGTGTGCACAACATCGTGGCGGTTAGTGCGGTCGTGGGCCTTTTGAATCGGGAAGGGGATATTTTGAAAAAGACCTTTCTGCCCTTTCTAATCTACGGCATTTTTGTCAGCATCGTGGCCTATATGCTCATCGCCATCGGCTGCTTCGCATTTTAAAACGAATCGATTTGCAAGTGATTGGACGCAATTTGTAAGTTAACACTTCACAGGATCTGCGTTTTTCATATTGAAAATTGCAAAGTTATTTATTTTGATATTCATTCGGAGTTGAAATGAAAAAAGTTGCAATTTTATGTGGCGGAGGGAGTTCTTCGGAACGGGAAGTATCCCTGCGCAGTGGTCAAAGGGTATTTGAAGCGTTGAAATCACAGGTAGATGTGGAGATTTTTCCCCTATCGGAGGATAGGTTACCGGAAATTTTAGATCCTGAGCGGTACACCGTTTTTCCCCTGATTCATGGGGAATTTGGCGAAGATGGCCAGCTGCAAGAATTGTTGGAAGCGAAGGGTTTTTCCTACTATGGGAGTGATTCCATTGCCAGCCGACTGTGCATGGATAAGGCGAAGGCCAAAGAAATTGCTAGGAGTGTGGGAGTTTTAACCCCCAAGTCCTTTTTTTTCGAAGGACAGAGTTTTTCGGAACTTTGGGAAAGGGTAGGCGGGCCATTTGTGATCAAACCCAATGATCGCGGCAGTAGCATCGGCGTGAGAAAAGTTTACGCAGAGGAGGGCTTCGGCCGTTGTTCGGAAGGTCTGAATGGGGGGACGTGGCTTGTGGAGTCTTGCATCGAAGGACGTGAAATTACGGTGGGAATTTTGGGAACGGAGGCACTACCCACCATCGAAATTCGGGTGAAGGATGGATTTTACGATTACCAACACAAATACACAGCGGGCATGGCGGAATATGTCGTTCCGGCACCGATAACGCTGACGGAGACCCAATATGTTCAAGAAATTTCGGAAAAAATTTTTAGGGCATGCGGTTGCCGTGATTTTGCACGCCTAGATTTTATCCTGGCCGAAGCATTCTATTTTTTAGAAATCAATACGATCCCGGGAATGACTGAGACCAGTTTAGTTCCCAAAGCGGCAGCAGCCCTAGGCATTTCGTTTACCGATCTTTGCCTGAAAATACTCCAATCGCCAATGAATGATGGCGAGGAAGAAAGAAAAATAATTAGAATATTGGAAGATTTGAAGCAGAATATCATACGTTTTTAATGTGGTTTTTTCGTAAAAAGTCGGATCCTAGCGTAAAGCAAATCACGGCCAAAGGTCAAAAAAAATGCCCATCGAAATTCGAAAAATTTTCGCTAGGGAAATTTTTTTTTAAAATTACGGCTTATTGTTTATTTCTATGGGGGCTGTTTTATGGTGGAAATCTCCTGTGGTCCGAGATTGGGGCCCCTCTCAGGGCTTGGAGCAAATCCATTTATAAGCAACCTTTGAATTGCGTAAAATTTAAATCGAATGGCGTTCTAACACCCCAATGGGTAAAACCTTTTTTGCCGGATTTGCGCATTGGTGTGGACATGATGGACATCGATATTTTTGCCATAAAACAAAAAATAGAAACCTGTTCTCAAATTAAAACCGCCGTCGTGGAGCGCCAATTTCCGGGAACATTGAAAATTACGGTTGAGGAGCGCATTCCCCTTCTACGCCTGCTCGTTCGCGATGGTAAATTGACGAACGAGATGCTCATCGATGGGGAAGGCGTTGTTTTTCACGGGGAAGAGATTTCGGAATTTGATCGCCGTTCCATGCCATTTTTGAGTGGAATCGTCCTAAAAAAAACAAGGGATGGCTACTACGAACAAGTGCCCATGTTGGATAAAGTATACCGGTTAATCCACATTGCGAAGACGAAATATTGGTCGATTTATGCGCAGATGGAAGTTATTTCCATCGAAAAATTAAAGAAAAAAAGCGTCCCCTGGTCCCGGATTGACGTGCGTTGCCAATGTGCTTCCCTGGTAATTTTTGAAGACGGCGATTTTGATGAACAGTTGAAACGCCTTGATTTGCTTCTCAATACGCCTAAAATCCGTGAACGTTTGCCCGTGGAGCGCATCGATTTAAGTTTAGGAAAAAATGCTGCCATAAAATTTTAAGCATAGATTCTTTTTCCGGATGAAAGGAATAAATCAAAAGAAAAAAAGACCTTCCCTTGACCTTCTCCCGGAAGAGCTAATATTTCTTAAATAGTAAATTTATATATAGTTTTCACGAGAAAACACTGGAAAATTTATTTTTTTGTAATAAAATAGTTGCCAAACAGTTTTTATTGAATTGCTCGAAAAAACGTGCACATTATTCCTCTATGCGGAACATAAGCGCAAGTGATTTTTTTGATTTACCGGAAAGTTTAAATGCTTTTTCTCCTTTTTTTCCCAGTGACGTGGAGCCATGGAATTGGATTGCAAACATAGAAAAAGCACTAATCACCTATGGAAATTGTAACCGACCGGGAATTAAGTGTAATTTTTTTCAAAAAATACGGAGAAATTTTTTTACCGATGAATTAATAAGAATTGGGAAAAATGTCCACATCGAAAAAAATGTAAAATTGCCCGTGACATGTACGATTGAAGACAATGTCTATGTCGGTGAGGGCACAGAAATTCGGAGTGGAGCATTGATTCGCAAGAATGTGATTATTGGAAAAAACTGTATCATTGGTAATGCCTGTGAGATTAAAAATGCACTCATCATGGACAATGTTCAGATCGCCCATCTCAACTACGTCGGTGATTCGATTTTAGGTTCCTTTTCCCATTTGTCGGGGGGAGCACTGCTATCGAATTTGCGCTTCGATGAGAGGGTCATTTCCGTAAAAATGGAAAAGCAAAAAGTTTTGACGGGACTTAGGAAATTTGGAGCAATTTTGGGAGAACGTGCACAAATTGGATGCAACTCAGTTCTACTTCCGGGGACACTCCTGGGGAAAAACTCCCTTGTTTCCGTTGGAACTGTTTTCGGTGGATTTCTAGAGGAAAATAAAGCGGTACACATTCGCCGAATTATTAATGGAAATAATATAATGCAAAAAACGCCATAAAATTCATTTGAAAGTTCTAGAAAGCCAATGTTGCCATTTGCCTTGTACTTCCGGAAAATTTTGATTTTTTCTAGGAATTAGATGTCGATTTTTTCCTGGAAATTTCTATCGCTTGGCCACGGCCTAATGGGGTTAATGTTCGTCGCTGCGACCATGGGCATTATCTTAGTCATCGAGCGTCTTCTTTTTTTTAAGCGGTTTAACAGCGATGCGGCTATTTTTTTGGACGGAATTCGCAATTTGGCAAAGGGCAACAAAATCACGGAGGCAATTGACCTCTGCGAGTGCGATGGTTCACCGGTAGCTAATGTAGTACGAACGGCGCTTTTGGGTATTCATCTTCCCTCCGAGGAATTGAAAGCGCACGTAAAATCAGCCGCTTTACTGGAGATTCCACGCTGCGAACAGCGCATTTCTCCCCTTCGAACGATTGCAAAAATTTTGCCAATTCTAGGACTTATCGGAGTTATTTTAGCCTTCTTCAACGCATTCCAAAATCTACAAAACGAGGGCGTAAATTATGCCACTTCCCATATTTTTTCCACGGAAATTACGGCGGCAATGCTCCTCATTACCGTCAGTTTAGCGGTGAGTGTTTTTTCGAATTTGGCCTACAATTTTCTCCACGGAAAAGTTAAGGAAATGGTCTATCAACTGGAGTGGACTTACAACGAAGTGTTGCAAATTGTGTTCTCTAAAAAATAATATACCATGGCATTCTGTGAATTTCAGTCCTATCGCACCCTGGAAAAACCGGACACTAAACTCGATAATAGTTCAATTATCGCCGTTTTATTATTTATTTTCGGTTTATCCCTATTGGGTTCACGCTTCGTTTTTTCCCCGGGAATTGCCATTAAAATTCCAAAAGTGAAAAACATTGATCTTCAAGTTACCTCGGGAATACTTAATATCGGCATCAATGGTCTCATAATGTTTAATAATCGTATTTTGCAATTAAAAGAACTCGGTGAAGAGGTTGCAAATTTCCTTTCCCATAAAAAATCTCCCGAGGGGACGACCTTACTCGTCTGCATCGACAAGTCGGTTCCATTTGGAATTGTCATAGAAGTCAGCGATGCCCTAAAATCTGCGGGATGTAAAAATATTCAAATTGCCTGCGATTCCTAAATTTTTTTCATTTTTCGGGGAAATACACCAATGGAATGGCCCAACGAAAAAATTGAAGAAGGTTCGGGGAAATAAATTTAAAAATACTGGAGAAAATATTAACGGGAACTGGGAAATAAAATAAGTTGAGAAGACGGAAATGGGAAAATTGGCTAAAACGTCTCAAGACAGACCAAAGGATAGGCCAACAAAACACGAGTAGAAAGCGGAAAAACTCCAAATTTTATCCAAAGCACTCATTTTTCCTTTACCGATCGTGTTTTTCGGATAAAAACTCCAAATTTCACCAAAATTTTCAGCGTGACCTTTCTCCCACCCACTGCCCTCAGCCTTGGCGCTGATTTATTCATTGTCAAACTATTTTTAAAAAAGTATAATAAATGAGGCTAAAAATTCCAGCCTTGGCGGGGATCCTCACATTGTCAACGGGTTTTTTAAATATAATAAAGAATGGTTGGGATTTCTTTAGAAAAATCCTTCGAAAAAATAGCCCAATGGCAACTGCGAGGCCTGGAAATGGACGCTCTTCCTTAGCCATTTCCCCCGGAACAATGCTCCACCTGCCCTATAAGTAAAAATATGCGTAAAAAAAGGGAAACCTCAAAAATGACAAAGTTGGACAGGTGGAGAAGATTTAATTTCCTAGCCGAAAGTTTTTTCAGAAACAAAAACTGCAAATTTCGCCAAAAATCTTTAGCGCGACCTTACTCCCACCCACTGCCTCTCAGCATTGGCAGGGATTTATTCATTGTCAAACTATTTTTAAGAAAGTATAATAAATGAGGCTAAAAACTCCAGCCCTGGCAGGGATCCTCACATTGTCAACGGGTTTTTTAAATATAATAAAGGATGGTTGGGATTTCTTTAGAAAAATCCTTCGAAAAAATAGCCCAATGGCAACTGCGAGGCCTGGAAATGGATGCTCTTTCTTTGCCACGTCCCTCGGAACAATGCTCCATCTGCCCTATAAATAAAAATATGCGTAAAAAAAGGGAAACCTCAAAAATGACAAAGTTGGACAGGTGGAGAAGATTTAATTTCCTAGCCGAAATTTTTTTCAGAAATAAAAACTCCAAATTTCGCCAAAAATCTTTAGCGCGACCTTACTCCCACCCACTGCCCCT
>JAIRYA010000033.1 GCA_031268005.1 Puniceicoccales bacterium | reverse complement strand
CTAGGTAGGTTTCGACAACCAGAACCGTCGTTAATGAAAAAGTAAAAGGCAAAGCATTTCACCGGGGAGGAGAAATCTTCCCCGGTGAAAATGAAAATACCTTCCTCCGGGAAAAATTACTCCGGCGGGGAAATTTTAACTTTCTTCCGATGACCACAAAAATTTTAAAAAATATTCACGAAATCAATTGACAAAACAAAAATCCGAAGCAAGGCTAAGGGGCAGTGGGTAGGAGTAGCGTCGCGCCTAGCGGCCGGAGTTTTTACATTCACTTTTACATCCATCTTCGGCCTCCCATTTCACATCCAAAAGTTCTTTATCCACAATTTTCTTACGTCCAATTTTGGCCTGCCCTTTGTGCCATTTCCGTTGCAATAATTTTTTTTGTCCAAGCTCAATCTCTCATTTTTCTTGAAAAAAATGTATTCGTTATTACGTTAAAAAAATGGATAAAAAGCGAAATATTCGATTTTGGTTAATTGCCCTATCGCTGATGGTAATTGCGCTGTGCCTACTATCATTGCAACTCATCAAATCGCATCGAGAAAATGAACCAAAAATTTCCACAAAGCAACGGAACGCATTGCCAATTGCCCCAACGTTTCCGAAGGAAACATCCAAAGTTCAGGAAGTCGTTGAAGAACCCGAAGTTCCAAAAATTCCCGTCGATAGGCGTCCCCGTGCAATGCCATCGAAAAAAATGCTCACACCGAAACTCATAAGGGAATACGATCGCACTATCTTCGATGTCCCCCATGACGGTAATTGCGGATTTTGGGCAATTCTGAGGGGAATGAATCCCGATAGCGAACTCATTCGCTCCGGAAAAATTATGGAGCTCAAACGGACGGCGGCAAAATATGCGGCAAAGGTGGAATTAGGTCCCTCCCAACAAACAATTGAACGTATGTTTGGAGGGAATGAAGTGCTCGGTACGGATGCATTACCCTATGTTTCCGGCGCACTGAAACGCGATATCATCGTATCGAGTTCCGACGGGAATTTCGGCTACGATCTTTTTACCGCGAAGGGAGAAACGTTTCACTACGATTCGATTGACGAAATTTCCAGGGAGGCAAGCGATGAAAAAACGGTTTGGCTTCACAACATCAATAATGCCCACTGGGTCGTAGCGATCCCCGAGAAAATACAAGGGGCAAACCCACCCGAAGAAGAAGCGAAAAATGGCAATAATTCCAGCGAACAGAGTGAAAATGAAACCTATTTTTTGTTCCAATGAACGGGGCAAAACTTTGGCCAATAAAAAGCCCAAGGAGTCTCCGATATCTTCTAGGTCAATGGGAAGAAGTCCCCTGTGGAAATCCCTCCAGGCCAAAGACAAAGTCCCGGGAAAACTTTCCCATACTTCCAATGGGGAAGCATTCATTTTTGGCGCCCATGGGGAATTATTTTTTTAAAAAAACTTGACATTTTTGAATTTTCGCTTCTGATCTATTTAAATTTGCTATGGCACAGCCGAAAAGAAAACAATCAAAGCAGAGAAGTCGTAAGCGTCGGGGAGCGAATCGATTCATAGCCCCGCAATTCTCTAAAAATCACGATGGTTCATTATTTATGATGCACCATGTCGATCCTAAAACAGGGATCTATCGCGGACGCCAAGTCTTTTCTGTGGAAGAATAATCGACTTTGCGGATGAATGCCATTGCGCGTGCCATTGCCATCGATGTGATGGGATCAGATCTTGGACCAAAGGAAATTATTACGGGGGTTATCGTAGCTTTGGCAGATCGGAAAGATTTTCGTGTCATTCTCATTGGCGATGAGGATACGATTAGAAAAAATCTTAGGACTCAAAATCTTGAGAATAGTTCGCGCATTGAGATTGTTCACGCATCGGAAGTGATTGCCATGGATGAGAAGCCGCTGCAAGCGCTGCGAACGAAAAAGGATGCATCCGTTGTGCGCGCCATCGAGCTCCTTCGCTCGGGAAAGGCCGATGTGATGCTGAGCTGTGGAAATACGGGAAGTTTGATGGCGGGAAGTACGCTAAAGTTACGTCCCATGCCCGGCGTGGAACGACCAACGTTGGCCACCGTTATTCCAACGTTGAATAATTATATCGTTATGACCGATGTTGGCGCCAATCCGAATACGACGCCACTGCAAATGATGCACAATGCAATTTTGGGAAGCGATTATTGTTCACGCGTTTTGGGGATTGAAAAACCGAGAGTCGGTTTGCTGACCATCGGAACGGAGGAGGGGAAAGGCAACGAAAAAGCTCTTGCGGCCCACGAATTATTGAAATCGATTGGGAAAATTATTAATTATTCCGGATTAATCGAAGGATTTCAGATCTTTGAAGGAAGGGTGGATTTGGTGGTTTGCGATGGCTTTGTTGGAAATATCTTACTGAAAACATTGGAATCGCTGGTGATTCAGCTGAAAGGATACATTAGGAACGAATTTAAGGCAAATCCGATGCGCATGTTGGGTGCATTATTATCCCAGGGCGTTTTCAAATCGCTAAAGCAACGACTGAATCCCGACATGTATGGCGCAGCGAGTTTACTCGGCTTAAATGGGATGGTTTTAAAATCACATGGCTCGAGCAATGCCCGGGCCATAGAGAGTGCGGTTGGAATGGCCGTATCCGTCGCGCAGGGAGAGACCCGCGAAAATTGCCTTGAAAAAATTATGCACGCCAATGGAATTTACGAGGCCTCCATTGCCGTAAATACTGCGCTGTAAACCTATTTTACCCCAAATCCCAAACGAATTTGTATATTAGGATTTCCTAGGAAGTTAAGCAGTTTTTAATTTACTACCAAGTTGGCCGGTAATTGCCTTGTTGATTTGTTTTTCGGTCTTTTTTTTATCTTCAAGTATTTTTTCTTTTACATCTTCGGGAATGTTGGGGTCATTTTTGACTAGTTTCCAGACATCTTCCAACATTTCCAAAGATTTCTTAGATACTATTTCAACGATTTCTTTTTCTTTTTCATTCATAATTTTCCTTTCCTTAAAAATTAATTTTTTATGCAGTCGCCGGACTAATTTGCCCCTGAATTTCTTGTTCTTTTAACTTATTTTTCCTAACATCCAAGTAAACCATCACAAATTCGATTCCAATTCCAACCACTGCACCTATTGCCAGGCCAATTGCAGGGTGAATGCGAGATAAAGATTCTGTCAATATTTTTGCATATTCTGGCACTTTTGCTCCGCCACCCGCTACTGCACCTATCATTTGCAGCGTATCGCCGGGGTCTTTAAGGAATAATCTTCGCAGCGTACGCAAGAAAAAATTTTCTGTTTTACTTTGAATTTCTTGACATGCTTCTGATAAATTAGAATTCGAATTTGCAATTTCTTTGGGTTTCAATGAATCCGTTGACTGGAGAGCGCTTTGCTTTTCCAGCTCCTCCATTTTGACATTTGAATGGGCCGATCTAAGTGCTAACAAAAATCCAATGACCGTACCTATCGCTGCACCAATGGGAGCTCCTATGCCGCCGGCAAACGCTCCAATCGCTGTTCCAATCGTTGCTCCGTAACTAATTGTTAGCAAGGCGGTATTGGCATTTTCCGAAAATATGCTGCGCATGGCACGCATCAGAAAGCCTTCCGTTGTTCTTTGGATGTCTTTACAAGTTTCTTCGGGATCAGGATTCGGGTCCGTAATTTTCCCTAAATTCAACGGGGCAGTTCCTTCGGTAGGAGCTTGCTTTTCCAAGTCTTCTTTTTTTATCTCCGAATAGGCCGATCTGAGCGCTGTCAAAAATCCAGCAACTGCGCCTATTGCCAATCCAATGGGTGCTCCTATGCCGCCGGCAAACGTTCCCACCGTTGCTCCAATGGTTGCTCCAGCGCCGATAGTTACCAGGGTAACGGCGGCATTTTTAGTAAACATGTGCTTTAGGGCACGTCCGAGACGTGAAAAAAATCCTCCCGCTGCATTATTAATTTCTTGACACGTTTTTTTGCAATCGGTTGACACATTTTCTTTTTTTTGCAAATGATCAGTTGCTGTGACGCAATCTGGTTGCTGTCCTTTGGCCTCTTCGGTAGGAGCTTGTTTTTCCAAGTCTTCTCTTTTTACTTCCGAATAAGCCGATCTGAGTATCGATAAAATTCCGATCACTCCACCTATTGCTGCACCAATGGGTGTTCCTATTCC
>JAIRYA010000040.1 GCA_031268005.1 Puniceicoccales bacterium | reverse complement strand
CTACAGCGTGTGTTTATTGAAAAAAATTGAAATAAAAATTCCCGACAAAAATATTTTTACCGGGAATGAAAATTTTAATGCTAAGCTTTAAAATTTCATGACTATTCTCTAACGGAAATTTCTAATAGATCATCGAAGAATTTAAATTGGGAAAGTGATACAATTTGCTTGTTGATTTCTTTGTAAAAATCTTCAATCTTCATTAACGCTTCAATTCTTTCTTTTTCTCTTTTGGCTTTTTCTTCTTCCATTAGCTTTTTTGATTTATTGATTTTTGCTCTTTCAATTCTAAGAGAAAAATTCTCTTTCTCTTCTTCAGGCCTAAAAGAAGAACTCTCCTTATTTTCACAGGGAGCTGCTTCCTTCTCCAATTCTTCCTTTAGATGCTTTACA
The DNA here is from genome assembly GCA_031268005.1 of Puniceicoccales bacterium. Taxonomy (GTDB): domain Bacteria; phylum Verrucomicrobiota; class Verrucomicrobiia; order Opitutales; family LL51; genus LL51. The sequence continues at coordinate 3,228 of JAIRYA010000040.1, read as the reverse complement.
ACATTTAAATAGCAATCGAACAGATTTCTGTCTTGTAAAAGAGAGAAAGATTTTTTAAAATATTCCAAATCTTCTTGCAGTATTTTAAAAAAATCATTACTTGTTGCTATGAAAGGCATCTCGTTCAAAAATTTACGCTGGAAGAGAAAATTTATCTTCATTTCTTCCTTTGCTTTATTTTTCATAAATCTATCCGCAAGAGGAGATATTAGAGATATTTCTTTCTCCGAACGATAAAGAAAATCATAAGTAGAATTGCATGGGAAGATGGATGATTTAAGCTTACTTTTCAACGAACCGAATTCTATATTTAGAGTACTTATTAGAAGTTTAAGCTTAACCAATCTGTTTTTTACAAAACGATAATTATTTTTTTCAATACAATTTTTAGAAATTTCCAAGAGATTGCATACGCCTTTTTTTGAATCATACAAACGCATTTGAAGCAACGCGCCTACTTCTTCCAGAAATGCAAGAGACTTTTCTAAGGAAGTGGCTTTAGGTTTAAATTTAAGTCCTCTTTTCAATCCTATACTTTTCCCTCCGGATAAGTTTACCGAAGCTGCGGCTTTGCAAAACGTTCCTCCAATTAAAAAACTGGAGACCAATGCTGCTATTAATTTTTTATTCATAAGTGGACCTATTATTGTAAATATATAAATTATGTCAATTTATTTTTAAATATTTTCACTTTTACATAAAATCCAGGGCATCGACGTCAATGGAAAGGGCAATGTCCGCGGGAACGGTTATTTTTTTGCGAAAATCATTTATTTTTTCACAAATTTTGCTCACATTTGGCGTGAAAATCAGAACCGCATAGCGGTAGCGATCTTGAATTTTTTCAATGGGTGAAATCATTGGGCCGCGAATCTCAATGGCGGAACAATCTTCTTTAAATAGCTCGGAAAGCCCTCCAACAAAGCTCCGTTTTGCAAATAGCTCCGCCCGGAGGGCACTGTTTCCGGAAATCGTACAATTAATGATATGGCGATAGGGCGGATAGCGAAAACGTTCCCTCAATTCTAATTCTTTGGCGATGAATTCTTCAAAATTTGTATCCTTGGCGAGAAAGATCGTTTCGTTTCCGGGAATGTGGGTTTGAAGCACGACCTCACCTAGGCGTTCTCCGCGCCCCGCTCGTCCGGCAACTTGCACCAATAATTGAAAGGTCCGCTCGTTGGCCCGAAAATCTTGCTGATTCAGCGATCCATCCGCGTTAATCAATCCGACCAGCGTCACATTGGGGAAATCCAATCCCTTCGCAATCATTTGTGTTCCCACTAGAATATCAATTTTACCGCTTCGAAAATCATTTAAAATGTGAATAAATTCATGTTTTTTCCCCATAATATCGGAATCGATCCGTGCAATGTGGGCTCCCTTAAAACAACTTTGCACCACTTGTTCCACCCTTTGAATGCCAATGCCACTGTAAAGAATTTCCGGGGAACCGCACCTGGGGCATTTCATTTGGGGTGGCTCCTGGTGGGAACAAAAGTGGCAAATGAGTTGATTAAGGGTTCTATGAAACGTGAGCGGCAAACTGCAATGGGGGCAGCTAGCAATAAAATCGCAGCTCCTACATAAAACGGTCGTCGCATAGCCCCGCCGATTTAAAAATAAAATAATTTGTTCTTTCTTTTCTAAACGTTCTTCCATTTTTCTCAAAAGAAGCCGCGATAGGATAGCATTTATTCCCTTTGGCTCATAGCGCATATCGACAACGTGGACTCGGGGCAATTGCCTATGATCGATGCGATGGTTTAGGGACTCGAGTTTATAATTTTTAAATTTTGTATTAAAAATCGATTCCAAAGAAGGCGTAGCCGATCCCAATAGGCAGGTGGCATTGTGTAATTTTGCGCGATAAATGGCCACATCTCGCCCATTGTAGCGGGGCGTTTCTCCCTGTTTATAGGCCGATTCGTGCTCCTCATCGACAATCACTAAACGCAAATTATTCAAAGGTAAAAATACGGCCGATCGCGCCCCAACGACGATCATCGATGGCTGATTTAATGCGGCAAGCCAGGTATCTCTCCGCTCCCCATCGGACAGTCCACTGTGCCAAACCCATGGGGAAAGGCCTTCCAATCGGGATCGAATCTTTTCCACAATTTGAGCCGTAAGCGCCAGCTCCGGCAACAAATAGAGTACGGATCCTCCCTCTCCGATAACGCGTCTGATGAGCTCAATGTACACCTCCGTTTTCCCCGATCCCGTTACGCCATAGAGTAAGTGAACCCTAAATATTTTTTGCCCTAAACTTTCGCCAACGGATGCGACAATCCCCAATTGCTCGGGCGTTAATTGAATGGAACGCTTCCGGGGATTGATCAAATCGGGATGGGTATAAGCAATGCGTTCCTCCCTCCGAAAGGTTTCATAGACAATATTTTTTCGCAAAAGCGCATCCAAAATATTGCGAGAAAATTGTTTCAAGAATTCACTCTTCAAAATAAAAGGATTTTTTTTTAAAAACTCAAAAGCTTCCCATTGTTTGGGCAATTTTTTCCCATCGATGGATTCATCTAGGTCCATTGAAAGCTGCAAATAGGCGGTTAATTTAAGGGAAATATTTCTGCGAATGACACTGGGAATTGCCCTGTCAATGACCGAAAAAAGATCACAAATATAATATTTAGCGATCCAAAAATAAAGTTGAATGAGGATTCCATCGGTGATTGGAATATCGTAAATGGAACTAATAATGGGCTTCAAAGTATAGTGAAGCGTTTGCGGATCGACTTCTCTAACGGCGATTACAAGTCCTATTTTCTTCGTCTTTCCAAGGATGACATTCACCAAACTCCCCGGAAAAAGTATCAATCGCAAGGCTTCGGGAATGCCATAGAATAGGGAACGATCAACGGGCGCAAAAACTAAAATTTCGGCGATGAGCATGCCATAACAAGAATAAATCTTTTACCCATATGGCGACTATTATCTCCCCATACACCGCGAATTGGAAGATAAAAAGAGTGAAAAAGAGCTGTCTTATGGGCAATGCTGGGCAATTCAACGGGAGTTTCCCTATTTTCGGTGCTTTGCACGGTGGCTATAATATTTTTTTTCCAACGGTGTCCATGGGATTGCAAAAGTTGTCCCTTTTTTTAAATATTTTCATTTACAGAAAATGAATTATAGTATCTTGTAGAAAGAGATGAAAATTGAAGAGGAGTTTGCGAAGCCGACCATAGATGCGGCATTTCGGCACATGATGAG
>JAIRYA010000017.1 GCA_031268005.1 Puniceicoccales bacterium | reverse complement strand
AAAATGTTGCAACGATTCAACCCCCAGCCCAAGAATGACTTGAAAATCTGGAAATTTGCCGCCGCCATCTATTTCCCCGGAAGCTTTTTGAATCTCTGCAACGGACCAGAAATGAAATCCGGGTATTTTTTCTGCTTCCGGACCAATAATTTCGTGGGCTCTTTGCATTAAATCTTTATAATTTTCTTCATAGGAAAAGAACGTTTGAATTGTTGCCCTCAATGGATTACTGGAGAAATTCTTGTGTTTAAAACCATCCTTCCAAGCGTTTATTCTTCTTTCCCCGAGAGCGAGAGAATCTTTGGTGAGTCCGAGTTTTTCGCGAAGCTTTTTGTAGCTTTCTTCATAGGTGCTCTGCCCTTCAAAAATATTCTCGTTTCCCAAATCCTCCATTCGAAAGGCCACGGGAGCTACTAAACTTTTACTTTCCTTCATTGGAATCATTGGCTGTAAATTTTTACTTTCTATTGGCTTTTCGTTTTCTGCTGACGAAACAATTGGATTTTGAAATTCTGAATTTATTTGTAAATTTTTCGCCGAACTTTGCAAAACTCCAGTCGGTATCTTCTGCCTCTTTGATTGCACGGGCGCAGAGTTAGGCAGCTGAATTTGATGCCCTTCCTCCGCTCCACTCCGCAGTCGTTGCATTTCCTTGCTTTTCGCTTTTAATGCCTTAATCCGCTGCCCCTTTCCTCTTCGCTTTGCCATCGCTGTTTTTTTCTCCGGTCGGACATTTTTTACGGATTTCTTTTTTTGCTGCCCTTTGTGTTTCGCTTTCGATGGCGGGGATTGTTGCTTTTTTTTTGCCAAGTGTCTGCGCTTTTCCAAAAAATGGCCATGATTCAATTGTGGAAGCCCTTCGGCGGCGTATGCAACACCTGCCAAAGAAAATATTAAAATTTTTAAGAGCCCATGAATTTTTACATTCATACTGTTTCTATTCTCTAAATTTTACTTCCTGCTGTCAAGATTTTTTGAATACAAAAATAGAATCATTAAAATAATGCGAAGTATTTTTAATTTTTTATTTAATGATTTTTATTTTCATACTTTTTATTATTGTCCACGGAAAATGTGATAAAAACTCGCCGCAAAGGCATTGCCTTCCAATCCATAGGATTCGGATTTCTTCCTTTGATTTTGTTTCCTTCGGTTTTTTATTCCATTGATTTTCCAAATGCCCGCATCAATTCCCCGGCGGTGATATAAGTAACTTGAATTTTGCGGAAACTTTTCAATATGGGAGGGAGGAGGAATTTTTGGCGGAAAGTGTAAAGGGTATTTTGGAACGCATCGTCTACCGCAATGATGAGACATTTTTTTCGATTATGGAAATGCGCGAAGAGAGCGAAAGGCGCCGAACCTTCACGGCGTGCGGCAAGGTTCCGGGCGTTAATTGCGGAGAAACGCTCGTTCTCAATGGCAATTGGGTGAATCATCCAAAATTCGGACGCCAGTTCACCGTCGAATCTTTTTCGGCGACCCTGCCGGCGGATGTCAACGGCATCCGAAGGTATTTAAGCAGCGGATTAATTCACGGCATCGGAAAAATTTACGCCGATAAAATTGTCGATTATTTCGGCGCGGATACCTTCGATATTATCTCCACGGAATCCGCACGCCTACGGGAAATTCCAGGGATTGGCGCCGAACGCGCCAGGAGTATTAAGGCCGCCTGGGACGAACAATATGCCCTGCGAGATATTCTTATTTTTTTACAAACTTATAATATTTCGAATGCATTATGCCTCCGCCTCTATAAAATTTATGGGCAGGAAGCAAAGCAAATTCTCCAATCCGATCCCTATCGTGTGTCACGGGAAGTCGAAGGGATTGGTTTCAAGACCGCCGATAAAATTGCACAAAATATCGGCATTCCCAGTAATCATCCATCGAGGATCGATGCTGGAATTTTATTCACTTTTTCCAATTTGGAACTTTTGGGCCATACGGCCTATCTGCGCGAAGAATTTTTAGCCCAAACCCAACAATTGCTAGAAATTGGCAGGGAAAAAATTGCCGATCGCTTGGACACGCTCATCCAGTTTAAAAAAATCAACGTACTCGCCAATGAACTCATCCAAACGAGTCTGATGACCAGCTACGAATCGACTCTCGGGAAACACATCCATCGCCTGCGCGCCGCAAAGTCCTCACTCCCCCAAATTCTCTGCGACAATGCGATAAGCTGGGCTCAAAAGCGGGAAGGTTTTGCCTTTGCCGATGAACAAATTGCCGCATTGCGCTACGCATTGACCAACAAGCTATCCATTATCACCGGTGGTCCTGGCACGGGGAAAACGACGATTTTACGCGCTTTAGTCTCTATTTTAATGGCTAAAAATGTCAAAATCGGTCTTGCGGCTCCCACCGGTCGCGCCGCGCAAAAATTGACTGAAACCACCGGAGTGGAGGCTAAAACAATCCACCGCCTTCTGCAATTCAATCCCCAAACGGGTCAATTTTCTTTCAATCAGGATAATTTACTCGCCCTGGATTTCATTGTCGTCGACGAGGCAAGCATGATCGATACGCGTTTGGCGGTTTCCCTATTCAATGCAATTCCCGATAGCGCACACCTTCTTTTCGTCGGCGATATCGACCAACTTCCCTCCGTGGGGGCGGGAAATATTTTATCCGATTTTATTGCCTCGAAACAATTTTCCGTGACCTATCTTCGACACATTTTTCGCCAAGGCCAGCACAGCGAAATCGTCCAACTTGCCCACAAAATCATCACCGGTGATCTGAAAGCCATCCCTAGAATCATCTCCCTGGAGCAAATTTCACCGGAACATGATTTTGGATTTATCCTTGCCACTTCCCCCGAGGAATGTACCCGGAAAGTCGAGCAATTATGCACCTCCCTGTTGCCCTCACTCTACAAGATCGACCCCCTCAATGACATCCAAGTTCTCGCGCCCCTCCACAAGGGAAATGCCGGTATCGACATGCTCAATGAAAGATTACAGAGCATCTTCGCCAACGGTGGAAAGCAGATTCCCTGGTGCCACTTCCGACTGGGTGATAAGGTGATCCAATTGCGAAATAATTATGGAAAAAATATCTTCAATGGTGACCTTGGGGTCATCTACCATTTTGACGGCGACCGGGGAACTTTTTTCGTAAAATTTAATGGGGAATCGGCGGAATTCAATCGTTCCGAGTTAAATGATATCGCCCTCGCCTATGCCATTAGTATCCACAAATCCCAGGGGAGTGAATTTCCGATCGTCATCATTCCTCTCCTAAGCCAACATTATATCATGCTCCAACGTAATTTACTCTATACCGCCGTTACCCGTGGGCGTAATAAGGTCTTTATCGTCGGCGATCCTAAAGCCTACAACCTCGCCATCGGTAATAAAAAAAGTCTCAAACGTATCACCGGTCTCTCCTTGCTCTTCTAAAGCGCTGTTCGGGTGCCCAGGGGCTGCGCGGGTTTCGCCCTAAAGGCTACGCGCCCTTAGGAATCCTCGCCAGGAAATGTATTTCCTGGACCTCCTAATAGCCCAATAGCCTTTGCAATTTGCAAAGGTATTGGGCAAAGAATTCTTAAATAAGACTCTTCTCCAAGCGAAAAGCGGGGGAGAATCTCCCCCGCTTTTCGCTGAAAGAGGTCAAGGAGTCTGGGACT
>JAIRYA010000003.1 GCA_031268005.1 Puniceicoccales bacterium | reverse complement strand
TATGGGAGCCATGGATAAGAATTATAAAATTAATAGGTTTAATGAAAAGTTAATGAAGAATCTCATAGCTGGGAGCCTTTTTCTGGGCGGTTCAGCTATTTTTACCACACAAATCCAGGCGACGCAGCCTGTTTCAGGGGCGGTACAAAATATACATAAATATGATCAGGAAGCCACTGAAAAGTTGAGAAAGCTGCGTTTTGAAATCGTTACACCCTTAGATGAACGCACAAGAGTTGAATGTATGAGATTAATTAGGGAAGAAAAAGCCGATCCGAATGTGGAGGTTGGAACTTTAACGCTACTGGAGGAGGCCATATTGCGTGGACTTTTTGGAGAAGTAAAAATTCTAATTAAAAAAGGTGCAGATGTCTATAAAATCACAAATCACGATGTGGATAGGGACGAAAATGGTAAAGTAAAAAATGAATATGGTCGTACGCTGTTTCATCTGGCAGTGTATGGGCCAGAAAAAATGCAAAAACTTTTGAATCAATACAAAGAAGAAAAAAAGGAGGAATATATGAGCAAACACGCAAAAGAATGGAAGGGGTTTCCCATAAAAAAAGATCCAAATGAAAACTTTAGTAATCTTTCGATCAATAAATATATAAGTAAACAGGAATCGCGGAGTACTTTTTCCTATCCTACTCGTGGGATCCTTAGAGAGTTATTCGATGGCGGCTTGGGTAAAAAAGAAATGGGTATGCCGGAGAGACGTAATGGTTTAACGCCCTATGTAATAGCCGAGAATTATTACAAAAAAATAAAAAAATATATCGATCGGGAAAGAACGTCGGGATCGAAGTTGCCTGGGAAGAGTTGGACAGGAAGCTACGTTTCCATGAAGATGTTAAAAAACAATATGATAAAATTATAGATTTTTTTGAAGAAAAAACAGGAATTCCTAGAAGAGAAAAAAGGAAATCCTATCCCAGAAAGCCCCAATGAAAAAAATCATCGAATGTAATTGACATTTTTTTTTAAATAAAAATATTTTCCGGGCTATGGATAGGGGGAAATTATTAAAAAATATCCTGTCAGGAAGTCTTCTTCTTGGGGCTTGTTTGCTAGGGGAAAGGGCACAGGCAACGGAACAGGCCACTGAAAATGAAATGGCGGATGATTTTTGGACGCGTGATTTGGGTTTGCCTGCCAGCGAAATGGAATTTTTTAAACACCAAATTGAAGAAGGTTGCGAACCCGCTAGTAAGCTGTATTGGGCCATAAGGCTGCATAGCGAAACAGTTGTCAAACGCCTACTTGAGGAAGGTGCCGACCCCAATGAAATAATGTTTCCCCGCTGTATTCCGAGTATGAGCGAGATGCCCTTGGAAGAAGCCATAGGGAGTGGAGATATAAAGATTGTGCAAATCCTATTAGACCATGGCGCCGATGTCAATGGGGTAAGAACTTATAGGGGTTTGGAAGAGGACCACGAAAGTACGGCACTAGGAAAAGCCGTAAGCTCGGGAGAGCCAGAGATCATGAAAGTGCTATTGGCACACGGAGCTAATCCTCTCTGGAAAGATTTGCAAAATCGCACACTATTGCACAAAGCTACCTCTCGTCTTAGCATATACAATCATTCGATGCAAATTATAGGGTTACTTTTGGATCTGGGCCTAGATCCAAATAGTAGAGACGACGGAGGCCAAGTGCCATTGGTCAATTTGATAGGCAAAATCCTTCTTGAAACGGATTGTTGCTATTGTTTCGTATGGGAAAGGGAACATGAAAAATTAAGCCGAAGCCAAGCCCGTGAAAATAGAGACTCCATTGAAAGCGCATGCCAAGGGATAGACTATGCTTTCAAAATTTTAAAATTACTCGTGGAGCGCGGTGCGAATATTCGTGCACAGGATGATGATGGAAATACGCTACTCCATTTGGCCATTCCTGCCTATTTTTTAAGCGATGATGGTGTGAAAATCTATATGTATCAGCATTTAAATATAAGATTACTCGAGGAACTCATCAAACTGGGCACGGACGTCAATCTTGCCAATAATGAAGGAGAAACGCCCCTGGATTTACTCATTGATCGAAGGGATAGATTGGAAAATGAATATGACCGAGCCGAAAAACTCCTCCGCAAGCATGGGGCGACGGCCAAGGATGATCGCCCAGGGAGTCCAAATCCAACAAAAAAAATCCAAACCCGGGGCAATGGTGAAGACAGCGAAAGCAAAGGCGAAATCGCTGAAACCGTAGAGTAAATACTAATCTGTACTTTCATCAATATTTCTTTGAAAATTATTCCCTTTGAAAAATCCATCGCTTGGGGGTCAATATTTACCCATATGATCGATGACACTTAGTAAATATAGGGCAGCGGTTTCCGATCGCAAAATGTTTTTACCCAGATGAATAAAATGGAAATTTTTTTGTGAAAAATATTGGTATTCGCTTTCGGAAAAATCACCTTCGGGACCGATTAAAACCGCAATGGGATTATTTTTAATTTCCGATTGGTGGCTAAAAATATTTTGCGCATTTTCTCGAAGTGCGGCGATAAATGTCGTGGATGGAAATTTTATATGGGTTAATTTTTGTGGCATTTCGATGATCGGTAAATGGGGATTTCCCGATTGTTTGCAGGCTTCTTTGGCAATACTATTCCAGTGCAATTGTTTTTCCATGGCGGTTTGGCCGTTAATTTTTACTTCGGAACGCTCGGCAATTAGGGGGATAATTTTGCCAACGCCGATGGCCGTGGCTTCGCGAATGAGAAAGTCCATGGCCCTATTTTTGAGCAACGATGGGCATAGCATAATTTTATTTTTCTCCATAAAATGGACGCTATCAATTTTTACTTGCTGCGTTTTTGAATCGAAAATATGGCCTTCGGCATAGTGCCCCTGACCATTGAGAATGATAATTTTTTCTCCATCGTTGGCGCGCAGGACATGGAATAAATGGTGCGCTTCTTTCCCATTTAAATGGATGATGGATCCCTCTTCTAGGACCTCGGGGTGAAAAACTTTTAGCACAAAACTAATCCAATATAAATTTCACATTTTTGCAATCAATCCAGCCATTTTGTCCGTTTTTTAAATTAATATGCAGAAAATTTTCATGTTTTGTCGATATTTTGAGGGGTGTTCCCGAGGGGAGATTTTTGACGACTTCCGATTGGGATGTGGGCGAAATGTGAACCGCCGCATCCTCGTCAATCACGACACATTTTCGAAAAATACGACTGGACGCGTACAAAGCCCCCCCACTCCCCAGGCAGCCGATCAAGCTGAGATAGAAGGCGCTTTTGGAAACTAATTTTTTTGTCCTTTGGCGAATCCAAAGTATGGCCGCTATCCAGAAAAAAATACACACAATCACCGCCAGAATATTGAGAACAAAAACCGTCTGGTAAAAGGGAACAAATTTTTGTTGCTCCCGAGTGAGGGAAAGCGTTTGAAATGCATATTTAAGACTCCTATCGTAGGGCTTAATTTGTTTTGCCTTCTCGAAGGCGATCCAGGCGTTACTTCTGTCATTATTTTTCTGATAGGCACAGCCCAAGTTGAAGTAGCGGGCAAAGGAATGCGGCGGCGGCGATTCTAATAGTTCGATGGCCTTGCCGTAATTTTGGCTACCGTAGGCTTCGTTGGCCTCAAAGAAAGAGCTATTATCCTGTGCATTGACCGGCAATGTGCAGAATAATAGGAGAAAATAGATGAATAAATTTTTCATAATCTTAAAGTCATTTCCTACCTATCATTGTTGCTGTAAAAACATCATCAGTTTTTCCAGTTGATTTTTTAGATGTTTTTTATCGACCTGGCTCTGTCCAAAGGCGATGGCATCGGCCTCACCCCAGAACGATTCCAGCCATTTTAAGTGTTTAATATCCTTAGTTTGCAGTTGTGCAATTTGTTCCGAATGGTGCTGTCCTCGAATGCCGAGCGTGGAGAGTTTCTGGTCGAGAATTTCTACGGCCGTCCTATAAAATTGTCTCCCATCCCCGTTATCAACAATTTCCGATAAAAGTTTTTGTACATTTTTTATATTCCATTTGGGTATCTTCTTCTTCGGTGCCGGGGTTCGAATTTTTAGGAAATACAACGAAGCGATTAGGGCTAAAATTAGCTGAAGAATCCAAAACCAAGATTGGCAATAAATGGGATTTAGTGTTGCATAGTGCTGCGTATCCTTTGAAAGAATATGCGTTGCTCCAATGGAATCCTTCGATTTATTTCCCTTGTCTATTTTATTTTTAGCGCTGCTCCCATTGTCATAGTTTGAAAAGGTTTCCGCGGAGCGGGAAACGAGGACTATTTTTTTAGAATTGTCGAGGGTTGAGGTTTCGTATTGCTCGGTCTCGGGATTGAAGTAGATAAGTGCCACGTTGGGAACGGCAATTTCTCCCGTTTGTTGCGGAATAATGACATATTCCATTGTTTTGGTTCCCCTAAAATCATAGTCATCCTGGGCAACAAATGTCGATTTTGGCGGAAAAACTACTTTCCATGATTCATTGCCTGGGATTTCGGGAGGTTGAAGGCGGGCAAAGTTACCCGCTCCAACAATGTCGACGGAAAGTGTAACCGGTTCTCCCAGGAGGGCTCGGTCGGAGGAGAGGCGAAAATTGCAAAGGCTAAACTTTCCAATGCCTCCACGAAAGCCCTCCGGAGCTTTCGGTGGGGAATTAATTTCAATGGGAATGGGTGTGGATGTTAGATTGACCGTTTCCTCTTCGGCGAAGGAAAGGAATCCCATGGTGCGTAGGACTTGAACGGGGCAAGTAACTTTGAATGAGATTTCATGTTTTCCGTTCTTTAGGGGTGTGATAAAAATATCCCAGGAATAGACTTCATATTTCCTTTCCGTTTGGGAGTGGGGTTGCTTAGAGAGTGCGGATTGGAGAAAAGCATCGCCTAAAATTTGCGTTCGAATGGGCTTGGTTAATTGTACGTAGCTGCCACATTTGACTAAAATTTTGGCGGGAATATATTGTCCGACGTAGGCTCGAGTGGAATTTACGGAAACATCGAGAACGATCCCCTGCTCATCCCTTTGCTCCCGTTGCTGAGACGTCCCCTGAGAATTTTGAGAATTGTTGACAATTTCTAACTTTGAGGGCATGACCGGACAGCGTTCCCCATCGATCATAATTTCATAGGAGGGGATCTCAATGGTACCTATTTTTTCAGGAATATAGGAAAATATGTAGGAAATCTTTTGCGAACTTATGCCATTAATCACGCTCGATGATTGGTAAATACTTTCATTGCGTTTGCGTAAGCCGGGGACCGAAGGGGGATCAAAATCATCGGGAATGGCATTCGTAACTTCGACGATGTAGCGTACTTCCCTGTTAATATCAACCCTATTGGGCTCAAATCGCGCATTAATGCTGACGTTAACTAAGTCGGCATTTAGCCTTAGGACTTGAAAAAGTGCTACCAATACTGTAAAAATTTGCGTCTTCATTTTACCAAAATTTTTCCGGATTGCGATTATCAATATTACCATGAATAATTTTCAAAGGCAATGTTTTTTCATCATTTTCTAGGGAATCGAGTAATTCAAAGGCTTCTTTTTTCGTCATTTTGTGATTTTCAGGCATATTTTCCTGGGGATCAAAGCCATTTGAATCCTT
>JAIRYA010000002.1 GCA_031268005.1 Puniceicoccales bacterium | reverse complement strand
TTGGGATTTCTTGGATGGTTTTATTTGGAAAAAATTTTGGTTCCTATCGGTGCTAGTATTTCTTCGCCCAATTGTAAACGGCGACGTATTGCTTTGCGGAGGTGCTCCAGGAGAAATCCCGTTCCATTGCCCGCCGACGCATGGCTCCAATAATTTCGGGATGGTCCCGGTAAAGGCTACAGGCCAAATGAATCGAATTGTAAAGGGCGGAATCCGCTAGGTCTTGGAATAGAAATCCCGTTCCCGTTTTTTCTTTTTCAGAGAAATTCTCAATGGTGTCCACCAATCCACCCGTTGCGCGAGCAATTGGCAGTGTGCCGTAGCGCATGGAGTACATCTGGTTCAATCCACAGGGTTCAAAGCGACTGGGCATCAAGAAAAAGTCGGAACCCGCCTCAATGAGGTGGGATAGGGCTTCCTGAAACCCAATGTGTACAAAGCAGCGTTTATGGTATTCCTTGGCGATTTGAGTGAAACGAAATTCTAAATCGCGATCGCCGTTGCCCAGGAGAACGACCTGAAGGGGGGAGTTTTTTAGAAGATTAGGTAAAATATTTGCAAAAACATCGAGGCCTTTTTGTTCGTATAGGCGAGAAATAACACCCAATAGGGGAATATTTTTATGGATGGAGAAATTACAATATTTTTGTAATTTTTTCTTGCAAATCGCCTTCCCCTCCATGTTTTTTATGGAAAATTTTGCGGGAAGTAGCGAATCCGTTTCCGGAGACCACAGGTGTTCGTCGATGCCATTGCGAATGCCGATGAGATCGCCGGCACGAAATTTTAAAACGGGATCCAAGCCAAAGCCAAATTCGGGGGTTTGGATCTCCCGGGAATAGGTTTCGCTAACCGTCGTCAATTTGGAAGCAAAGTAGAGTCCCGCTTTCATCATATTCACCTGGCTAAATGCCTCGACTCCATCGGCGCGAAAAACGTGGTGCGGAATGCCTAAAAAATCTAAAATAGATTTCGGAGCATAGCCATGGTGTTGCAGGTTATGAATCGTAAATAGGAATCCGCAACGCCCCATCGATCGCTGGCGTTCGATGGTATCGAGCATCACCGGAATGAGACCGGTTGTCCAATCGTGTCCGTGAATGACGTGGGGGATCCACTCCAAATGGTAGCAAAGGTCGATGGCTGCACGGGCGAGAAAAGCGAAGCGCTCATAGTTATCCCCATAGTCGCGGTGCAAATCCGAGTAAATTCCGTCCCGTTTGAAGTAGCGGTCAAATTCGATAAAATAAGTGGATAAATTTTTTTCTTTAATTTCCCAGATTTTGCCGTATTCTATGTCGTAGCCCATATTAATGATCAGGGGCTGGAGGTGCTCAATCACATTTGTTGGAAGCGCAATGGAGGAGTATTTCGGGAGAATAATTTTGACTTCATGGCCGAGTTTGGCGATAAATTTAGAGAGTGAGGCGACGCAATCGCCGAGACCACCGACCTTTGCGAAGGGAGATAATTCCGGTGAAACCATGCAAATTTTGAGTTTTCCATCCACACTATGACTCTGTAAAAATATGCAAAAAATACAACTAAAGCAAGTTTTTAGAGAAAATTGTAGTTGGAAAAATATTCATGATTTGGTTTTATTTCTTGAAAATACTCGGGCGCCAAAAAATCTTTGCAGGGAAAATAGACTTTTTGATTAGGATTAAGAAAATACTTGTCTTTTGATTAAAATATTCAAGTTTCCCAGAAGCTCGGGGTGTAGCTTAGTCTGGTAGAGCGCTATGTTAGGGACGTAGAGGTCGCTGGTTCGAATCCAGTCACTCCGACCATAGATTTTTGAGAAGCATTACAAATAATTAAAACAAAGGGCAACTATGATTGTGGGCGTCAGGGCACTGAGAAATAATTTTATGGAAGAAATTCCTTTGGAAAAGTAATCCTTGAGAATTGATTGTCCGGCGGGATTGGGGGCGTTGGCAATGAGTGTCAATCCTCCGCCCGTTACCGCACCGAAAACAACGGCGTGTTGCAATGCAACGTTTGAGGAAATCTCCGGTACTAGCGACGATAAATAGGTAATGGCCGCATTGTCATTGAATGCGGTTAAAATTGTGGAGCCTAAAAATAATGCAGATTCATTCATTCGCCCCAAAAGCGGCTCAATCCACCATTGCTGTAATCCCCCATGGGTCACCAGTCCCGCTAAAAAAAATCCCACGAGGATGGGCGATTTTAGGGCAATGGGCGTTTGATAAAATTGAGTGATTTGAACGAATCCAAAAAAGAAAAGAAAACCTAGAATGAATAGCGCCGGCGTATGGATGTTAAAAATCGTCCAAGCAAGAAAAAATAAATGGACGGCCACAATCCATCGGGGAATGTAAAGTTTGGATGACTCCACCCTAGCGGATTGTTGCCCTAATTTTTTAAATTCCCCATGGAAAATAAGGCCGTAGGCGAGAGTAGAAATGGCGATACCGAGCATCGCACGCCATCCGAAATGCGTAAACATGTAAGGCGTGTTCCAATGCCACTTGTCCGCAACCATCAAAACCGGTGGTGCGGCAAAATGGGTAAGAATTCCCCCTACGGATACGTTGACAAATAGTAACCCCAGCGTCGCGTAGCGAAAAGCCATGGAAGGTTGAAGCCGATAAAATTGCTGTGCCAAAAGAAGGGCGGAGATGGTAATAGCAGCCGGTTCAGTGATGAAAGACCCAAATAGAGGGCCAATGGTGAGAATGGAAAACCACCACGCACGGGGCGTATTGTTGCCCATGGAAGCGACTTTCTCCATGCAAAATTTTGCAAAGTAGAGAACGGGCTGACTTGCAGCGATCGCCATAATCACCACCACAAATAGGGGTTCAACGTAGTTGACCGAGTGAAAATAAGTCGCAACGGCATGGCAATCGTAGAAACAAAAAATAGCCGCGATGAGCGGAAGAATCCAAATGCCAAAAATGACTTCGATTTCACCGAGAAAGTGAAACAATGCGGATAGCATCCTCTCCTTCACCCCATCCCCATGGAATCGGTGCGCCAGATTCGAAAAATGGGAAGCGAGAAAGGAATGGATAATCGCAAGGAAGAAAATGAGTGTCGCAAAAAAATTAAAGGGAGCTATTTTTATGCGCGATAGCAGTATTTGAAGTAAATTTTCCGAAGGATTTGAAGGACCGTAGATTTCGAGGGGCAGGGGAAATGTATCGGCAAATAGAGTGGGACAAAGGCATCCAAAAATTAATGCAATCAGTATTTTCACAAAAATATGCAATGAAAAATATCCCCATTGGCAACTGATTTTATGTGAGAGCCCCGCGGCTACGCCGCGGGGCTGGAAATAATCTAAGGGCTGCGTGCCCTTAGAATCCCCGCCAGGAGACAAGTTCTGGACCTCTGTACGGCCCAATTGCATTGCAATTTGCAATGCAATTGGGCAAAGGGGTTTCTTTTTTTTAAGTTTCTTTTTTAGGTCAAACTCCCTCTCCCGGCCAAAACCAGGGAAAAACTTTCCCTGGTTTTGGCCGAATAGAGGTCAAAGAAGTCGCAGACTCCTTGCAGGGCCAAGCAACGGAATCCCGTGGCAATCGCCTTGCAGTAATTTTAAGAAGAGCACAGATTGACACATTCCAGGACAAAAACAGCGACAAATGCCAACCATAGGAGTAAGTAGCGAAAGCGGAAATAGCCCGCCTTCAGAAATGGCGTAGTGGGGAGAAGCCCCGCCATGAGATTGCCAAAAATACCCCCCGCGAGCCCCAAAACGGTGAAAAATAATTGTGGCTTTACAATGGCGATAAATAGGGGAAAAATAATCAGCAATTCCGTGGACCGTTGCAATATTTTTTGCCCTTCAAAAATATCATACAGTGCACCGCGCAGGGCCATCGAAACGCCTAAAAGTGATGTTGCAATCGCAAAAAATGAAAAACATTGGCCCACGTACACGAAGAAATTGGAGTGGAAATGTTCTTTGAGAAGTACAAACACTGGCATTCCCAGGCGTGCGGCCTCGGATAGCTCATCCGTTGAAAATAATCGGAATCCAATGGTCAAAATAATGATATTAAAAATTAGGGGAAAAAGTGTCCCGGCGAGAAGCGCCCGATTGATGACTCTGCGGTCGTAATCCAGTTGCTGGCAGACCATGGGAATGACCTGGTGATAGCCAAAGCTACACAAAATCAGGGGTAAACTACTGGGCAGTTGTGACCAATTGGTCGAATGAAAAAGCGACAAGCTGGAGCTTCGAAAACTCGCAAGGACGAGAAAAATGAAACTTAAAATCAATCCAATGGTCAGAATCGTATTGAAAAAATATAGCAATCGAAAATTGTGACGCAAACAGTAGTAGATTCCAATGGCGGCGATTAGAAGGACTATAAGGGTAAATAGGCCTCCATGAAAACTACTCAAAATGCTTTGAATTCCACTCCAGTAGGCCACGAGGAGACAAAAGGCGAGTGAAAAGTAACTCCCATTAAAGAGAGTAGCGCCCAATCCTCCAAGGTATTTTTGAAAAAGTGCGGGTAAATTCCGTTGGCGCTCCCCAATGAAGAGTTTTGCCAGCAAAATTCCCGATGCAAGCATGCAGATATAAATACCCAACATACCCACCACGGCCGGTAGATAGCCCGAATGGCGCAATGCGACGGGTAGTCCCAGTTCGCTGGCCCCAATGGACGTGCCGGCAACCAAAAAAATGGCATTTAAAAACCGATGTTGCTTTGTATAAAACTTATTCATAATTGTATTTGTTTTAAGAGTTATTCCAGCGAACAAATATCACCGTGGACCGGACGAAGGGACACCAGCGACTTTGTTGCGCCGGCTTAATATGGGTGCATTCAGCGGCAACGCAGCAAAACATCGCCGCGCCAACTGCCTACAAAAACTGAATCAGCCATATGCATGACCTATTTCCCAAGTGTAATTTTGATGTTTGTCAAGTTTTTTTTGGGAATTTTTCAATTCATTTTATTTCGTCATTTTTTCCTTTTTTTCATTGCATTGCCCATTCCCCATTTTAAACAATTATAAATATGTGGAAATATAAAAAAATCTTGACTTATTTTTAATAAAATAAAATATATTCCACCAATTTGGTACTATTATTGAAAATATTTTCTATATTTTTCCCGTACTTTTCTTACAATAAATGGTCATCAACTTTTATGAAAATATCGCCGCTTTCGAAGCATATAAAAAAATTTACGATGCCGCTCATCTTTCTGTCGGCCCTACTTTTTGCGCTGTTTTTAGGTAGATTTATGCCAATTCCCCTTAAATCATTTTTCTATGCCGTCGGTTTAGCCATTAAAAAATGTCTTCTTTTTAGTCTTCCCTTTTTGATTTTCTCGCTCGTTTATAAATCATTTAGCCAATTGGGGGCCGGTGCTTTGAAATTTTTATTTTTGATCCTAGCGCTAGTATATTGCTCAAATTTTATAAATACACTTCTCTCATATCTCTCGGGGATTTTTTTCATAAAATGTGGTGCCATGGGGGAAATTCAGAGCGCACAACGGAAAATTTCGTCCCTATTTCCACTTTTTTCCTTTCACCTTCCACAAATTATTTCTAACGGTACGGCTCTTTTCAGTGGAGCGGTGTGCGGAATGCTTTCGGGATTTCTTCGGCAAAGGGTGAGGAAAAAGATATCGAATTTTTTTGGAAATTTTACAAAATATTTCTTTAAGCTTTTAATTCCACTCATGCCCTTTTTTATCATCGGAACTGCCCTGAAGTTGCAACACGATGAAATGCTTTCGTCTATTTTTTCGAACTATTGGAGCATTGTGATTATCTTTATTTTTTCAGCATACGGATACGTTTTGTTTCAATTTTTGGTATTATCTCGATTTAGATCTGAAAAATTCGCGTTTTATCTAAGAAATATTGCTCCCGGTCTTCTCATTGGCTTTGGGTCGATGTCCAGTGCTGCGGCACTTCCCTTTTCCCTCAGGGGGGCGAAAAAAAATTTAACCCAAAAGGGTAATGCGGCAATTATCGTTCCGTCGATCGTTAGCGTACACCTTGTCGGCGATTGCTTTTTCATCCCCATGATTGCTTTAGCCATTCTCCTATCCCTAGGCTTTCCCCTCCCCGATTTAACAAAATATCTTAGCTTTGCCCTACACTTTGTCCTGGCAAAGTTTGCCGTTGCAGCGGTTCCGGGAGGTGGAATTTTTGTGATGTTGCCCATTCTTCAAAACTATTTCGATTTCAATGGGGAAATGTTGGGATTAATTACGGCGCTTTACGTTCTTTTTGATCCGCTCATTACCACCTGTAACATAGCCGGAAACGGTGCAATGGCGATCCTGTTTGATAAAATAACAACGCTACCTAGTGGCAAAAAGAATTATACCTAACGCGAATGGCGAAGTGAGATCGGCCAAAATTGGTTGTAAAAAACAGTTACAGATTGGAAAGGCCGGCCACCAGGCGCACCACTCATCCCTCCCCATGCTTCCCATCCTTGCTTTGATTTTTTATTTTATCAAATTTTTTATATTTTTTACAAAAAAACAAAACCTCCATGAAGATTTTCTAATTTTTCCTCTTTTATTGTGACATTTTTCTCTGCTTAAAGCAATAATATGCGATTTTAAGTGCGTCTAATGCAAGATTTGTGATGTTTTTATATTATTGACTTAAAAATTACAAGCAATATACTTTTTCACTATGGAAAGAAAAATGCGGAAAAATACGTATATTTTATTGGGGAGCATAGTTTTTTTTTTTTTTATTAAATACGACTGTCTTAGCGGTAGCTACAAACGAAACATTACTTGAGAGACCAAAATTTGGAGTATCAAAATCGGCCAAACAAAGAATATTTAACATCAATTTTAATCAAGCCAAAATTAATGCGGAAAATTTTAAAAATGCCGTTAACTATCTAATATCAAAGTATCCTAATATGCCTGAAAAAGCACTCAAGCCGTTAGTTAATAAAATTAAAAATTATAATAAGAACGGCAAAATTAAAGCCTTTGGGGATAAAGAATTTAACAAACTTGAGAATCGCATAAAAAAAAATATAAGGATTCTATGGGATCAATTAATTGTGGCAGCTGACACTAATTCCTTATCTGATTACAAATCAATCACGCCACATTTAAAGAATTACAAAGAATTTACTCAAGCCGCCTTGAATGTTTTGCGGGCAAAAAATTCTGAAATCGACGCCAAATCATACGGATGTCAGATTGAAGAATTGGCAAAAAAAATGTATAAAAATAAAGCCATGGGGCCTCGTGAAAAATTAATCTGCATGGATAATTTGATCTGCAACATTTTGGATCCAATACCCCTTAGCCCGCCATCCCTAGTACCCCCAAAAATTAAAATTTTAAATGCAAAAGATGAAAAAGGAAATCCGATAAGGAAAGTAGTTGTTAAAATAAAACCAACAATAAAAAATTTAGTATTGCAAGGTGGAGGCGGAAAAGGTGTTGGCTATGTTGGAATGTTTCAAGCAATGCAAAAATATGGCCAATTGGCATACCTCGAAAATGTCGCTGGCACTTCCGTGGGTGCATTGGGGGCGATAGTAGTAACTATTGCTATAAATGCAGACGAATTTTCAAATATTCTTAATGACATATTAAAGGGCAAAAAGAAACCTTTAACTAAAGGAAAATATGCAGCAGACCATCCCATAAACAATCTAATTACCGGTTTCGGAACAAAGGCACTTGGAATCGTAGAAGAAGTGGATAAAATAACCTCGAATCAAGTGGCAAATTTCATCGATAATTATAAAAAAGATACGAACTCAATGGGCGAAACAGGGATTAGCGAATTGGGGAGGGATCATCCCAAATTAACGGGAGAAGAGTTTGAACGATTGAAAATATTATCAACTTCATTTGATGACAGCAAAAATCGCAGGGAAGGGGACATGGTAACTTTTAAAGATTTGGAGTTACTCCACAAAATCGCTCCCGATCAATTTAAAAATCTGACCGTAACGGGATGGGATAGCAAGGAAAAAAAAGAGCTGTATTTCAATGCACAAAACACTCCCCATATGCCCATAGCCTATGCGGCAAGAATATCAATGTCTCTCCCTTTGATTTTTTTGCCACCCGTGCTTGATTTATCAAGATTTGGTGGGAAGTATGCGGGAGAGAGGATTAATGATGCCGTTGAATTATACGATGGAGGCCTTGGATCCAATGCCCCCAGTGAGGTTTTTATCAAATCTACTAATTCAATTGAAAAAAATTTTCAGCAACAAAATTCATTGTCCTGTATCTTTGACGAAAATGGAGCTGCTTATCGTGCAATAAATAAGATTTTTGGACAAGGATTTCACTCTGGAGGTGGAATTTTTGCAAAAATTGCAAGGGCGGTGGCATGGATCGCCTCCGCTAATTTGGACAAAAATAAAAGAGCTGAAAATAAAAAATTAGATGATTTGGGAAACATAATGATTGTAAATCATGGCAAACTTGGGACTTTGTCACTCGCTCCAAACGAAGATCAAAAAGAAGCTGCAATCATGATGGCAGAAGCGGGGACGGAAGAATGGATTAGGCAACATAAAAATAGCGTAGCTCAAGTGGAAATAGGAATGGGTGAAGATATAACGAATGAAACTTCGATGCAAATGAACATGAAGACAGCAGCCAAGCAGTTGAGCACCGCAGAGCTGGAATTAGTGGTATTGAACCCAGAAGAAAATAATGACCCCAAAGAAAAAGCTTCTTCAGAAGAAGAAAAAAAACTCTCAGAACAGTTTAAAGACATCTGCCGGAGCGAACTCGGAAAAAGGGGAAGCAGAATATAATCAGTGGATTAAAAACAACTTGGATAAAATCCTGCATTCAAAAACTATTAGAAAAAATTAAAAACTCGGATGTAGGGTTTGAATTTGAACATTAAAAATCTTCAACCTGTAAATTAAAGAAATGAACTAAAAAATTCAAAAATAAAAATCGACAAAATCAAACTATCGATAGAATAAAAATCTCATCCATTTTCGGTGCAGGGCTTGGATTTGAACCAAGGACCTTCAGGTTATGAGCCTGACGAGCTACCAAGCTGCTCCACCCTGCAACAAATAATTATTTCCATATGCTCATACAAAATTTCATGGAGTCAATACTTTTTTTTTGTGTTTTTTAGTATAAAAACGCGAATAACAAATGAGCGATTAAACAAAGTTAGAGCAAAAAAATTTCGGTGCCCAGAGAGGGGGTCGAACCCTCACTCCCTTGCGAGAATCGGATTTTGAGTCCGACGCGTCTGCCAATTCCGCCATCTGGGCTTTTGAAAGAATTCTTCCAGGGAAAAAATTGTCCAAAACTAGTCAATCCTCTTTTATCATTTGGTCTTTTCCCCTGTGAATTGCCATTGAAATAAAAAGTTGACGCTTGGGCACTTGGGTAATTTAATTTACCCATGTTTGAGCAGAACAGAATATACGAGTTTGGGAAAAAAATCGATGGTGATGCGACCATGAGGGCATTATTGGGTGGAAAAGGTGCAAATTTGGCCGAAATGGCACGCATCGGTTTGCCGGTTCCTCCCGGGTTTACGATTACGACGGAAGTTTGTGCCGAATTTAAGGCCAATGGGGGGCAATTGCCCGAGTATATTTTCGATCAAATAGAAAAGGCGATTGGAAATGTGGAGAAGCAACAGGGAAAAGTCTTTGGTGATCTGGAGAATCCGCTTCTATTTTCCGTACGTTCGGGGGCGCGGGATTCCATGCCGGGCATGATGGATACGATTCTCAACCTTGGGCTCAATGATCAAAGCGTCCAAGGTTTTGCTCGAAAAACGGATAATCCACGCTTTGCCTACGACTGCTATCGCCGATTTATTCAGATGTATGGCGATGTGGTCATGGGCGTTCAAGCGAAGGATGATCGCGAAGAAGAGCCTTTCGATGCCCTGCTAGGGCAATTAAAAAAGGAAGTTGGAATTGGGAGTGACGTCGATTTGACTGCGGAACAGCTGAAGGAGTTGATCAAACGCTACAAGAATTTGATTAAAAATTTTTCCACTAGGGAATTTCCGCAGGATGTTTACGCCCAGCTCAATGGGGCCATTTGCGCCGTTTTCAAATCGTGGAACAATGAGCGTGCCGTTATCTATCGCCAGAAATACAATATTCCTTCGGAATGGGGAACCGCGGTCAATGTGCAATCCATGGTTTTTGGCAACATGGGCAATGATTGTGCCACCGGTGTGGCCTTTACGCGCAATCCGGCAAACGGGGAACATGAATTTTATGGCGAGTATTTAATTAATGCCCAGGGCGAAGATGTGGTCGCCGGCATTCGCACGCCCCAGCCGATCGCCGCACTGGAGAATGACATGCCCAAAGTTTTTGAGCAATTGGTCGGCGTTTGTAGAACTTTGGAAGACCATTTTAGGGACATGCAGGACTTTGAATTTACCATCGAACGGGGCAAACTTTATATGCTGCAGACGCGTAACGGTAAACGCACCGGTTTAGCGGCCGTACGTATTGCGGTGGAAATGGTCGATGAGGGGCGTATTTCCAAGGAAGATGCAATCAAACGAATCCCCGCGGATTCAATTTCCACGCTCCTCGTTCCCGTATTCGATGAAAATGAAAAAAAAGGTTTGAAAAAATTAGCCCAGGGATTGCCGGCGGGACCGGGGGCGGCCTGTGGAAAAGTATATTTTTCGGCAAAAGTGGCGGAGGAAGTGTACGGCAAGGGTGAAAAAGTAATTCTCTGCCGCATCGAAACTTCCCCGGAAGATATCCGCGGCATGCTGACGTCGGAGGGAATTTTAACCAGTCGCGGCGGGGTGAGTTCCCACGCGGCTCTGGTCGCGCGGCAAATGGGAAAGGTCTGCGTTTGTGGGGCGGGTTCCCTGCACATCGACTATGGCTCAAAGACCATTCAAGTCGGTGAAACGACCATCAGGGAGGGGGATTATATTTCCATCGATGGGACGACGGGGGAAGTTTTTGAAGGGAAGGTGGCGACGGTACCCTCCGAAGTGAATCGCGTTTTAGCCGGCGAAATGGAAGCGGAGAAGAGCAACACTTACCGCCTATTTGCGACCGTTATGCAGTGGGCCGATAATTTTCGAAAACTCGGCATACGTTCCAATGCGGATACGCCGAAACAGGCGAAGCAGGCCTTCCAACTTGGAGCGGAAGGCATCGGCCTATGCCGCACGGAGCACATGTTTTTCGAGGATGATCGCATCGACTTTATGCGTAGGATGATTCTCTCAACCACCACTTCGGATCGCATCGAGGCACTCAACCATTTAAAACCCCTGCAGCGCGGCGATTTTGAAGAAATTTTTAGGGAAATGAGGGGACTTCCCGTGACCATTCGCCTCCTCGATCCGCCGCTGCATGAATTTTTACCCAACACGGAGGATGCACTTATGGCACTTTCCGAGAAATTTGGTATTTCCATGGAACAAATTAGGACGCGCGTTCAAGCCCTACACGAGCAAAATCCGATGCTGGGCCACCGCGGCTGCCGCCTTGGGATGACGTTCCCGGAAATTACGACCATGCAGGCTACGGCTATTTTTGAGGCAGTGGAGAAAGTACGATCCGAAGGCGTCGACGTAAAGGTGGAAGTTATGGTACCGCTGGTTGGGTTTACGGGAGAATTTAATGTCCAAGCCGCCCTCATTAAAGCGGCGGCGGAAAAAGTAATGGCAGAAACCGAAAAAACATTTACCCATATGGTGGGAACGATGCTGGAACTCCCCCGTGCGGCACTCGTTGCGGATAAAATTGCAGAAACGGCGGAATTTTTTAGCTTTGGAACTAACGATCTTACCCAGACTACCCTGGGGATGAGTCGGGACGATTCGGGAACATTTTTGCCGGATTATATCGCCCAGGAAGTTGTCACGCGCAATCCGTTTGCGTCCATCGATGTGGAAGGCGTTGGACAGCTCATGGAGATCGGTGTCACAAAGGCACGGCAGGGGAGACCGGATGTGAAATTGGGGATCTGCGGAGAACACGGCGGTGAACCGGATTCCGTAAAGTTTTGCCATAAATTGGGTCTGTCCTATGTCAGTTGCGCGCCCAATCGCGTTCCCGTCGCTAAAATTGCCGCCGCCCAGGCCGCCCTAGAAAAAACTGCCCCCTAGGGGCTGCGCGCCCCTAGGATCTCCGCTGGGAGACCCGTCTCCTGGGGCCTTTCATAGGCCCAATGGCTTTGCAATTTGCAAAGCCATTGGGCAAGGGGAGGTCTTTTTAATTCAGAGCCCCGCGGCTTCGCCGCGGGACTGAAATTTTCTTTTGGAAAGGAAAAAAATTCTTTTTTTCCAAACAAGACTTTCCTCCGCGCCCAAACCGGGGGAGATTTTTTCCCGATTTGGGCCAAAAGAGGCAAGGAGTATAGGACTTCTTGTGGAGTTAGAAGCAAAGCCTCAAGCAATAGACGGAGTCCTGAAAATTAAATATTATAGCGGACAGTTGGAGGGAATAAATTCGAAGGGGAGGGAAAATTTTTGGGAAACTTCTTTTCCGAGGGCTTCGACGCCAAAGGTTTCGGTGGCGTAGTGACCGCAAATGTACACATTGACATTATTTTCCCGGGCGATGTTGTAGTGAAATTGCTGGCATTCTCCGACGATGACCGTATCGATTTCCAAAGCCTTTGCCTGGGCGATGATCATTCCACTGCCCCCGGAAGCCACGCCTATTTTTTCAATATTTTCGGAACCAAATTCCATGGCGATGACACGGGGAAATAGGGATTCTAGGAGTGTTTTAAGGGGGGAGCGGCCAATGGATTTATCGCCGACAATTCCAATTTTCGTAGCGTGATATTCAAATTCTTGAATGATGTTTTTGAGGCCGAGTATTTTTCCAATACAAGCATTATTGCCGATTTCCAGGTGTGCATCCAGGGGTAAATGGCAGGAATAGAGTGCCATATCGTGGTCGATGAGTAGTTTATATTTTTTATAAATATTATCCCTAACGGGGACTGTTTTTTCCCAGAAAATACCGTGGTGAACGATCAGGAGATCGGCACCGACCGCAATCGCTTTTTCAACGATTTCGAGGGAACCGTCCACCGCCGCTACGATTTTTGAAATTTTTCCACTGTTTTGAAATTGTAATCCATTTTGGGCACCCTCGGCATCTCCGATGGCGTGAATATTTAAGCGCCCATCGCAGTATGCAACGATTTCAGAAAGTAGTTGTTCCATGGGTGAAATACAAAAAAGTGACCAAAAGATACAATCAAATTTCGAATAATTCTTGAATAAAATTTTTAGGATTGGATATTAGTGACGCCGTGATAGATGTTCGAAATTTAACTTATTCCATTGGTGGGCGTATTTTGCTCAATGATCTCTCCTTTTACCTTCCAACGGATGGAACGATTGGCATTGTCGGTGCCAATGGATGTGGAAAAAGTACGCTATTTCGCCTAATTTTGGGCGATATTAGTTCCGACCAGGGAACAATTATTAAACCCAATGCGTCGAAGGTCGTTACCGTTCGCCAGGAAATTAAAGATGATTCCGTGGGTTTATTGAATTTCGTTCTGCAATCGGATCGGGATTTAATGGATTTGCGCCGAGCTTCCGAGGAGGAACAGGATGGCATGAAGTTGGCAGAAATTTTCGAAAAAATAGAGGCAATCGATGGATTTAACGCCGAAATCCGCGCTTCAACGATCCTATCAGGTTTGGGATTTTTAAATGAAGATTTACAAAAACCTTTGAAAGATTTTTCGGGTGGTTGGCAGATTCGAGCCGCCCTCGGTGCGACTTTATTTGCGCCCTCCGATATTTTACTCTTAGATGAGCCGAGCAATCACCTCGACTTTGAAACTTCGCTCTGGCTAAGAAATTATTTGCAGCGCATCCACGGGCAAAAAACGATCATCATTGTCAGCCACGAACGGGATTTCTTGAACACATTGTGCGATAAAATTCTCCATCTACCTTCGGGAATTTTGTATGCGGGGAATTATGATATTTTCATCGAAACCCGTGCCAATCAACAGCAAGCACTCGCCAAGCGCATCGAAAAACAGGAAACGGCGCGAAAGCATCTGCAATCCTTCGTGGATCGATTCCGCTATAAAGCTTCCAAGGCAAAACAGGCACAAAGTCGAATCAAAATGATCGAAAAAATGGAAAAATTGCCAAAATTAGATCGGGATTACACCGTGCGCTTTTCCTTTCCCAATCCAAAACCGATCGATCGCGTACTGATTCAGGTCAAAAAAGGCATTGCGGGCTACGGCGATCACATCGTATTAGAGGACTTAAATCTCAAAATTGATGCCGGCGATCGCTTCGCCCTGCTCGGGGCAAACGGCAACGGAAAGTCGACGCTGGTCAAAGTCCTTTCCGATCGTCTGGCGCTCTTTGATGGAGTTACTGAATTTGCTAAAAAATTACAAATCGCCTATTTTTCACAGCATTTAACGGATGAATTGGACGTCACTAAAACACCCTTCGAAATTTTGTCGACGGTCCTATCCGATTCCAATGAAACCCAGGTACGGTCCCAATTGGCGCGCTTCGGACTCATGCAGCAAAAATCCGACACACGGGTGAAAAATTTGTCGGGCGGAGAAAAGACACGGCTGCTACTGGCGATCATTACCCGCCAAGCTCCCCATATTTTAATTCTCGATGAACCCACCAATCACCTCGATATCGAAGCAAAGGACGCACTCATCGAGGCACTCAATGAATACGAAGGAGCCGTTGTGTTGGTTTCCCATGATTTTTATCTCATCGAATCCGTTTCCGATCAATTGCTATTGGTTAAGGATCGCCGTTGCCAACCGTTCACGGGTGATTTGAATGACTATGTGGAAGTGGTCCTTGCCGAAAAAAGGGCTACGAAAAAATCCGAAAATACGGCAAAGGAAAGGGATCAATCACCGCTGAAAAATGAAAAAAAACGCAAGCAAATCGCCAAAGAATTGGAAAAGATTGAGAAGATCATCGGCGAATTAACCCAGAAAAAGAAAATACTCGAAGAAAAATTGAGTAGAAATTATACCCATGAAAACGCCGAAAAACTGGATAATATTAGCGAAAATTTATCCTCCCAGGAACAAGAATGGCTCAATTTATCAAGATCTTTTGAAAATTTGGCAGTGCCCAAGGATGCCGCTATCTAGTAGGGAATCAGCTACCACGGGACTTCGTCGCTTGCTGCAGGACGCTGTCCTGCGCCTGCAGGGAGGTTTGCTTGAGGCTCCGCCTCAAACTCCGCAAGGAGTCGAAGACTCCTTGCACTCCTTCAGCCAAAACCTGGGGAGATTCTTCCCAGGTTTTGGAATGGAGAGGGGAGTTTTGCTTGAAAGAAAGACTCTTATTTGCCAAAATTCAGCGAAATTTTCGCTGAATTTTGGCGGGAAATATTTTTCTAAAGAATTTTCATAAAGAAGATTCCAGTTCCGCGGCGAAGCTGCGGGGCTCTGACTTAAAAAGAGCTCTAATTTCCAAAAAGACTCATTGAAAAAAGACTCCTTTGCCCAATGGCTTTGCAATTTGCAAAGCCATTGGGCTGAGTGAAGGTCCAGGAGACTTGTTTGCTGGCGGGGGATCCTAGGGGCGCGTAGCCCTTAGGGGAATCAGCTGCCACGGGACTTCGTCCCGTGACCCTGCAAGGAGTCGAAGACTCCTTGTGCTCTTTAGCAAAAGCCCGGCGCAAATTGCGCCGGGCTTTTGCACGGAAGGAAAACTCTTGTTTAAATGCGATACTCTTATTGGCCAAAATTGGGCTGAAATAATCAAGTTTTGTAATATTTACAATAAAACTGCAATCGCTGGTTTTTTTTCTAGGGGAATGGGATGTTCAAAAAAGCTTGCATTGGGAAAAAATTGACTATAGTGGTAGCATATTTTTATGAATGGGAAAGTTTATAGTTTTCTAATATTTGCGGGTTTTTTGAATGCATCCTATGGGAGTATTTCTCAAAGTGATGAAAAAATTGATCCATGTAATCAAAGAATAGTCGGTAATCCTTTTGGGGATACTCTCTACTTAAAAGCTATCCGAGAGGGTGACATCGATGCGGTGCAACGCCTTTTAATCGATCCGAATTTAGATCTTAGCGTGCAAAATGATGAGGGAAATACGGATTTGATGCTCGCCATAGCAGGTGGAGAGAGTGACGAATTTGGAGAAAATTATCGAAAAATTTTCGATCTCCTCGTTCGAAAAACGAATCGGGACTGGAATTTAAAAAACAAAAAAGAACAAACTGCAATATTGCTCACGGTGGGCTGGAACAGAGAGGATTGTTTTGAAGCATTGCTAGGGGAACCGGAAGTCGATCCCAATATTCCAAATAAGGATGGCTCGACACCCCTGTTGGCAGCAATGGCGACCAAGCAACTAAAAATGGCTTTAGCACTCATTAATTGTTCGCGCGTCAATGTTAACCGGAGGGGAACCCATGGCAAATTGCCTCTGCAAATTGCTTTTGAAACGGAAGTTCCACGGCTAGTAAATATTCTTTGTCGACGGTCTTTGGTCGACTGCGATGTACAAATTAAGGGCATAGTTCAAAAAATAATAGAAGAGCTTGATCCTGCTATGCAGTTGGAAGAGAGTGGGAAGCTTCAGGCGCTATTGGAAGAAAGTGCTCAAGTTAGTATGAACGGTTATGCTAAGTGCCCAATCGGCAATTTAATCGATGCTATTCGGGGAAAAATTGAACTTATTTCCAATCAATTAGATGTAAATTCGCCGGCCCTTCATTTCAAGGATCAGCTGAAAGAATTGGATGAAAAGACGAAATTATTTAGTGAATTTTTAACCCATCAGGATGAAGAAAGTCTCCGAAATCTGTGTGAAAATTTGAAATAAAATTTAATCAATGGAAATTCCACAAGGAGTCGTAGACTCCTTGCCCTTTTTCAGCCAAAACCGGGGAAGGGTCTTCCCCGGTTTTGGCATGGAGAGAGGAAGGAGTTTTGTTTGAAAAAAGACTCTAAGCCCAATGGCTTTGCAATTTGCAAAGCCATTGGGCTTAGAGGAGGTCCAGGAGACAATGTCTCCTGGCGAGGATTCCTAAGGGCGAGTAGCCCTTAGGGCAAGCCGTGCAGCCCTTGGGATCAGCCGAACAGCCTTTGAAAAAAATCCCTATTGACGTCGAGGGTGCCTGCGGCCATAATTTAGCCATGGTAGAAATTGGAAAAATGCGCGTCGCAGTCGTGACGGGAGCGGGACGGGGTTTAGGCGCGGCGATTGCGAAGAAATTGGCGCAGCAATCCATTCGTGTTATTTGTGTTAGCCGTTCCAAGAATTGCGAAAAAATTGCAACGGAAATTATCGCAGCCGGAGGGGCAGCGGAATCGATGGCCGTGGACGTATCCGATGGGGAAGCCGTGAAATTGGCCTGTGAAAAATTATTGGAAAAACAGGGCACCGTCGATATTTTGGTCAACAATGCCGGTATTACGCGGGATGCATTGGTCCTGCGCATGGGTGGGGAAGATTGGGAGGATGTGATTCGTACGAATCTGAGCAGTTGCTTCCATTGGACGAAGCATTTACTGCGGGGAATGACCCAGAATCGCTGGGGAAGAATTGTGAATATTTCTTCCGTTGTTGGAAAAACGGGTAACTTTGGTCAGGCAAACTATGCGGCTGCCAAGGCAGGGATGATCGGTTTTACGAAATCCGTCGCCAAGGAAGTGGCTTCCCGTGGAATTTGCGTCAATGCCATTGCCCCCGGTTTTATCGAAAGCGATATGACGGCTGCACTTTCCGAAAAGATCACCGAAGAAATGAAAAAATTAATCCCCATGAAGCGCATGGGAAATCCGGAAGATATCGCCAATGCGGTCAGCTTTTTATGTTCGGAAGGGGCCGGCTACATAACGGGAGAAGTATTGACGGTGGACGGTGGTATGACGATGTAAAATTGTATTTATGGAATCTTTGAAATGTCATGTTTGCGGAAAACCCGCCGTAGTTCACCTCGAACAGATGGTAAATGGTATGAAACAGGTGGTCAATTTGTGTGAAGCCTGTGCCCGTAGCCACGGTGTTTTACCGAATCATGTAAAGCAATTTTACCTGGCGAAAAATATTGGTGCTACACTTTTTGGAGATCTAATTCCCTCCATAGTTTCCGATTCCCGTTGCAATCACTGTGGCTATACCTTGGAACTCCTTAGGAAATCGGGAAATTTGGGCTGTCCCCAGTGCTACGAGAATTTAAAGGAGAAGCTTTTACCCATTATTCAGAATATGCAAAAAAGTTTAAAGCATAGGGGAAAGCAACCCAAGGGATTTGTCACTAATCCCAAAAAGAATTCCCAAAAAATTTCATTGGAAGAAAAGCTGCGACGGGCAATAGAAGGGGAACATTTTGAGGAAGCGGCCAAAATTCGTGATCAACTTCGCCTATTATCGGAAAATGGAAATGATTAAAACACTTCTCTTGGAATATAGTAAACGCTTTGCGGAACGCAGCGAAGCCATCGTGGTGAGTACGCGGATTCGTTTGGCGCGTAATTTTTCGAAATTCAAATTTCCCTCCTCCGCGGACGATGTTGAACGGGTAGAAATTCTTAATTTTTCGAAGCATTACGTCCAGAAATTAAAAGATTTTAAGGTTTTTATTGATTTATCGACATTGACCAAACCGGAACAACTCGCCCTCCAGGAACGTCGGGTGATTAGTAAGGAGTTGCTGGAAAAGAAGGAGGGAGTTGGCGTGATCTGTAGCGATAAAACGCTGGCATCAATCATGATCAATGAGGAAGATCATCTCAGAATTCAGGTCATTAGCAACGGATTTCAATTGCGTGATACGTGGAAAAAAATCAATGAAATTGATAACGCCATCGATGACTACCACTATGCCTTTTCCCCTTCCATGGGATATTTAACGGCCTGTCCGAGTAACGTGGGAACGGGAATGCGGGCTTCCGTTATGATGCATCTACCCGGCTTAGAACTAACGGAACAGATTCAATACTTAATTGATGCGGTGCAGCAAATTGGAATTACGGTTCGCGGTGTCCAAGGGGAAGGTTCCAAGGCTTTGGGGCACATGTATCAAATTTCAAATCAGCAAACCCTAGGGATTCGGGAGGCGGATGAAATTCAGCGCCTGGAACATGTAACTAAAACGATTATGGATCAAGAAATGTCGGCTAGGGATGCACTTTTGAAGCATAACCGTACTCAATTTCTCGATAAAATTGGGCGCATCTATGGCATACTTCGCTCCTGCTATGCGCTAACCGGCGAGGAGGCATTTGAAATGTTGGCGTGGATGCGTCTAGCGGCGGATTATGGCATCATCGATGAAAAAAATCGCTCGGGAATAGATCGCTACAGCGTAGAATCACAGCCCGGCAATCTCGTGGTTTTATACAGTAAAAATCTATCCCCCGAAGAGCGGGACATCATTCGCGCGGAAAATATGCGCATTTTTTTTAAAAAAATAAAGGATCCGCAATTTGATGCCAAGTTTTAAAGCAATGGAAAATGCAAAAAAAAATGAAAGATTTTTAGAAATTTTACCCTCCCTGGGAACCTATCGCTCATTACTTTGCCTAAATGGAACACTACCGGGAAGCGATTTTTTTTCCCTTTTCAATTTACCGATTATTGCCGCTGATGGGGCCTATGATTTACTCCAAAAAAAAAATATCACGGCGGATATTATCATTGGCGATTGCGACAGTGTCAAAGGCACCATTGGGGAGAAAACTAAAAAAATTGCCATTGGGGATCAATCCTTTTCTGATTTTCAGAAAGCGTTGAAATTTTTACGAGAAGCCCGTTTATTGCCGTCGATTGTATTGGGAATTGGCGGGGGATGCATGGATCACATTTTAAATAACATTAGTATTCTCGCGCAGACCGATTCCGTTGCCTATATGCCGCCAACTCTAGGATTTGGAATGGATAATTCCATGGCATTAAGCCTACCCCGGGGGACTAAATTATCTCTGTTTGGTATGCCTTCGGGTCGGATCAGTACGCGGGGATTGCGCTGGGAATTGGAGAATCAAATGCTCTATTTCCATGCCCATAACTCCTGCTTTAATCGCACCCTGGGCGAGCGGGTCACTTTTGAAGTCCACGAAGGCAAAATTTTTTTGGTAATTTATCTGAAAAATGTGATCGATGAAGGCTATGCGGCTGCCCTAGGGACAGTGCGCCCTTAGTCTGGCCTGCAGGACGCTGTCCTGTCCCTGCAAGGAGTCACGGACTCCTTGACCTTTTTTGCCAAAACCCTGCGCCAATTGCGCAGGGCTTTGGAACGGAGGAAGAATTTCCAGTCCCGCGGCTATGCCGCGGGGCTCTGACTGACTTAAAAGAGCTCTTTTTAAAAAGAGACTCTTTTGCCAAATGGCTTTGCAAATTGCAAAGCCATTTGGCTTATAAGAGGTCCAGGAGACGGGTCTCCTGGCGGGGATTCTAAAAAGCGAAGCCCTTAGGACAGCCGAGCAGTCCTTAGTCTAGCTTGCAGGACGCCGTCCTGTGGCAACCTAATTTTGTCATTAACATTTATTTTAACATATGGGAATTAATTCCCCAAGGTCCGTTGCGTAAATGGAAGCATCGATGGAGAACTTCGGAAATAAATGTTTCAATGCCATTTTATAATTTTGCATTTGGTGGGCATGTTTTTCGATAAATTCATCCAAATGATCGATGTGTTCCGTCTTCCAGTCGATGAAATGGAGGTGATTTTCTGTCCTTAGCAGTAGGTCGATGCGCCCTTCCCAAACACAGCCATGATTTCGGATAAAAAATGGATATTCGGAAAAAATTTGTTCGCACATTTCGATTAGCTTCCAGAAGGAAGCGTTTAGAATAAATTTTTCCATATCCCCTTGGGCGAGATCCACATCGGGTGAATTTTTTACCATTGAACGCAAAAAATTTGCTACTTCACTACTCTTAAAAGAGCATTTTTGCATGGTTTCGTGCCACCAATTACCGTATGCGATGGGATCGAGACAGCGCGTTTTGCCGGGGAATATTGGGGATGATTGGCTGGGAGTAGCTATGGAAAAATATTGTCGTTCGAGGGATTTATATTTTATTTCCATGGGAAAATTTTGAAGGGGCATGGAAGCATTTTGCTCCGAAACGGTTTTTGCTTCGAGGGACTGAAAAGTGGGGAGATTTTGGATGAGATCCCCATTATTTCCGGGGGATTGTAGAATTGATGCAATGGAATACATTTTGGGCTCACTCCCATCGTCGATGAAAATCGTTTGCTGCTTCTGTCGCGTTAGCGCGACGTAGAGGAGGCGTTCTCCGTTGTGAGTGGCGCCATTGGGATCGGTCCATTGGCAATACTGGCGATTACTGATCGCGATTTTCCCGTCGACAATTTCCGGTAAAATATGCGGAACCGGCGTTTGTTTCCGATTGATGAAAGGTAGAAACACCACGGGCCATTCCAATCCTTTCGCCTTATGAAAGGTATAAAGTTGCAGGGCATTTTCATCGATATTATCCGATTGCAATAGTTCCGAAGACTGTCGCCTTAGATTTTCGGAGAATTTCAAAAGAGATGGGCATTGGACTGCGCCCAGGCGCAAAGTTTTTTCGATTTCTCCATTATATTCTCCCTGAATGGCATTTAATCGAGCCTTGATATGCAGTGTTTGTAGTAAAAAATCGATGACGCGATGGGGAGATAGAGACTGGCATTCCCGGTG
The DNA here is from genome assembly GCA_031268005.1 of Puniceicoccales bacterium. Classification (GTDB taxonomy): domain Bacteria; phylum Verrucomicrobiota; class Verrucomicrobiia; order Opitutales; family LL51; genus LL51. The sequence continues at coordinate 1,740 of JAIRYA010000002.1, read as the reverse complement.
CCACCGTAGAAATTGTTCCCTAAGAGAAGAAATTTCGAAAACTTCATCACCGCGATAATATTTTGAAATGAGAACGTCGGAAATGGCAAATATTTCGCGTAAAATTCCTGAAAATTCAAACTGATTTTCCGGATTGATCATCGTCGCGATCAATGCCCGCATCCAGGCGAATTCGCGATATTCGCCGTAAGTTTTCGTCGGGGAATGGATCTGTGTCTTTGGGGCGAATGGTTGTTTCGCAAAAAAATCCTGAATTTCAAATAGCCAAGCCCTGCGCGGACAAAGTATGGCCACGTGACTCCACTGCTTCACGGCAAAGTTTGCTGGGCTTTTACCGCTTAAAAAATGGGAAAAAAAAGTGAGTTCGTCGACTTCTCCCCTAACATCGAGTCGGGCCCAACCTTCGAAATAATTGGGATGAGACGGCGCCGAATTTATTTCGGAAGTGATCTTTGAAAAAGAGACCTGGCGATCGACGCCGTCTAAAATGGGGCAAAATGTTTGGTTAACATTTTTTGCAATGGATGAACCAAAGCGCAGGGTGACGGAAAATACTAATTCTTCCATGGCACCCACGGCCGTCAAAACTCGGTGAATGTTTTGATAGAGTGCGACATCGGCTCGGTCGGAATAGATTGATTGCTGGGGATCGCCAACCATGCAAAACCTTCCCGCTGCGGGTGGACTTTGAAAAAAATCGGAATTGTTGGATTCGGGATGCTGGGCAATGGTGAGTAGTAATTGAAATTGTTGTGCGTCCGTATCCTGGGCTTCGTCGAGAATGACATAGTACTGCCGCAATGGGAGAGCGGAATCCTCCACTTTTAGTAGATCGGTGGATAATTTGATTAAATCCGAAAAAGTAAGCCGCTTTTGCCGAATGCGAAAGGCCTCGTATTCGCTTGCCATGTCCCTAAATTCCTGCGCACACACCGCCGAACAGCGGTCTTCAAAGGGGGCTATTACATTTTCGTAGAGTAGGGAGAATGCCTCCGCCTTTGTCCTTATTTTCGGAAAAGGAAGCGTCGAATTTTGGATCCACAATCGGAGATTGTTTTGAAACTGGAGAATATTGGCATTGTTTTTCGCGGGATAATTTAATAGGGAGGAGACGTCCAGTTTGGGCAGTTGCGTGGAAATTTCGGGCACATGAATTGCCGAGGCATAGCATTTTTCAACCAGTGCATGTATTTTTTCGCCGCTTAGCAGTGCGGGAGTTGGATAGGGATATGATTTACGGTTTCTTTCCCGGGATTGGAGGAAGGCATTCCATAGGCATTTTTCGTTTTGCTCAATTTCAAAATCGGATGCAATGCCGATAAAATATCCGTAATTTCGCAGCAGTTGGTCCGCAAAAGCATGGATTGTTCCAAAAAAAATATGTCTAAATTCGGATAGATCATCCCCGTTCTTCTGGACCTCCAGGAGCGTCCGCTGTTGAAGTTCCCGAGCTGCCTTTTGCGTATAGGTGACGACGATAAGTTTATCCAAGGGGATTGCCTTTGTGCGCATAATGGAAGCAATTTTTCTCGTAATTGCCGTTGTTTTGCCGACGCCGGCCGGTGCAATGACGGAAAAATTTTTATCGTGTTCACTAGTAAAACGTTGGCGAATGGCTTGGTCGCTGAGCTCCATATCTTTCATCCAATCAAATAATTAATCCCACTTGGCAATGAAAAGCTGTTTTTTTTGTTTTTTTTATATTTTCTAGGCGTGAAATTAAATAGGGATTCCTAAGCC
>JAIRYA010000059.1 GCA_031268005.1 Puniceicoccales bacterium | reverse complement strand
GCAATCTCCGGCGATAAAAATGTGGAAAATTTCCTAAAACTGATGAAAAATGGAGGCATCTTGGAGTAAGCTAAGGGGAAAGCCATCGCCCCTCGGCCATTTTAGTCAGACATTCTTTTTCGGATGTTTTATTATGTCTTATGCCCCGTGCGAAATGACTATGGGTCACAGGAAAATTTTTTCACTAATCCTAGTTCTTTATTTTCCAAAGGGACGCTTTTCGTTGACAATTCACAGAAAAATTCTAGATTTTATTTCATGGAGAGGTGGAAGTATTTTTGTGATCACTATTTCAATTTTAAGGCTGTTGGGCTAGGCATTGATGTCAGTAAAATCGATGACTTCGATGGTGTTTTTGCAAAAATAGATCGGAAAGCTATTTTTAAGGAGATGGCGACCTTAGAAAGTGGTGCCATCGCCAATTCCGATGAAAATAGAATGGTCGGACATTACTGGCTACGCAACCCCGCCATCGCCCCTTCCGATGATTTAAAAAGAGCGATCACGGATGTGTGGAGTAATTTGGATCGCTTTGTTTATGCGGTTCACTCCGGTGATATTTGCGGTCAAAGTGGAAAATTTAAAAATGTTTTATGCATTGGCATTGGCGGTTCCGCGCTGGGTCCCCAACTCGCCTGCAAAGCCCTAAGTCAAAAACCGAGGAATAAAATGGCTCTAGCTTTTCTGGATAATACGGATCCGGATGGAATTGACTATATTCTCGGAAAATTGAATGGAAAACTCGATGAAACACTGGTGATTGTGACTTCCAAATCCGGTGGAACTCCGGAAACGCGCAATGGAATGCTGGAAGTAGCCAACGCCTATGGACAGGCGGGTTTGGTATTTTCCCGCCATGCGATTGCGATTACCTGCGAAGACAGTCAATTGGATCGGCAGGCCAAAAAAGAGGGCTGGCTCAAACGTTTTCCAATGTGGGATTGGGTCGGTGGCCGAACGAGTATCGCTTCCGTTGTCGGCCTACTCCCCATGGCCTTGCAGGGCATTGACTACAAAAAATTTCTCAACGGCATGCGCGATGTGGATTCCCTTACACGCGTTCACGAAAAAACAAATCCAGCCCTACTCCTGGCAACAGCGTGGTATGCCGCGACCAAGGGGAAAGGGGAAAAGGCAATGGTTGTTTTACCCTATAAGGATCGACTGGCGTTGTTTTCAAAATTTCTACAGCAGCTGATCATGGAATCTCTTGGGAAAAAACTCGATCGCGATGGCAAAGTTGTGGAACAGGGATTAACCGTTTACGGCAACAAGGGTTCAACGGATCAGCACGCCTATGTGCAACAGCTGCGCGATGGTCCTAATAATTTCTTTGTAACTTTCATCGAAGTCCTTGAGGATCGCGACGGACAGTCGATGGATATCGAAGAGGATATTACGGCGGGGGATTATCTGGAAGGTTTTCTTTTGGGAACGCGCCAGGCATTGTACGAGAATCACCGAGAATCGCTGGCGATCACCATTGATAGAGTTGATGAGCACCACCTCGGCGTGCTCATCGGCCTCTACGAACGCGCCGTCAGTTTTTACGCTTCCATGGTTAATATAAATGCCTATCACCAGCCCGGCGTCGAAGCGGGGAAAAAAGCGGCAAATACCATATTGAAACTGCAAAAATCAATCCTGCAACACCTTCGAAATAACCCCAAGCAATCGTTTTCAGCGGAGGCAATCGCCAAGGCAACGGAAAGCGGTGACGTTGAAACCGTTTTTAAGCTTTTGGAGCACCTGGAGGGTAATCGCCGTATCCAATGTACTCGGGGATCAAATCTTCAACAAAATAGCTATCAATATTTGATTTGACATTTGTCACGTTTGGTTAGTATAAAGAAAGTTAGGAGGTGAGAGTTCTATGTCCGTTGATGTAATTTTAAGAAAGGGTGAAACCGTTGATAAGGCTTTACGCCGTTTGAAGAAGAAGCTTGAGCGCGAATCGATTTTGCGCGATGTTCGAGAAAAGCGCTACTTTGAGAAGCCTTGCGCCAAACGCCGCCGCCTAAAAAAGGTTGCCGTATTTAATAATATGCTGCGCAGAAAATATGAAAATATGTAAAATTTTATTTTATCTCATGATGGGCGGAGATTTATCTCCGCTTTTTTTGTTCATTTAAATTTGAAAATATTTTGGATGAATTTCGTCGCTCCTAAGAAAAATCTGCAACGAATAATCCCCCAAAAAATTCATGCAAAACGCTTCTCCGTCCCGCATATGCCGAGCCTCTTTTTCCGTTTTATCTTCCAATCCGCAGAGATGGAGATAGCCGTGAATTAGGTATAGTTTTATTTCCTCCCGAAAAGTTGTTTGGTAAATTTTACTTTGCTCAAAGGCATACAATGGGCAGATCAAAATCTCCCCCGAAAAATTCAAATCCGAATCTCCTTGGAATGTAATCACATCCGTCAGCGAAGAATCCCCAAGAAATTTGGCGTGTATGGCTTTCATTTTTTGCCTTGAAATAAGGGAAATGGAAAGATCCCCATCGCCAATGCGAAAGCGCTCACATTTGTCCAATTTTCGAAATAATTCGCAAATACTTTCCTCAAAAACAATGACGCTGCGACAGGTATTACATACTTCCACAACCCTCGAACTTTCCACAATGGAACAATTATTTCTTAATCTCGCGGTGCAGGGTATGGCGGCGAAGAAATTTATTATACTTCATTTTTTCCACGCGTTCAGTTTGCAATTTCTTATTGCGCGTCGACATATAGCGCGAGACAGGCTTTCCCTCTGCCTTTGCCTCCGTACATTCCAAAATAATATGCTCTCTGGCCATAACAATTAATTCTTTGATGCTGTACTTTTTTGGCAGATGTCAACCGCTAAAATGTAATCCAAATCCAAAACATTTGATTTCTCGAAGAGTTTATCGAGATCATACCTCCTGCGCGTTGGCTCCGTAAATGCGTGAAAAAAAATATTGAAGGCATCGAAAACCATCCAACCACTCAATGGCTTGTAATCCATGGAACATAATTGGCCATAGTTGTGCTTAAAAGTTTGATAGAGTGCATCGCCCACTGCCTTCAAATGGGATTCCGATGTGCACGTTGCCAACGCGATATAATCCACGATACTCGATCCCTTCCGAAGGTCAAAAATTTTGAGATCGGTACATTTTTTATCCGCGGCAATTCGACAACAAATGGATAATGTTTCGGGAAAATCCTCCTCCATGCCCTTTCCTATAGGGGAAATCATCGCCGTTGTCAAGTTTCAGTTTTTATGATACACATAGTTTCCGCTCCCATCGCATTGTACCGTTTGGCGCAATTCCAGGAGCTGCAAGCGGGAAATTAAATGGTAGGTGGGAATTGCCAATGCCTCCGAAATTTCATCCAGGGAAGCCATACCTTTTTCCCTTAAAAAGTCAATGATGCGGCGCTCTACGGGATCCATGGCCACCTGATCCGGAAAGGGAAACTTCGCCTCGCCAAAATTTAAAAGCCTTTGCCGCGAATAATCCAGTTCCTCTAGAATATGATCCAGGCAACTTACGAGTGTCGCCCCATTGCGAATGAGCTCGTGGCAGCCACGACTTGTACTTTGATCCACGCGTCCCGGTACGGCCATGACACTCCGCCCATATTCATTGGCAATGTGTGCCGTAATCATGCTGCCACCGCCGTCGTTGCTTTCGATGATGATGGCGTGGGAACACATTCCCGCAATCACGCGATTTCGAATGGGAAAGGTTATTTTATCCGCTTTTCTGCCCAGCGGAAATTCGGAGAGGACAGTTCCATTTTCCACAATTTTTGCATAGAGTTTTTTATTTTCATGGGGATAAATGATGTCGACGCCGGAACCCAAAACGGCCACCGTCTTTCCCTCCGCCGCCAGTGCGCCCTCGTGTGCCGCACTATCGATGCCCAGGGCCATTCCACTTACAATGATAAAACCTAGCGTTGCCAATTCACGGGCAAAATCGCGTGCTATTTTTAAGCCGTAGACCGTTGCCTTTCGAGTCCCTACGATGGCGATGCAATTGTTCCGACTTAAATCCAGTTTTCCTTTGGCATAAAGCCCAATTGGGGCATCGTAAATTTCTTTCAATAGTGCCGGATAATTTTTATCCCTTTGCCCAATAAATTTCGAATGCGTTGCCGCAAGTTTTTCCTGTTCCTGCATCAAATTGAAATAATTTTCCCAGTGCACGATGTGTTCCGCAGCAACGCAGGAAATCCCACCGATGGAAGCGAGTTCATCGTAGGAAGCCGAAAAAATATCGCGAATTCTTCCGCTAAAACGTTCCCTAAGGCGACGAAAAGTTACGGGCCCAACTTCCGGAAGTCCATTTAAAATCATCCACAATAAATTTTCCTTTTCACTCCCCATGGCCGATAAATCGCACAAATTTTTCTTTCTGTCAATATCTTTAAGGCGAATGATGAAATAAGGTTGCCACGGGATGTTGCCGATTGCCTTGAAGCTTTGCCTTAAACTTCACAAAAAGTCGCAGACTCCTTGACTTCCTTCAGCCAAAACCAGCCCCGCGGCAAAGCCGCGGGAGCTCCGAATTAAAAAAAAGAAACTCCCGTTGCCCAATTGCTTTGAAATTTGCAAAGCAATTGGGCCTATAAAAGGTCCAGGAGACGGGTTTCCTGGCGAGGATCCCTTCGTTTCTATTAATATTTTTTTATTTATTTGGTTTAGCATTTCCGCTGAAATTTTATTTGCGTAGTTGCAAGTGTTACTATGATAGGGCTTTCGATGAATCAAAATTGTATAAAAAATAGGTCATTCGTCCTTTGGGGCCTTTTTCTAATATTTGCAGCGTCCGCGGCCTATGCGTCGTCGGAAAGCGATGGGCACACAACGGGATCAGAAAGGAAATACCGGCGATGGACTTTGGAAGAAGATCACCTATTAGAGGATGTGGTAAGCCGCTATGGCCCAAAAAAGTGGAAGCAAATTGCCGCCAAAGTACCTGGCCGCAAGGGCTGGCAATGCCGCAAGCGCTGGTTAAACGCACTGTCTCCCGATGTCAGTCATAACCCCTGGACCGAAGAAGAGGATAATTTTATCATTGCGTTTGTTGAAAAAAATGGCCATGAATGGTCCCGATGTGCTAAACAACTCCCAAATCGAACGGATAATAGCATTGAAAATCGATGGTACTCCAATCTCTCGAAACGGCAAGAAAATCAAGATCAACATTCCGAGAATTTAAGCACTGGAAATGTGGATAAAAAAAATCCATCTTTTCCCGGAAAACGGACGAAAAAGTATTGGCAGGAGAATGAAGATGAGTTGCTATGGAATGCGATGAAGCGCACACAAAACTGGAAGCAAATTGCCACCAAAATACCTGGCCGAACGGCCAAGCAATGCCGAGATCGCTGGATAGAGCAACTCAATCCCTTCATAAATCATGGGAATTGGACTAAAGAAGAGGATCAACTTCTGATAGAACAACACCAATTATGGGGAAATAAATGGGCTAAAATTGCACAAAATTTTCCGAATCGAACGGATAATCAAATTAAAAATCGATGGAATATTCACCTCTCTAAAAAAAATCATCCAAATCCACAAATAAATCAGCCTTCTCCGGAGTCCTGGGGAACGGTCTCAAGTTTCGATTTTTTTGATTATTCATTCGACACGGAGAATGGAGACTGATAGGCCTCATTGGAGCAATGAACGCAAAGTGGAGATATTCATAAAAACTAAATGTAGTTTCCTGTGGTGGAAGATAATGAACCCCAGTTAGCAATTCCTTGCCTGTGAATTTTGTTTTTATCAATATTTTTTATTTATTTAATTTTGCTCATCTTTTAAAATTTTATTTGCATAGTTGCAAGTGTTAC